>USAT01000046.1 GCA_900552725.1 uncultured Eubacteriales bacterium | reverse complement strand
CGGGCGTAAGAGATTTGAAGGGAGCTGTCCTTAGTACGAGAGGACCGGGATGGACGTACCTCTGGTGCACCAGTTGTTCTGCCAAGGGCATAGCTGGGTAGCTAAGTACGGACGAGATAAACGCTGAAAGCATCTAAGCGTGAAACTCTCCCTAAGATGAGATCTCTCATCCTTTATGGAGTAAGGGCCCAGAGAGACGATCTGGTTGATAGGCCGGAGGTGAAAGTGCAGTAATGTATGCAGCTGACCGGTACTAATAGCCCGAGGGCTTGACCTACAATTTGTGCAGGCAATCTAAGCCTTCTCCAATCCATGACGATACATTGTTCGGTTTTCAGGGTGCAAGAAATTGCACTTGGTCGGCATGACGGAACACTGCTGTGCTGACAAGTTGGTGCTGATTAGGGCGAGGGTCCACCCGTTCCCATCCCGAACACGGAAGTTAAGCTCGCTTCTGCCCACAATACTTGGCTGGAGACGGCCCGGGAAAATAGGTAGCGCCAACATAATAAGAAACACCATCCATTCGGATGGTGTTTCTTATTATGTGTAATTCTGGTGATCAGACGGAATGACTTGCACCGCTGAGGTTTCTTCGCCCCTGATCCCTATTCTCCGGCTTTCATTACCCCGTACCGCAGCTTGGCGCCCTGCACATGGTCCTGCAGGATGCAGTCGGCGGAACGGATCAGCTCCTCCGGCGTGCGGTCGATCTCGCCCAGAAGCCAGCTCTCCAGCATGCCCGTCAGGGCCACCACATAGAAGTGCGTCACCAGCTCCACGTCGGATTCCGTGACGCCGGCGCTGATGGCGCCCACCTCGTGGCCGAACTGCTCTACCGTGCGGTGGATGATGGCGTGGATGTCCGTCTCAAAGAACCGCTTGAGATGCTCCCGGCCCACCGACCGCAGGGCGCACAGGCACACCGCCTTATTCTCCTCAATATATCGGAAGAGCTGCAGAAGGCCCTCCTGCCACAGCAGCGTCCCCTCATGCTGGCGCACAGAGACATGGCCTCTTCTTGGAACATCCAGCGCATGAGATCGTACATATCCTCGAAGTGGTAGTAAAAATTCTGCCGCCGGATGCCGCAGCGCTCGGTGATGTCGTGAATGGTGATCTTGTCGATGGGCTTCTGGGCCATCAGCTCCTTCAGCGCCGCCGCCAGGGCGTGCTTGGCCTGGTCGGACGCGGCATAGGTGCGCTTCTCCACGACAGATACCTCCTTAACTGTTGGTACCGGAATTATACCATACAATACGTTTCAGGTCAAACGTCTTGTCCCTGTCAGAATTGTGACACGGACGAGCCGTTTGACCTTTGCATTTTCAGGCCGATTCCGGTATCCTTTCACCGTTGATTTGAAACGGGAGGTGCCCTATGGCCCGATATCATGTGATCGTAGAGAGCCCGCTGGGAGAGCGCGGCGGCACATTGATTCTATACGAGCGCGGCGGCGCTGTGACCGGCACACTGTCGCTGCTGGGGGTGAACAACCCCGTGACCGGTAGCCGGGAAGGGGAGACCCTGACGCTGCGGCACACGCTGCAGACGGCGCTGAACGCCTTCGCGTGCGAGACACGGCTCCGCGACGAGGGCGCGGTGCTGCGGGGCGTCATCCACATCGGCGTCGTCCACATGCCGCTGCAGGGACAGAAGATTGAGGAAGCAACGGAAAAGGAGCATCAAGCACATGGCACAGCAGACCAAGCATAAACAGACCTTTATGGAGAGCCTGGCGACGTTTATCGTGGATAAGCGGAACCTGTTTTTCCTGCTGACCGTCATCGCACTGATCTTCTCCGCCTTTTCCCGCAACTGGGTGGAGGTGGAGAACGATCTGACGGCATTCCTGCCGGATGACGCCGAGACGAAGCAGGCCCTGAACGTGATGGCGGCGGAATTTACCACCTACGGCACGGCGGAGGTCATGGTGGATAACATCACCTATGACGCGGCGGAAGCGCTGCGGGACACCATCGCCGACGTGAAGGGCGTCCAGAGCGTGGATTTCGACGAGACCACCGACCATTACAGCAATGCCGCCGCCCTTTACACCGTTACCTTCGACTATGACGAGACGGACGACGCCTGCCTGGCGGCCCTGGACGCGGTGAAGGACACCCTGTCCGGCTATGACCTGTATATCTCCACCGACCTGGGCAACACCCTGCAGGATACCATCGCCAGCGAGGTCAGCGTCATCATGGTGTATGTGGCGGTCATCGTGGTGGCGGTGCTGCTGTTCACCTCCCAGACCTATGGCGAGGTGCCGGTGCTGCTGCTGACCTTCGTCATCGCCATGATATTGAACCAGGGCACCAACTTCCTGCTGGGCAAGATCTCCTTTGTGTCCAACTCCGTCACCAGTATTCTGCAGCTGGCCCTGAGCCTGGACTACGCGGTGATCCTGTGCAACCACTTCAAGGAGCAGCGGGAGACCATGCCCGTCCGCGAGGCGGCCATCGCCGTCCTCAGCCGCGCCATCCCGGAGATCAGCGCCAGCTCCCTGACCACCGTGGGCGGCCTGGCGGCCATGCTGTTCATGCAGTTCAAGATCGGCCCCGACATGGGCATCTGCCTCATCAAGGCTACCATATTTACAGCCTCTCCCTGACGGACAGCGCCTCCGGCTACGGCCTTTTCAGCCGCGTCGAGACCGGCGCGGTGGTGAAGAACCTGACCGTCCGGGGCGACATTACCCCCTCCGGCACCCAGACGCAGGTGGGCGGTATCGCCGGTACCAACGCCGGTACCATTGACAACTGCGCCTTCTCCGGCATCGTCATGGGCGGCGACTATGTGGGCGGCATCGCCGGAAAGAACGAGACCGGCGGTACCATCTCCCTGTGCCAGACCTCCGGCGTGGTGCGGGGCACCCGCTTTACCGGCGGCATCGCCGGACAGAACGCCGGAACGGTGCTGAACTGCACCAACAAGGCGGCGGTGAACACCGCCGTCAGCGAGGAGGACCTGTCCTCCGGCCTGGAGGACGTGGAGAGCACCATCTATACCCTGCTGAAGCGGGAGGACGTGAAGGAGAACGCCGTCACCACCGACACCGGCGGCGTGGCGGGCTATTCCAACGGCATCCTGCAGAGCTGCACCAACCTGGGCGCGGTGGGCTATCCCCATGTGGGCTACAACGTGGGCGGCATCGCGGGCCGCCAGAACGGCTACATGGCAAGCTGCGTCAACCGCGGCAAGGTGCAGGGCCGCAAGGACGTGGGCGGCATCGTGGGCCAGATGGCCCCGGACATCACCCTGCAGTTCTCCTCCAACGGTCTGGAGGAGCTGCAGACCGAGCTGAACGGCCTGCACAATCTCATCGACGCCACCCTGGACGACGCCCAGTCCGCCTCCGACACCGTGTCCGGCCGCATCACCCGCATCTCCGGCTATGCCGACGCCGCCCGTGACAGCGCCCACAATATGACCGGCCAGCTGGGAGATTTCGTGGACAGCAACGTGGACACCGCCAACAATATCCTGCTGCTGGTGGAGCGGTACCTGGCCAAGGCGGCCCCCATCATGGAGGATCTGGCGGCGGCCTCTGACAGCACCACCCAGGCCATCGCCGCACTGCGGCAGCTTCTGGACACACTGGACGGCATGGAGGAATACAACGACCAACTGCTGGCCCAGTTGCAGGACGCCTGCCGTGAGCTCGCCCAGGGCTGCGACGATCTGGAGAGCGGCCTGACCGCCCTGGAAAACGCCTTTGCCCTGATGGAGGGCGGTGTGGCTAAGCCGGATACCCAGCCGGTGCGGGACGACATCGCCGCGCTGCGCGAGGCGGTGCTGACCCTGGAGACCACTATCGGTCGCGCCCTGGAGGAGATCGGCATCAGCGGCGCGGTGACGCCGGATACCAAGGCGCAGCTGAAGGCCGGCCTGAAGACCGTGCTGGACTGCTATGGTACGACGATTCGCGACCTGGTGGATCTGCTTGTCCACACCAATTTCAGCGCCCTGCGGGAGCAGAACCTGGAGACATTGCGCCAGATCCTGGGCTATCTCCGCAGCGCCATGGGCTCCTTTGCCGGTGCCTCTGGCCATTTCAGCAGTGCCATGAACGCCCTGGCCGACGCCATGGGTACCCTGCGGGAAATCAACGCCCAGATGGGCCCGGTGTTTGACCAACTGGACGAGGTGCTGGCCAACGCCCAGCAGGCGTCTACCTACCTGACCAGCGCCTTCACCCGGCTGGCCCAGTGGGCCCAGGAGCTGTCCGGCGAGAATCCCGGCTCCTTCACTGGTCTGGGCGACGGCTTCGGCGACAGCTCCGACAGCCTGAACACCGCCCTGACCGGCATCAGCAACGAGCTGACCGCCCTGAACGGCGAGATGTCCAGCGCCACCACGGCTCTGCTGTCCGACGTGCGGGCCATCAACAACCAGTTCATGAAGGTCATGAACCTGTTCCTCAACGTGCTGAATAATACCCAGAACGTGGACTATACCGACGTGTACGAGGACGTGTCCGAGGAGAGCCTGCAGAGCGCCACCCGTGGCAAGGTGCTGGAATGTACCAACTACGGCAGCGTGGAGGCCGACCGGAACGTAGGAGGCCTGGCGGGCTCCATGGCCATCGAGTATGACCTTGACCCGGAGGACGACCTCCTGTCCAATGAGCACCGCACAACCCGCTTTACCTACCAGACCCGCGCCATATTGCTGTCCTGCGACAACTAGGGCGCGGTACAGGCCAAGAAGAGCTGCGCCGGGGGACTGGTGGGCCGCATGGATCTGGGCACCGTGTCCGACTGCGGCGGCTACGGCCCCGTATCCAGTGAAAACGGCGACTATGTGGGCGGCGTGTGCGGCCTGTCCCTGTCCTCCATCCGCCACAGCTACGCCAAATGCACCCTGACGGGCCGCAAGTATGTGGGCGGCATCGTGGGCTCCGGCAGCCGCGTGTCGGACTGCCTGTCCATGGTGGCCATCGCCGACTATACCCAGCTGGGCGGCAGGCGGCGGAACGCTCCTGCTGGCCGCAGGCGCGGTGCTGCTCCTGCGCCGCCGCGCCGCGCGGAAAAAGCGGACGCCCGCAGGCGAATAAGCACCCCACAGAAAGAAGAAAAGCAGCGCCAGACCGGCGCTGCTTTTTTATATGACGAATGCGTTTCAGCCGTGATAGTCGCCGGTGGCGGGGTCGACCACGACGAAGGGGATGACCTTGCCGTCCATCTCCACATAGACCTGATAGACACCGCCCTCCAGCTCCTCATAGTGATCCGGCGTGACGTTGTAGTTGTCCAGCAGGCTCTTTTCAAATTCCGCCTTCCAGGCGTCCTCATCGGTGTCCGCATCCCCGGCGGCATCTTCCGCCGGTGCGTCCGCGTCAGCGGAGGTGTCTGTCTGCTGACCGGGCGCGTCCCCCTGCGCCGGGGCGGCCGGGGCAGGTATACTGCCGCAGCCGGTAAGCGAGAGCACCAGCAGTGCCGCCAGCAGGGCGGCGATGATTCTGTATTTCATAGTCATACTCCTTTCATTTTCGTGCGCCGTACCAGTCCAGTACGGCCTTCAGATTTTCCGGTTTGACCCGTTCGCTGCCGTGGCGCATCATGTCCAGCATGTCGTCCTCCTCCGGCGTGCGGTCCGTCTTTTCGGCAAGGGCCTTGCCCGCCGTTTTCACCATGATCTCCATCATGGGGCGGTAGACGCCGTGGAGTTGCTTCACGTCAAAGTTGCCCTGCAGGGTGAACACCGGGATACCGGCGGGCACCGCCGTCTTTTGCCGCACGCTGTCCTCCTGCGTGCCCGTCCGGCCCATGCCCACACCGCAGACGGCCTCAATGCGATAGCGCCTGGCCGCGGCGGCATAGCCCTTGACGGACCCCGCCATGATCCAGCCCAGATAGATGACCGACGCCCCGGCGGAGAGCGTCTTTTTTGCCTCGGCAGAAGAGTAGACCGGCAGTCCGGTCTCCCGGCCCAGCAGCTTGGCATAGTGCCTGGTGCTGCCTGTGTTGGTGGTGTAAATGATCGCGTTCATAGGATCTTCCTTTCAAAAGAGTAAGACGCGGCGCAAGATCGTCCTTACGATCGGCACTGCGTCTTAGCGTCTGGCTTCCTTGGCCTCGATGATGAAATTCTTCGCGTGGATGACGCGCTCACGGCGCTATCCCGTCCTTCCAGCGTCCGGCCTCCACCGTGGCGATGAACCGGTCGATGTGGGCATCCAGCAGGGGAGAGACGCTGTCCTTGTCCTCCGCGCCGTCGTATACGCTGTACAGCAGGTACATGGGCCCGTAGAACGCCAGCGCCAGCTCCATGGCCGCCTGGTCGGAATCCGTCAGCTTTCGAAAGATCGCCGCCATGTACGCCAGCGGCCCGGCGGCAAGATAGTTCTGATAGAGCCGGGCCAGCGCCGGGTCGCGGTACTGCTCCAGCGTCAGCATTTTGCGGAAGTTGGCGGCAAACGGCTCCTTCGTCCAGTGGTCGAACTGCGCCGCGCTGTAGGTCCGGATCTTTTCCACTGGCGTATGGAGATACGCCTCCGCAAAGCCGTCCGGCGCCGTCTCCGGCATTTCATACGCCTTGGCCCGTTCATCGTCCATCTCGTTCATCCGCTCCACGATCCGATCCAGGATATCCTGCTTGCTGGCATAGTGCTTGTACAGCGCCGCCTTGGTGATGCCCAGCTGTCCGGCGATGTCGCTCATGGACGTGCCCAGATACCCGTTTTGGGCAAACAGTGCCAGTGCCGCCTCTAAAATACGCGCTTTCGTTCCTTCGGCCATGCTCATGCCTCCTCGTAGAAGTAACCGTTTGGTAACTTTTATTATAGTTACCAAACGGTTACTTGTCAAGAGGATTTTTGCGATGCGCGGGGATTTTTTCCGGCAATGGGGAAGGCATGGGTCACGCGCCGCCGTTGACGATCCCGGCGTAGGTCTCCTCCGGGATCATGGGCGTGCCGATCTGGGCCAGCAGCGCCGTGTCGATCACGCCGCGCTCCGCATACTGCCGTCCGGCCTCCCGCACCAGCGCCAGCCGGGGCGCAGTTACCGCGGCGGCCTCCGGCGCACTGAACATAGGGCTTTCCGGCACCGTCAGGATGGTGCGGCCATGGGGAAACAGCAGCTCGAACTGCCGGACGGCAGGCTCAAAATTGCGCCGGCTGTTGGGGAAGCCGCAGCCGCAGATCATCAGAAAGCGCAGCTGCGAATAGTCCCGCTGTCCCACATGGACATAGCGCCCTTTCACCTGGGCCATGGCCATGGAGGAGAGGGGCAGCATCCGGTCAACAAGGCTCTTCAGCGCCGCGGGCATCCCGTAGCTGTGAAGGGAAAAGCTGAACAGCAGCACCTCGCTGGCAAGCATCTGCTCCAGAATACCCCTCATGTCGTCGATGACGCACTGCTCGCCGCTTCGCTTGCAGGTGAAGCAGCCCCGGCAGAATTCGATGTGCCGGTCGATGACGTCAATGGTCCGCACCTCCTGGGGCGCGGCCTCCCGCATCCCCGCCAGAAAGGCACGGGTGATGTGCATGGTGTCACTTTTCTTACCCTTGGGACTGCCGTTCAAAACAAGAATTTTCATATGCGCGCCTTGCCGCGTTTCTCAAGCCCGCCGGATTCAGCGGCTCACCAGTGAGCGAAAGGTCGCGTCCCGGTCAAAGGTACCCGCCGCAAAGCCGGGGATCTCCTTGATGGACTTGCAGATGCTGACGCTGAAGCCCGTCAGGATCTGTCCAATCTCCTGGTCAGAGTAGGGGCAGTCGCCGGTCACGATCAGCGTAGCCAAACTGTGTACCACCAGCCACAGGTCGCGGAAATACAGATCGGCCTCCTGATCGCTGATGTGATAGATCTCTGTCAGCGTGGGGCGAACCAGCTCCTGCAAATGTGCCATAGCCTGCATGGCGCCGCGGTCCTTCTCCTGTGTCCGCAGCAAAAACAGCAGACGGTACAGCGCGGGCTCCTCCCGTGCGAACCGGATGTACTGCATCCCAACGCCGAAGAAGGGGAGCGCCTCCTGCAGACCCGCGCTTGCGTAGCGGTCATACACGCCCACTGCGGCGGCATAGACCTCCTGCCTGACGCCGTCCATAGAGCCAAAGCCGGTGAAGATCGGCTGTGTAGAGGTGCCAAGCTCGTTCGCCATGGTTTTCGCGGTCAACCCCTCGATCCCTCTTGCCCGTACCACACGCAGGGCGGCCTCCACCATTTCTGCCTTCGTAAACTTATTCTTCGGCGCCATTGCATACCATCCTTTCCGCAATATATTGCACATTGCCTGTTATATATTGCGGATTATATACGCAAAAGCGGCGCCTGTCAATAGGGGACAGGGAAAAGCGCCGTGGACGGGCGTTATAGGCGGCGCTTTCTGGGTTCTTACCGCAGGCCCGCCGCCTGCATGATGGCCTCCACGGCGTCCAGCGGCTGGCTGCCCCAGGTGATGGGGGTGTCGCCGCATCCGGCGCTGTCCATCATGGCCTGGGCCTCGTCGGTCATCAGCTTCTGACAGGCATCGTCCACCAGCGACAGCTTTTGCAGGAACTCCTCCAGGCCGTCGTTCCTGGCGGACAGCCATGTGATGGCCGCGTCGCTGATCTCGCTGGCGCCAAGACCCGTGTCCGCGCCCCAGGTCAGCAGCTTGACCGCCGCCTGCACCGCCGTCAGGGAGGAGCCGGAGGTGCCCACCGTCACGGTCGTGTCGATCTCGCCCAGAATGGGCAGCGTCAGCACCGGCGCCACGTCGGCCACCGCGTCGGGCGCGTCGGAGGTGGAGCAGGTCACGCCGTCGGCGCCGATGGTCACATACAGCTTCTCCTGCGACTCATCGTAGAGGAACGTGCCCTCGCCCAGCAGGGTGTCATTCGCGTCCGTCGCCCCCACGGTAAAGAGGACGGCGCAGTGATCCTTCCGGGAGAGCTCCACCAGATCCTCGCCGGTGAAGATCCATTCTCCGGCCTTCAGCGGCGAGCCGTCGGCGTTCTCGCACACCTTCGAGAAGCTGCCGCCGTGGATGTAGACGGAGTTGGCGTCGTCCCGCTCCAGCTTCACATACACGCCGAATTCCCCGGCCGCCGACGGGGTGCCTGTTGTCGAGGGGGTGTTGTCCTTCGCCTCCGTCAGGCGGGTGCACCCCGTCATAAGGGCGGCGCACAGCAGTGCTGCCGTCAGCAGCGTCACAGTTGTTTTCAAAAAGTGTTTCATAATTTGCTCCTTTCGCGTGATGGGGTTCCCGGCAGCGCTGCGGTCATTTTCGGCTGTGGGACCTTCTGAAATAGAAACGCAATACAAGCCGTTTTTGTGGCATCCAGCTGTTCCGACGCCTCCGTTTCAGACAATAAACATAATATCCGATGCATATCATACAATATGCATCGAATATTATAGTATAAACAGAACCGATTGTCAATGATGAGATGCCCGCTTTGGCGAGAACGCCCGAAGCACCCGTCCGCCTTAGCTATTCCCAACGGAAGAACCGGACGGCCAGCGCAGTGCACAGCGCGGTAAGCCCCAGCATCACGCAGACGGGGACCAGAATGTTCCCCATGCCGATGCCCAGAAAGGCGTTCTTCATCATGGTGAGACTCTGGGTCAGGGGGAAGAAACTGACAACCTTCTGCATTGCCGTCGGCATCACCTCAAGGGGCAGCGTGGTGCCGGAAAAAATCAGCATAGGGAAGTAGAGGATGGAGGCGATGACGCTGGCCTGCTTGACATCCTTTGCCACGCCGCCCACCAGCATACCGACGGAAAGCGTCGAGAGCATGGTGAGCGCCCAGCTGCCCAGAAACGCCGGCAGCGAGCCATGCAGCCGCACGCCCCACAGGAGCGACACCGCGGCCAATGTCACCAGCGACACGATACAGTAGACGACATACATGGACAGCTCGACACCCAGAACGAATACCGGGCTGACCGGCGTGACGCGGAAGCGCTTGAGGACTTTCAGCTCTCGCAATGATGACACCGCCTGCGGCAGCCCCATCAAGCCGCCCGCACAGATGGCGACGACGCCGACCGCCCCGAAGGACTGCTCCAGGAAGGTGTAGTCCGCGCCGTCATAGGCGGGCTTTGTGCCGTAGATGATGCCCAGGATAAGGAAGATCACCAGCGGCATGATGACGGCGAAAATGGGCATGTTCATGTCCCGCAGGTTCAGCTTCAGCTCCGTTTTCAGGAAGGTGAAAAAGCGTTTCATGCGTCCACCTCCTCATCCGACAGCCGCAGATAGGCGTCCTCGAAGCGTTCGCAGCCGCTCGTTGCCTTCGCCTGCGCCACGGTGCCGCGAAAAACGGGAGTGCCCTTTTTCAGGATGCAGATCTCGTCGCACAGCGCCTCCACCTCGTCCATGAAGTGGGACGTCAGGAAGATCGTCAGGCCCTGCTCCTTCAGGGATCCCAGCGCTTTCCACACGCCCCGGCGGGCCTTGGCGTCAAGGCCGGTGGTCAGCTCATCCAGAAATACCAGCTCCGGCCGGGGGAGCAGCGCCAGCACGATGAAGAGCCGCTGCCGCTCACCGCCGGAGAGACTTTTTACCGCCGCGCCGCACTTGCCGCCGATGCCGAACTGCTGACACAGCTTCCGCCAGTCGGCAGGGGAACGGTACAGGCTAGCGGTCTCCTCACAAAGCTCGGAGACCTTGATCTCCGGATGATAGTTCCCCTCCTGAAACTGCACGCCAATGCGCTGGAAGAGCTGGCGGCGGTGCTTCTCCGGGGCCTGGCCCAACAGACGCACCGTCCCCGTGTCGGCCTGCTTCGTGCCCAGCATGCACTCGATGGTGGTGCTTTTTCCGGCGCCGTTGGCGCCCAGCAGGCCGAACACCGTGCCGCTTTTTACCGTGAGATCCAGATGATCCACCACGGTTTTTCCGTCATAGGCTTTGGTGAGGCCCTGCGCAAAGATCGCGTCGCTCATTGCTCCAGCCTCCTGACGGCCCGCAGCTCGATATAACCCCGCTGGCCGCGGGGCTCCAGCTGGATGCGGGGATTTTCGTCGTCCCAGCGATAGCCGACGACAGACGGGTCGTAGCCGTCCATGGCGGCCTGCACGGTGCGGATGGCCTGGCAGTAGTCCTCCTCCCGGAAGGGCTGTCCCTGGAACATCAGGTACTCCGCCTCCGGCAGGCGGATGGTGTCGAAGCCCTCTGGGATGATGCCCATGTAGTCGGTCTCCACCTCTACGCCCTGCACATAGGTGGAGGTGCCGGGCGCTCTGTACTTGGGCGGCAGCCACATGGCCACCGGCTCGCCGCAGAGGGACTTCATGCTCATGAGGATGCCCCACACATCGCAGCTGACCTCCTCACAGTAGGGGAAGTAATCCTCCGCCTGCCGGCCACGCTTAATGATGCACAGGCGCTCCGGCTTGCGGACGGCCTGTATGAAAATAGGTTGAATGTTGGACACGTCGATGGTCTCCTTTCTCAGTTCACGGTATTTTGCGCCGTAAGGAACGAAGAACGTGATCGGCACCGGGTGATGCATGTAATCACTGGGATTCAGGCCGAACTCCCGGTAAAAGGCCCGGGTGAAGGTGTCCACATTGGAAAAGCCCGCGTCAAACGCTGCGTCGATGACCCGGACATTCCCAGCTCGCAGCTGCTTCGCCGCCTGGGTGAGCCGGTACTTGCGGATGTACTCCGTGGGCGTCAGCCCCAGACAGTCCCGGAACAGCCGATAGGCGTACCAAGGAGAGAACAGCGATGTCCGCGCAAGATCGGACAGGCGGATCTCCTCGGTCTTGTGGTTTTCGATGTAGTCCTGCATCCGCTGGACAGCCAGGATCTGTTCCTTCATACACGCTTCCACTCCTTACAGCGCCTATTCTACCGCGCCGGGCCGGATCTCTCTCGACGTTTTTTGCTATTCTTTTTGCGCTTGCGGAAAGACCGTGCAGATGCAGAGCCGCCCATTTTCGTACTCCGCCGTGATGGCGCCGCCCATCCGCTCCACCAGCAGCCTGGCGATGGACAGCCCCAGCCCCGTGGAATCCCGGGCGGCCTCCACGGTGTAAAACCGGTCGAAGAGCCGCCCGGCCTGCACCCGGCTCAGGGACGGCGCACTGTTGGAAAAGGTGACGGTGCCGTCCGGCAGCAGGCTGACCGCAAGGTCGCCGCCGGAATATTTAGCGGCGTTGCTGACGATGTTGTCAAACACCCGCCGCAGCGCCGCGGCATCCAACTCCCGCACCACCGCCTGCTCCGGCATCCGGATCTCCGGCGTGATGCCCCGGGCGGACAGCGCGCCGTAAAAGCCGGCCAGGCTCTGTTCCAGGATGTCGTTCACGCAGACCCGCTCCCGCCGCGGCGTATCCGCCGTGGCGGTGATGACGGAATAGCGGAACAGCTCCTCCGTCAGGCTCCGCATGGCCTCTGCCCGCTCCCGGATAACGGCCAGATACCGCTCGGACTTCTCCGACTGCGGCTTCTGCTCCAGCAGGTCAAGATACCCGCAGATGGCCGTCAGCGGTGTGCGCAGATCGTGGGAGATGTTGGTGACGGCGGCGGTCAGCTCGTCGTTGCCCGATTGCAGCTTCAGGCGCTCCCTGCGGAGCGCCTGAAGCTGCCGGTTGATCTGGGCGGCCAGCGCCCGGACGGCCTTGTCGCCGGTGGAGATGGAGATCAGCGTATTCGTATCCGTCCGCAGCTTTTCCTCCAGCTCCTCCGCCACCTCGCGGATGGAACGGCGCAGCGACAGCAGATAAAGCAGCAGGGAAAGAATGCCCAGCGCAAGGGCGCAGGTCAGAACGATCCACGGAAGCTCCATAGTAAACTCCTTATTTCAAGTCTTTTCGCCGGAAGATGGCCATGCCGATGGCGCTGACCAGCAGTATAAGCCCGGCGGAGGCGGCAAGGGAGAGGCCGGGCCGTGCCAGCTCCTGATTGGCCAGCAGGATGGCCTGGCCGGAGGGCAGGGCGTCCACGGCGAACTGATACACGGTCCGCAGCGTGCCGGAGATATAGTCGGGGTTGGGCTCCGGTTCGCCGATCTCGAAGCCGTTTTCCGTCATAATGGCGGGGGAGATCGTCTCCGGCTCGCACAGGGCGTTATAGAAGCTGCTGCCCAGGATCAGCAGTGCCAGCGCCAGCAGGATGGCGGCCACGCCGGACACGGCGCGGTTGGTGACCAGCAGGCACAGCAGCGTCAGGATAGCAGCTTCCGCCGCGGTCAGCAGCAGGATGACAGCGGAATACAGCAGCAGCGTGCCTGCCGGGGCGGCGAACCAGCCGAATTTGACCACGCCGATCACCACGCTGGCCGCCCATGCCAACAGGATGGCAAAGCAGCCCACCGTGCCGGTGATCAGATAGGCGCCGTATACCGCGCGCCGTGAGTGGCCCACGACCAGCTTGTTGCGCATGGTACCGTCCTGATATTCGACTCCCAGGAAGAGGCCGATAAAGGCCGCGTGCAGGATGGACAAAAAGGGAAGCAGCTGCAAAAACGCGTCGTCCAGTGTCCGCATGTTTTCGTTATCCGTGCTGAGCCGCAGCAGGAATATGGCGGAGATGACAAAGGCTGCCGCCATGCACAGCCAAAGCACGCGGCTCCTGCGCAGGCAGAACAGATCGGCTCTCAGCAGCTTACGCATGGCATCCACCTCCCACCAGGTTCATATAAAAGCTCTCCAGGCTCTCGTCCCGCTCCTTCATGCTGCGGATCACGCAGCCCTCACGCTGCGCTGCCGCCGCCAGCTCCGAGACCGGGACATCGGCAAAGATGTCCACCTGGGCGTCGTCCACCACGCGGTACTCCGCACCGAAGCCGTCCAGCACCCGCGCCAGGATCCGGCTGCTGCTGGCCTCCACCCGGATGCACTTGCGGCAGTGGGACTCCAGCTCCGCGGCGCTCATCTCCTTCACCATGCGCCCGCCGTCGATAAAGCCATAGTGGGTGGCCAGACGGGACAGCTCGTCAAGGATGTGGCTGGAGATCAGCACGGTGATGCCGTGTTCCCGGTTCAGCTTCAAAATCAGCTCCCGCATCTCGACGATGCCCTGGGGATCCAGGCCGTTGACCGGCTCGTCCAGTACCAGAAAGTCGGGGTTTCCCGC
>USAT01000045.1 GCA_900552725.1 uncultured Eubacteriales bacterium | reverse complement strand
CAAGGGTCGCCCCTACGAGACGCTCCCTCCCCATCCTCCTGTTGACAATGTAAACAGCACATGCTATACTGTGTTTACAACGTAAACAGGAGGTAATGCCCATGTCCCAAACGGGAACCAGCTTTACGCCCACCGAGTGGCGGCTGATGGAATGCCTGTGGCAGAACGAGACCTGCACCGGGCGGCAGGCGGTGGACTATATGGCGCAGAACGCCGGATGGAGCCGCAGCACCACGCTGACCATGCTGCGGCGCATGACGGAGAAGGGGGCCATCGACTGCCGCACCCAGGACGGCGTCAACGTTTACCGGGCCCTGACGCCCCGTGACAGCGCCGTGCGCCAGGAGACCGAGGCGTTTCTCGACCGGGTCTATCACGGCAGCCTTGGCCTGCTGCTCAGCGCCATGACCGAGAAGCAGCAGCTCACCCAGCAAGAGATCGACCAGCTGCACGCCATCCTGCGCAAGGCGGAGGAGGTGGAGCCATGACCGGCTGGCTGTTGTCCGCGACGGCACTGGTGGCGGCGGCGCTGGTGCTGCGGCGCGTGCTGCGCCGCCATCTGCACCCGGCGGTGCTGTATGCCCTGTGGCTGCTGGCGGCGGCCCGGCTGCTGCTGCCCTTCACCGTCGGTACCAGCGATCTGAGCCTGAGCGCCGCCGCGTCGGCCCTGCCCCTGGTGCGGCAGGCGGAGGCGCTGCTGCCGGTCGATACCGGCAGCGTGCTGACCCCGGCGGTGCTGGAGAGCCGTCCGCTGCCGGACAGTGCCCCGACGGAGGACGATACGGCGGAAACCGCCGCCGTGCCGTGGACGAAGGTCGTCGCCGCCGTGTGGATCGGCGGCAGCGCCGTGACGCTGGCCTGGCTCCTGGCGGTGAACGGCCGGTGCTATGCCCGGCTGCGGCGCTCCCGCAGGCCGCTGGACGCGGGCAGAGATCTGCCCTGCTATGTGTACGTCTCCGCCGCCATCGACACCCCGTGCCTGCTGGGCCAGAGCATCTATGTGACGCCCCAGGTGGCGGCGGATGAGACGGCTCTGCGCCATGTGCTGGCCCACGAGGCCACCCATTACCGCCACGGCGATCCCCTGTGGGCGGTGGTGCGGGGCGCGTGCCTGGTGGTGCACTGGTGGACCCCGCTGGTGTGGCTGGCGGCCATCCGCTCCCGTGAGGACGGGGAGCTGGCCTGTGACGCCTCCGCCGTGAAGCGTCTGGGGGAGGGAGAGCGCACCGCCTACGGACGGACGCTGATCGCCCTCAGCTGCGCCCAGACCCGGCCCGTCTCGCCCCTGACGGCGGCCACCACCATGTCCGGCGGCAAGCGGACGCTGAAGGAGCGGGTGTGCCTGCTGGCGAAGCAGCCCCATACCCGGGCTGCCGCCGCCTTCGTGCTGGCGGCGGCGGTGATCCTGGCCGCCGTGGCGGGCTTCACCGGTGAAACAAAAGACTTCTATACCATCCGGGCCAGGCGGCTGGATGACCAGACGGTGCGCCTGTCCGTCACCGGCGGCCAGGCGGGTCAGCCGATGCTGCTGATGCGCGTCCGGTACCATAACGGCGAGGGCGTGGAGGGGACGCCGTCTCTTGCGCTGATGCCGCCCAACCGGTCGCTGGACATCACGCTGCTGGACACCGAAGGAGAGTACTCTTATGGGCTCTCGCTGGAGAGCAATACGCCGGTGCGCTGCCCCACCACCGACTGGACACAGGTGGATCCTGCGCTGGGCTATGTCTGGACCGTCATGGAGGGCACCCTCCGTGCGGCGCCGGGCAGCATGTATCCCATCGCCTGGTGCGGCTATGCCGAGGACGGGAACATCGATCCCCTCCCGGTGCAGGAGCTGACCGAAAGCACCGCCCGGATACCGTCCCAGAAGGGCGATTACTTCGTGGTATGGGCCATGTTCCCCCGCGCCGACGGATACATCCAGACCGGCGGCGCGCAGGGATAGAAGAGCTCCCCCACGCCGCAGACGCCGGTTTTCACAATACCATATCCCCGCCCCGAAAGGCCCGCACACCGTGCGGGCCTTTTCTGTTGCCCTGACGCGGGCAACCCGCCTTGCGGCGCGGCGGCATGGGCAGGGGGCGTGCCCCCCCATATTGAAAGGAGGAGCCATATGAGCAACATTCACATTGCCGTCTCCGACGCCGACGCGGCGGTGACGGCGCCTGCCACCCTGACCGGCGGCATGGTGGGCGCGTCGGTCACGTTCACCTTCACCGGCACGGCGTGGAACGCCCTGACCAAGGTGGCCGTGTTCCGGGCGGGCGGCGTCCAGCGGGAGGTGGCCCGTGCCGACTGGGACGGCGACGCGTGCCCCATCCCCTGGGAGTGCCTGCAGGCGGCGGGCGAGCGACTGCTGGTGGGCGTGTACGGCACCGACAGCGCCGGGACGGTGATCCTGCCCACCGTGTACGCCGACTGCGGCTGGATCCAGCCGGGCGCGTCCCTCTCCGGCGAGACGGCGGCGGAGCCCACAGCCCCGGTCTATGCCGGACTGATGCGGGAGGTGCTGGCCCAGGCCAAGGCCTCCGGCCAGTTCGACGGCCCCCAGGGCCTGCCCGGCGCCAAGGGCGATAAGGGCGACACCGGATCGCCCGGCGCGGCGGGCAGCGACGGCAAAAGCGCCTACGCCGCCGCCCAGGAGGGCGGCTACACCGGCACGGAGGACGCCTTCAACGCGGCGCTGGCGGCGGTGGAGCAGAAGGCCGCCAAATCCAGGGCCGTGACGGTAACGCTGCGGGCGGCCAACTGGAACGCCGCGGCCAAGTCCGTCACGGCCCAGTGCTCGGGCGTGACCGCCAGCAGCAACATCGTGGTGACGCCCTCGGCCGGCAGCTACGAGGCATACTGCCAGGCGGGCGTCCGGTGCACGTCGGCCACCGCCAACACGCTGGCCTTCAAGTGCAGCACCGTCCCCACCGCCAACCTGACGGCCAACGTGCTGATCCTGGGCTGAGAGGGGGCGCGGATCATGACGGAAACGATCCTGGTGGCGGCGCTGAGCCTGACCGGCACGCTGGCGGGCGCGTATCTGGCCAACCGCAAGAGCGCGGCCCTGGTGGCCTATCGCCTGGCCCAGCTGGAGCGGAAGGTAGACAAGCACAATCAGGTGGTGGAGCGCACCTACGCCCTGGAGGAGGTGGTGTCGCTGCTGGACGAACGGGTCAAGGTGGCCAACCACCGTATCGCCGACCTGGAGGGACGTGCATAGGATGAAACAGACCACAAAAAGGAGGAACATCACATGAAAGCAACAACCGATTGGAAGCGCTGGTTCCGTGCGGCAGGCATCCGCGCGGCCCGCACCATGGCGCAGACCGCGGCGGCCACCATCGGCGCCACCGCTGTGCTGTGCGAGGTCAACTGGCTGGCAGTGGCCAGCTCCACGCTGCTGTCCGGCATCCTCAGCCTGCTGACCAGCCTGGGCGGCCTGCCGGAGCTGGAGGAATAAGCCATGCCCAACATCTATCTCAGCCCGGAGGATCGCGCCAGCAACACCTACGCGGCCACGGCCCTGTGGAACGGGAGACCCACCAACGAGAAGGAGCAGATGTGCCGCTGCGCCGACCTGCTGGAGGCGGCGCTGACGCGCTGCGGCTTCGCGGTGCGGAACGTGCAGCGGGGCAATATGTACGACCGGGTGAAGGAGTCCAACGCCTGGCCCGCCGACCTGCACATGGCCCTGCACACCAATGGCTTTGACGGCCGGGTGTCCGGCACCCGGGTACACTGCTACCCCAGCGCCGAGAGCCGCCGCATCGGGCGGCTGATCCAGGACCGCATCGCCCCCCTGTCCCCCGGCACGTCGGAGCGGCTGGTGGAGAGCGCCGGGCTCTATGAACTGCGCGCCAGCCACATGCCCGCCGTGCTGCCGGAGTTCGGCTTCCACGACAATCCCCAGGAGGCCCAGTGGCTCATCGACAGCATGCCCCGCATCGCCGAGGAGACGGCACAGGCGGTGTGCGAATTCTTCGCGGTGCCCTACGTCGCCCCGAAGGAAGCGGCGGAGCCGGTCGCGCCGGAGCCGCCCGTGGCGGACACGCCGCTGTACCGGGTGCAGGTGGGTGCCTTCCGCGCCCGCCGCAACGCCCAGGCGTACTGCGAAAAGGTGAAAGCCGCCGGTTTTCCGGAGGCTTTCGTGGTATAAAACGGCATACGAAAAGGACGGCCTGCGCAGGCCGTCCTTTTTTGTGCATTTATACCTGGATATCGCCGTCGGCGGCGTGGGCCTCACGCAGCAGCGGCGCGCACTGGGCCAGGAACCGCGCCACCTGCTGGGGACAGCGGCCGATGTACCGCCTGGGCTCCATCAGGGCGTCCAGCTCCTGCCGGGTCAGGCCGAAGGCCGGGTCGCCCGCCAGGCGATCCAGCAGGTCGCAGGGCTCTCCCTCCTTCATCCGGGCCGTGGCGGCCATGGAGTGGCGGCGGATGATCTCGTGAAGCTGCTGGCGGTCGCCGCCCCGCTTCACCGCCTCCATCATCAGATCCTCCGTGGCCAGGAAGGGCAGATACTCCCGCAGCGTCCGGTCGATGACCGCCTCGTTGACGCGGAGGCCGTCCGTCACGTTCTGGCACAGCCGCAGCACCGCGTCGGCGCACAGGAAGCCCTCCGGCATGGCGATGCGCCGGTTGGCGGAGTCGTCCAGCGTCCGCTCCATCCACTGGACGGAGGCGGTCATGGGGGCGTTCATGGCGTCGGCCATCAGATAGCGGCTCAGGGAGCAGATGCGCTCGCAGCGCATGGGGTTGCGCTTATAGGCCATGGCCGACGAGCCGATCTGGCTTGCGCCAAAGGGCTCCTCCACCTGGCGGTCATGCTGCAGCAGGCGGATGTCGTTGGCCATGCGATAGGCGCTCTGGGCGATGGAACTGAGACAGTTCAGAATCCGGCTGTCCACCTTCCGGGGATAGGTCTGGCCGCACACCGGGAAGCACTGGGCAAAGCCGAACTCGGCGGCGATGCGGCGGTTCATCTCGTCGATCTTCTCCTCGTCGCCGTCAAAGAGATCCATGAAGCTGGCCTCGGTGCCGGTGGTGCCCCGGCAGCCCAGGAATTTCATGCCGGACACCAGTGTGTCCAACTCCTCCAGGTCGGAGAGGAGGTCCTGCATCCACAACGTGGCCCGCTTGCCCACAGTGACGGGCTGGGCGGGCTGATAGTGGGTGTAGCCCAGGGTGGGTGTGGCGGCGTACTTCTCGGCGAAGGCCGCCAGATTGGCCAGCACCGCCAGCAGCTGGCCCCGGAGATAGGTCAGGCCGTCCCGGTACAGGATCAGATCGGCGTTGTCGGTGACGTAGCAGCTGGTAGCCCCCAGGTGGATGATACCCGCCGCAGCCGGTGCGGCCTTGCCGTAGGCGTACACATGGGCCATCACGTCGTGGCGCACCTCCCGCTCACGCTGGGCGGCCACGTCGTAGTCGATGTCGGCGATGTGGGCCTCCAGCTCCGCCACCTGCTGCGCCGTGATGGGCAGGCCCAGGTCGTGCTGGGCGCGGGCCAGCGCCGTCCACAGCCGCCGCCAGGTCTGATAGCGGCTGTCGTCAGAGAACAGGTGCAGCATGTACTGGGAGGCGTACCGTGACGCCAGCGGGGACTGGTAGGTGGAGTGGGACATAGGATGGCCTCCTGAGAAGTGAAGAGTGAAGAGAGAAAAGTGAAAAGCTGCGGTATGCCGCCCCAGGCGGCATGATTGAAATGGGTTCGCACAGTATGACCGTGCATCGAAGCCATTTGTAGGGGGCGGCGTCCTCGACGCCCCGTTCGAATTGAGACAGTTTTCCGATAGAACGCCGGCCCCTACGCATGTCTATCGAAGGTCTCGCTTGTTACCGTGCGGCGCGATGTGGGCATCGCGCCCTACGAAATTCTATCGGTAGTCGCTGCGTAGGGCGGGGTGACCTCACCCCGCCGCCGAGCAACGATTCATCCCCTACCGTTGCGCCGCATCAGCGGCAGCGGCGCAGGAAGGAAGTCAATACGTCATACGCAGCGAAATCAAGCAAGTTCCGCGAACGCGTGGTAAAAGGCGGCAAATGCGTACACGGCATAGCGTGCGCGGATTCTTAAACCGCAGGTTTAAGCAGCGTTTTTGGGTACTTTTGCCGTCGGTGCGTTAAGAAAATATGCCGGTGGCATATTTTTAGCATCCGATCTCGGCAGCTATGCTGCCGTAGCATCCGCTGTGTTTGCACAGCGTGATTTGGCAAAAGTACCTCGCGCTCGAAAGCGCGAAATATCCCTTACCGGACAATCAAGCTCTCCCGCTCGGCGCCCACGGAGACGTAGCCGATGTGGCAGCCGATGGCCTTTTCCACATACGCCACATAATCGCGGGCGGCCTGGGGCAGCTCCTCCCAGGTGCGCGCGCCGGAGATGTCGCACTGCCAGCCGGGACGGTACTCCATCACAGGCTTGGCCTGCTCCAGCACGGCGGGGAACGGGAACTCATGGGTGATCCGGCCGTCGATCTCATAGGCGGCGCAGACGGGGATCTCGGCCATATAGCTGAGGATGTCCAGCTTGGTCAGGGCGATGTTGGTGGCGCCCTGCACCTCCACGCCGTAGCGGGTGGCCACCAGGTCGATGGGGCCTACGCGGCGGGGACGGCCGGTCTTGGCGCCGTACTCAGCCCCGGCCTCACGGAGCTTCTCGGCGTCCTCGCCGAACCACTCGCAGGTGAAGGGGCCTTCGCCCACGCAGGAGGAATAGGCCTTCACCACGCCCACCACCTCGTCGATCTTCGCGGTGGGCAGGCCCGCACCCACAGGGGCATAGGCGGCGATGGTGTTGGAGGAGGTGGTGTAGGGATAGATGCCGTAGTCCAGGTCACGCAGCGCGCCCAGCTGGCCCTCGAACAGGATGGCCTTGCCCTCGTCCTGGGCCTTGCGCAGATAGCGGCCCGTGTCGGCCACATAGGGGCGCACCTGGGCGGCGTAGGTGTCCAGCCACTGCTCCAGCTCCTCCATGGTATAGCCCTTGGCCCCATAGACCTTCTGGAGGATCAGGTTCTTCCACTCCAGCAGATCCTGCAGATGGGCCTTCAGATGCTCAGGATACAGCAGCTCACCGGCCTGAACGGTCTTTTTCTGGTACTTATCGGAATAGAACGGCGCGATGCCCTGCTTGGTGGAGCCGTACTTCTTGTCCTTCAGGCGGGCCTCCTCCAGGGCGTCCAGCTCACGGTGCCACGGCAGCAGCAGAGACGCCCGGCTGCTGACCATCAGGTTTTCCGGGGAAATGGACACACCGGCGGCACGGAGGGTCTCCATCTCCTGCACCAGATTCTCGCAGTCCAGGGCCACGCCGTTGCCCAGAATGTTCATGACACCCTTACGGAAAATGCCGGAGGGCAGCAGATGCAGGGCGAATTTGCCCATGTCGTTGATGACGGTGTGACCGGCGTTGCCGCCGCCCTGATACCGTACCACCACGTCGTACCGCTCCGTCAGATAGTCCACCATGCGGCCCTTACCCTCGTCGCCCCAGTTGATGCCCACGATCGCGCAATTTGCCATTGCTGCTGCCTCCTGTTCTATATATTACAGTATTACAATAAGCTTTTCAAATAAACAATGTTTTATTATAAGCACGGCGACAAAATAAGTAAAGTATCCGTTTCGGATATGTGGAATAAGCAAAAGTGATGGCACAGAGCCATGGCGCGCCATTTCTTTCTTGCGCGGCGGCGGCCGCTGTCGTATAATAGAGGCAAATACATACTGGAGGACGGCTATATGTACGAAAACGGCAGGATCTATATGGGTCTGGCGGACGGCCAGCGGGTGGAGATGGCGCTGAACATGTGCAACCGCCACGGTCTGATCGCAGGCGCCAGCGGTACCGGCAAGACCATCACCATGAAGGTGATGGCGGAATCCTTCTCCGACGCGGGCGTGCCCGTGTTCCTGTGCGACGTGAAGGGCGACGTGGCGGGCATCTGCGCCCCCGGCGTCAGCAATGAGGGCATGGAGAAGCGCATCGACAAGTTCGGCATCCGGGACACCTTTACCTATAAGGCGTACCCCACCACCTTCTGGGATATCTATCAGCAGGGCGGCCACGCCGTCCGCGCCACCGTCAGCGATATGGGGCCGGAGCTTCTCAGCCGGATCCTGGGCCTGACCCCCGCCCAGGAGGGCATCCTGCACATCGTGTTCCGCATCGCCGACGACAAGGGCCTGCTGCTGATCGACCTGAAGGATCTGCGTGCCATGCTGACCTACGTCAACGAGCACCGCACCGAGTACATGATGACCTACGGCAACATCACGCCCCAGTCGGTAGCGGCCATCCTGCGGGCGCTGCTGCCCCTGGAGCAGCAGGGCGGCGAGCTGTTCTTCGGCGAGCCCGCCCTGGACATCCGCGACTGGATGCGCACCGATGAGAACGGCCGCGGCATGATCAACGTGCTGGACTGCGTCAAGCTGGTGCAGAACCCCACCCTGTACGCCAGCTTCCTGCTGTGGATGCTGTCGGAGCTGTTTGAGAGCCTGCCGGAGGCGGGCGATATGGACAAGCCCAAGCTGGTGTTCTTCTTCGACGAGGCCCACATGCTGTTCCGGGACGCGCCCACCGTGCTGCTGCAGAAGATCGAGCAGACGGTGAAGCTGATCCGCTCCCGGGGCGTGGGCGTCTACTTCGTCACCCAGAGCCCCAGCGACATTCCCGACACCGTGCTGGCCCAGCTCTCCAACCGGGTGCAGCACGCCCTGCGGGCCTACACCCCCGCCGAGCTGAAGGCCGTCCGCGTGGCGGCCCAGGCCTTCCGGGCCAACCCCGCCTTCCAGGCGGAGGACGCCATCATGGAGCTGGGCGTGGGCGAGGCGCTGACCTCCTTCCTGGACGAAGAGGGCGTGCCCGCCATGGTGCAGCGCACCAAGATCATCTGCCCCCAGAGCCTGATGGCCGCGCCGGAGCCCATGGCCCGGGCCAAGGTGCTGATGCGGGACGGCATGGAGAAGTACGACGACGCCGTGGACAATCTGTCCGCCTATGAGGTGCTGACGGAGGAGGCGGAAAAGGCCGAGCTGGCCCAGCAGGAGGAGGCCGACCGCAAGGCCCGGGAAAAGGCCGAGGCCGAGGCGGAGAAGCAGCGGCTGAAGGAAGAGGAGGCCGACAAGAAGCGGCAGCAGAAGCTGGCCGACGAGGAGCGCAAGCGCCAGCAGAAGCTGGAGGATGAGGCCCGCCGCCGCCAGCAGAAGCTGGCCGATGAGGAGCGCCGCAAGGCCGAGCGCCAGCAGGAGAAGGCGGAGGCCGAGGCCCGCCGCAAGGCCGAGCGCCGGGCGGCCAAGATCGAGTCCCAGCTGATCTCCGCCGGCGGTCAGATCCTGAAGCGCGGCCTGATGGGCGTGCTGAAGAAGAGATAACGCGCTTTGCGGGAGGGGGCAGCCCAGGCTGCCCCCTCCCTCTTGCATTTTGGCGCAAAACGCCCTATAATCGGGATACATCCCACTGTGAAAGGAGCCCCGCCATGAACAAGCAGGAGACCTACAACTTTCTTCGCGCCAACGGCGTGGCCTTTGAGATCACGGAGCACAGGGCCGTCTACAACATGGAGGAGTGCGCCGACCTGGCCCTGCCCTATCCGGAGGACGACGCCAAGAACCTGTTCGTCCGGGACGACAAGAAGCGGAATTACTATCTGATCACCGTCCGGGGCGACAAGCGGGTGGACCTGAAGGAGTTCCGCCGGGCCCACGGCACCCGGCCCCTCAGCTTCGCCTCGGCGGACGAGCTGATGGCGTTCCTGCACCTGACCCCCGGCTCGGTGACGCCCCTGGGCCTGCTGAATGACGAGAGCCGCAGCGTCCGGTTCTATCTGGACGAGGAATTCCTGCTGCCGCCGGGCCGCATCGGCGTACACCCCAACGACAACACCGCCACCGTGTGGCTGCAGGCGGAGGAGCTGCTGCGGCTGCTCCGCGCCCACGGCACCGCCGTGGAGCTGACGCGCCTGTAACGCCATGGACGAGCGTCTGATCTACGAGATCCTGGCCGTGGTGGGCGAAATTCCCGAGGGGCAGGTGGCCTCCTACGGCCAGATTGCCCGGCTCATCGGCCGGGAGCGGAACGCCCGCCTGGTGGGCAGGGTGCTCAGCAGCGCCGAATTGTACGGCGACTATCCCTGCCACCGTGTGGTGGGCCACGACGGGCGTCTGGCGCCCCACTGGCCGGAGCAGGGCTTCCTGCTGCGGCAGGAGGGCGTCCCCTTCCGGGACGAGAACCATGTGGACATCAAGCGATGCCGCTATTCCGGCATCTGATAACAAGACAAATGACAGGAGGATACATCATGAAAGCATTGCTCATCAACGGCAGCCCTCACGAGAGAGGCTGCACCTATACCGCCCTGGCGGAGCTGGCCAGAGCGCTGGCGGTCGAGGGCATCGAGTCGGAGATCATCCAGGCCGGCAGGACCAACATCTCCTGCAATGCCTGCGGCGTGTGCAAAAAGACCAACCGCTGCGTCCACGACGATCTGGTGAACGAGGTGGCCCAGAAGTTCAACGAGGCCGATGCCCTGGTGATCGGCTCCCCGGTGTACTACGCCTCCCCCGCCGGCGGCGCCATCTCCTTTATGGACCGGCTGTTTTTCAGCACGCCGTGGATCAACAAGACCATGAAGGTGGGCGCGTCGGTGGTGTCCTGCCGCCGGGGCGGCAACACCGCCACCTTCGACGCGCTGAACAAGTACTTCACCATCTGCGGCATGCCCATCGCCAGCAGCCAGTACTGGAACATGGTGTACGGCAACACGCCGGAGGAGGTAATGCAGGATCAGGAGGGCCTGCAGACCATGCGGACGCTGGGCCGGAACATGGCCTTCCTGATGAAGAGCATCCGGCTGGGCAAGGAGCAGTTCGGCCTGCCGGAGAAGGAGCCCACCATCAACACCAACTTCCACCGCTGACCGTTCGCCCCTATCCACGCAAAAATGACACGCGAAACGCGTGTCATTTTTTTATGCGTTTTTTGCGTTTCACAGCGCCAGGTCGCACCGGACCTGTACGTCATAGGCCCGGAAATACGCCTCCTCGAAGGGGATCCACCGGTCGCGGAACTGCCGGGCCTTCTCCGGGCCGCTGCGCTTTTCGATGCGCCGCAGCTGCTCCTCCGGGTCCACGGTCAGGAACACCCGCAGGTCGTAGTAGTCCCACAGGGCGGGGTGGCAGGAATAGGAGCCCTCCACAACGGTCAGCCGGTTGGGCGCCACCGTCACCGGCTCGCCCAGCTGCTGCCGTGCGCAGAGATAGGGCCGGTAGGTGACGGGCCGCGTGCTCTGCAGCGGCAGCAGCACCTCCTCCAGAAACCGCTCGTGATCCACGTTCTCGCCGGGCCGGGACAGCCGCTCCTCCGTCCGCTGCTCGGGCCGGGGGAAGAAATCGTCCATGTGGTACACGGCGCAGCGCAGATCCTTTTCCAGCCGTGCCGCCAGCGTGGTCTTGCCGGAGCCGCACCGCCCGTCGACGGCCACGATGATCCGGCCCCGCCGCAGGAGCTTTCCCCAGATGGCCAGCACCAGCCGGGTATAGTCGCGGTCGGTCATACCGCCTGCTCGGGCACGGGCTCAGGCTGATAGAACCGCACCAGCTTCGTCCGATCCAGCAGCACCATCACGGCGGGGATCAGGATAAGCTGCAGCGCGATGCCGGGCAGCGCGTTCAGCAGCGCGCCGCCCAGGAACAGCTGCCAGGTAAAGGCGCTGCCGCCCAGGCCCATCAGCACGATCATCGCCGCGCCCCACACCAGGCGGCCCGCGATCATGGCGGGGATCAGGCACTTATAGAGGGCCTTGACGCACTGCCACTTGCTGTGAGCGTACAGATAGCCGATGACCAAACCGTACACCGCCAGCTCAAAGGCCATGCCGACGGCGTTGGGATACATGGCCGGGAAGCTGAACAGCAGCGAGCGCAGCAGCGGCAGCACGAAACCGACGCCCAGGCCCCACTGCCAGCCGCAGATCAAGCCGCACAGCAGTACGGGGATATGCATGGGCAGCAGCATCTTGCCGATGGCGGGGATCTGTCCGATAAAGAAGGGCAGCACGATGCCGACGGCCAGGAACATGGCGGACAGCACCAGATTCTTCAGGGAAGTGTGTTTCATGATCGGTAACTCCTCTCTTAACTCAAACGTAGGGGCTCAGAATCGGAATTCGACGGATTGGATCTCCTGAGAGATCAGCTCCGCGTACTTCAGCACCAGCTTGCGGGCGTTTTCGTAGGCGGCGTCGTCCATTCGGGCGGTGGGGGCGGAGATGGACAGGGCGAACAGCAGCTTGCCGCCGCCCAGATAGATGGGCGCGGCCACGCAGCGCAAGCCCGCGTTGAAGGCCTGATCGTCCCGGGCATAGCCGTCCTTTTTGGCCTTGCGCAGCAGCGCCAGAAATTCCTCCTGGGTCATGCCGATGGCGCCGACGCTGTTCTCATAGACCCACTTTTGGGCCGCCTCGCTCATGTGGCTGAGAAACACGCGGCCCACGCCGGTGCAGTGGGCGGGAAAGGGCTGGTACAGGGGGAAGTTGGGCCGCAGGACGAAGTGCGTCTCGGCGGTGTAGATGTTGGTGATCTGGTCGCCGGAGCAGGTGGCCAGGTTCACGTTCTCCTCGGTGACGCGGCACAGCTCGTCCACATACTTGGCGGCGATCTGCTGATACCGCTGGTACTGTCCGCACTTCCGGGAGAAGGCCAGCATCTTGCTGCCCAGGGCGTACTTCTTGCTCTCCTGGTTCTGGGACAGCATCCCCTCGAACTCCAGGCTCTGAATGATACGGTGTACGGAACTGACGGGCAAGCCCACCTTGGCGGAGATGTCGGAGATCCCGATCTCCTGCCGGTCGTCATCGAAACAGTCCAAAATGTCGAACGCCTTCAACAGCGTGGACATGTACAAATTGTTGTTCATGACTTGTTTCCTTTCTTATTCTTTTCCTGTTGGGCCTATTGTACCATGAATATTTCCAAAATTCAATATAAAAATACGGAAAACAGGAAAATAAAAACGGAAAGTTAATTATCAGACATTTCACAGAATTTGACACATATTTTATACCAGAATCGGAATTCACCCCGTAAAGACCGGCAAAATCAACGGGAATCGTCGGGGATTCAAGGCAAAATTGACGAGATGCACAAAAGAAATTCGCAATATTTGTTTATTTAGTTTTCCGTATATCGGAAAATCATGTTGCAATCGTTTTTGAGATTTGATAAGATAGCCTCATAAAACGGAAAGGAAAGCAAACCCTGTTTCCGAATTTTCCTGTTGAAGAAAGCAGAAAAAAGGAGAATACAAAATGGATTTCACGCTGTCCAGGGAGCATGAGATGCTCCGCAAGATGTACCGCGAATTCGCCCAGAACGAGGTAAAGCCTCTGGCGCAGGAGATCGACGAAGAAGAGCGCTTCCCCAGCGAAACCATCCCCAAGCTGGCAAAGCTGGGCCTGCTGGGCATCCCGTTCCCCAAGAAGTACGGCGGCGCCGGCGGCGACAACCTGGCCTACGCCATGGCCGTGGAGGAGATCGCCAAGACCTGCGGCACCACCTCCGTTATCATCTGTGCCCACACGTCCCTGTGCTGCTATCCCATCTACGCCTACGGCACCGAGGAGCAGAAGATGAAGTATCTGCCTGACCTTCTCAGCGGCCGCAAGCTGGGTGCCTTCGGTCTGACCGAGCCCAACGCCGGTTCCGACGCCTCCGGACAGCAGACCATCGCCGTGCTGGAGGGCGACCACTACGTTCTCAACGGCACCAAGTGCTTTATCACCAACGCCACCGAGGCCGACACCTTCGTGGTGTTCGCCATGACCGACCGCACCAAGGGCAACCACGGCATCTCCGCCTTCATCGTGGAGAAGGGCTTCAAGGGCTTCTCCATCGGCAAGCATGAGAAGAAGATGGGCATCCGCGGCAGCGCCACCTCCGACCTGATCTTCGAGGACTGCATCGTCCCCAAGGAGAATCTGCTGGGCCAGGAGGGCAAGGGCTTCAAGGTGGCCATGGGCACGCTGGACGGCGGCCGCGTAGGCGTCGCAGCCCAGGCTCTGGGCATCGGCGAGGGCGCCATTGACGAGGCCATCGCCTACACCAGGGAGCGTATGCAGTTCAAGAAGCGTCTGAGCCAGTTCCAGAACACCCAGTTCCAGCTGGCGGATATGAAGACCCGCGCCGACGCGGCCCAGCTGCTGGTGTACCGCGCCGCCAAGGCCAAGGACGTGGGCGACCCCAACTGCGGCTTCTACTCCTCCATGGCAAAGCTGTTCGCCGCGGAAATGTCTTCCGATGTGACCCGCCGCGCTGTGCAGCTGTTCGGTGGTTACGGCTACACCCGTGA
>USAT01000044.1 GCA_900552725.1 uncultured Eubacteriales bacterium | reverse complement strand
ATCGGCGGGATCACCTTCCACTTTGACGAGAGCAATACATATGTTTATGAGGGAACGTTATCCTATGTTGACCGCTACTATACGCGCGAACTGCGGTGGGGTGGCTCTGTCTATTACAAGCTGTGTTTTGCAGATGGGCAAAAGTTTGCCATCAATCCCAATGATGCAGTGGCTCTGATGGACGGTACAGTAAGACGTGAACTTGAATCGCTGCCTGAGGGGGAAAAGATAACAGTGATCGTTTCTCGCAGATATGGTGATGTTTGCGCCTTTTGGACGGACGAACGTGTGTTTATATCTTTGGATGACTGCAACGAACGGGCAAGGAAAAATAAACTTTATTTGTTCATACTTGATGCGTGTTTAGCCCTGATTTTTGTCCCAATGGCCGTGTTTTATGATTTCGATGCCTTCCGCCAACTGCGGATCAGCCGTGGCAAGCAGCGGCGCAAGGCGAAGCGAAAGCAGCTGCGCAGCGAGTTGAAGAACCCCCGCAAAAAAACGTAGTGCACCGTACCTGCACGCAGTCGCTGGCAACCTTTTTGTAGGGGCCGGCGTCCCCGATGGCCCTGACGATAACCGATCATTTCCCTGCGGGCGGACAGAGTCGTCCGCCCCTACACCCAATAATTACCGCCAACAAAAGAAAGGACATTGCTCCTATGGCAAAGAAAAATCAACCGGAACGCACCGTTCACCGCAGCGCCGATCCCAATGTGATGGGCCTGCGCGGCGCGGTGATCCACCAGCCCATCACCGCCACGCTGGACGAAAACTATATGCCCTATGCCATGAGCGTCATCGTCTCCCGCGCCATCCCGGAGATCGACGGCTTCAAGCCCGCGCACCGGAAGCTCCTGTACACCATGTACAAGATGGGTCTTCTCACCGGCGGACGCACCAAGTCCGCCAACATCGTGGGCCAGACCATGCGCCTGAATCCCCACGGCGACCAGGCCATCTATGAGACCATGGTGCGCCTGGCCAAGGGCAACGAGGCGTTGCTGCACCCCTTTGTGGACAGCAAGGGCAACTTCGGCAAGGTCTACTCCCGCGACATGGCCTACGCCGCCAGCCGCTATACCGAGGCCAAGCTCTCCCCCATCTGCGCCGAGCTGTTCCGCGATCTGGACTGCGATGCCGTGGACTTTGTGGACAACTACGACAACACCATGAAGGAGCCGTCTCTGCTGCCCACCACCTTCCCCAACGTGCTGGTGTCCGCCAATCAGGGCATCGCCGTGGGCATGGCCAGCCAAATTTGCGGCTTCAACCTGGGCGAGGTGTGCGACACCACCATCGCCTATCTGAAAAACCCCGACCACGACATCCCCTCGACCCTGCTGGCCCCGGACTTCCCCACCGGCGGACAGATCCTCTGCGATCCGGACGAGCTGCGGGAAATTTACCGCACCGGCCGCGGCGGCGTGAAGGTCCGCAGCCGCTATCGCTACGACAAGAAGGAGAATCTCATCGAGGTCTACGAGATCCCCTATTCCACCTCCATCGAGGCCATTCTGGACAAGGTGGCGGAGCTGGTGAAGGCCGGCAAGGTGAAGGAGATCAACGACATGCGGGACGAGAGCGACCTCAGCGGTCTGAAGCTGGCCATCGACCTGAAGCGGGGCGTGGACCCCGATAAGCTGATGGCCAAGCTGTTCCGCCTGACCCCCTTACAGGACACGGTAAGCTGCAACTTCAACATCCTCATTGCCGGACAGCCACGTGTGCTGGGCGTGGGCGGCATTCTGGAGGAGTGGACGGCGTGGCGCACCGAGTGCGTCAAGCGCCGGGTGTATTTCATCCTGAAGAAGAAGCAGGACAAGCTGCACCTTTTGCAGGGCCTGAAGCGCATCCTGCTGGACATCGACAAGGCCATTGCCACCATCCGGGAGACCGAGGAGGAGGCGGAGGTCATCCCCAATCTGATGATCGCCTTCGGCATCGACCAGGTGCAGGCGGAGTATGTGGCGGAGATCAAGCTGCGCAACATCAACAAGGAGTACATCCTCAAGCGGGTGGCGGAGACCGAGACCCTGGCCGACGAGATCGCCGATCTGGAGGACACGCTGGCCCGGCCCCAGCGCATCCGCCGCATCATCATCGACGAGCTGACCGACGTGCGGAAGAAGTACGCCATCCCCCGCCATACCGAGATCGTCTACGGCCACGAGCTTCCCGAGGAGCCGGAGGAGGAACCCATCGACGACTATCCCGTCCACCTGTTCCTCAGCCGTCAGGGCTATTTCAAGAAGATCACGCCCCAGTCCCTGCGCATGTCCGGCGATCAGAAGTACAAGGAGGGCGACGGCCCCGCCCAGTATTTCGAGGCCACCAACGCCGCCGAGCTGCTGTTCTTCACCGACCGCCAGCAGGTCTATAAGACCCGCGCCAGCGAGTTCGGCGAGACCAAGGCCTCGGCCCTGGGCGACTATCTGCCCGCCAAGCTGGGCATGGAGGACGGCGAGAATGTGATCTATCTGGCCCTGGCCGGGGATTACAGCGGCTTCATGCTGTTCTTCTTTGAAAACGGCAAGGCCGCCAAGGTGCCCCTGACCGCCTACGCCACCACCTCCAACCGCCGCCGCCTCACCGGCGCGTACAGCGACAAGGCGCCCCTGACCGCCATGCGGGCCATGAAGGAGGACGCGGAGCTGGCCCTGTATACCAACGAGCCCCGGTGCCTGCTGATGCATACGGCATCCCTGACCCCCAAGACCACCCGCGCCACACAGGGCGTGGCGGTCATGACCATCAAGCCCAAGTACCATCTGGAGCGTGTGGTGCCTGTGGAGGAGACCGGCATCACCAACCCGGCCCGCTACCGCACCCGTACCATCCCCGCCGCCGGCGCGCTGGTGAAGCCGGAGGACAGCGACGAAAAGCAGATCACGCTGCTGTAAACCATAAAAAACGTCTCAGCCCACTGGGCTGAGACGTTTTTTATGTTGTGGGCTCAGGCACCGAGACGGCACTCTTCAACGGGCGTGGACTGAAATCCAAGCACCTCGCCGTTGGAGGCGTCCACATAGCAGTCGTAATCCATCCACTCGCTGTGGATGATCACCTCGTACAGGTTATCGGAGAAGGATACGTCGGCGGACAGCACCTCGCGGTTGCGGAGGTTGCCATACAGCACGGCGGCGGCCACGGCCACCTGGGGGTCGATCACGTGGGAGGTCATATCGTTCATGTTGTTCATGGTAAAACTCCTTTCAAGCTCTGGTTGTTTTCCTGTTATGGGTATAGCATAACCGGAAACTTTAAGAAAAGTATGAAAGGAATTTAAATAAATTTTGAACGGAGAAAATTATTTGGGCAGCGTCAGGGTAAAGGTGCTGCCCTGGCCGGGGGTGCTGTCCACCGTGGCCTGACCGCCGTGGAACAGGGCGATCTCCTGCACCATGGAGAGCCCCAGCCCGCTGCCGCCGTCCTCGCCCCGGGAGGGATCGGCCTGCCAGAACCGCTGCCAGATCTTGTCCTGATCCGCCTTGTCGATACCGATGCCGTCGTCGGCCACGGAGATGGCCGCGCCCCGGCCCTCGGGCCGCACGGTCACGGTGATGTGTCCGCCGGGCCTGCCGTACTTATAGGCGTTCTGCAGCAGGTTGTACAGGGCCCGCTGCATCAGGGACGGGTTGAAGGTGGCCTGCACCTCCGGCTGGATGTCGGTGGTCAGGGTGATGCCCCGGTCGTCGGCGGGCATGAACTCCTCGCAGCAGGCGGCGGCAAAGCTGCTGAGATCGGCCTTCTGCAGGGGATAGCGTGTGGTGCCCTGCTGCAGACGGGTCAGGCCCAGCAGCTCCTGCACCAGGTGGGACATGCGCTGGCCCTGCTCCTCGATGACGGTGATGGACTGGAGAAAGTCCTCCTTGGTCTCGCACTTGCGCCTGGCCCGGTCGCACTCCGCCAGGATGACGGTGATGGGCGTGCGCAGCTCGTGGCTGGCATCGGAGGTAAACTGCCGCTCGGCGTGGAAGGATTTCTCCAGCCGGGCAAAAAGGCTGTCGAAGGAGCGGCTCAGCCGCCGCATTTCCACCGGGCCCCGCTTCAATCCGATGCGGGCGGAAAGATCCCGGTCGTCGTTGATGGCGTCCGCCGCGCCGATGATCTGCTCCATGGGCCGGAAGGTCAGGTGGGCGATACCCCACCCACCGGCCACCGTCACCACCAGCAGGCACGGCAGCAGCACCGCCGTCAGGATGTTGATGGTGTGCATGACGCCGCTGCGGCTCTCGGTGGAGATGACGCCCCGTATCCACAGACCCGTTACGTCCATGTCCACATACACGTCATACATATAATATTGTCCGTCTCCGCCGGAAACGGTGCGCAGCGCGCCATCCTGGGGCGGCAGCTCCGGCAGTCCCTCGGGCTGTACGCCTTCCAGAAACGCGCCGCTTTCATCGCAGACCCAGCAGCTGACGCCCCGGCGGTAGAATTTCAGATCCTCCCACTCGAAGCGGCCGTTCTCGAACTCCACGTCCCGGGCGTTTTTGTCCACCCGGGCGATCAGCTGGCTCTGGGGATCGTCGGCTACCGCCGCGCCGTTCACCACGAACACAAAGGTCAGCGTGGCGGCGCATAACAGCAGCATCATCAGCGTGAACCACGCCGTCAGTCGCAGCTTTGCAGACATGTTACGCCTCCTTCAGTACCCACCCGGTGCCCCAAACGGTGTGGATCAGCTTCTTTTCCGCTCCGGCGTCCACCTTCTTGCGCAGGTAGCCCACATACACGTCCACCACGTTGGTGCCGCCCTCGTAGTCGTAGTTCCAGAGGTTGTTTTCGATCATCTCCCGGGACAGCACCACGCCCCTGTTGCGCACCATGTACTCCAGCAGGGCGAATTCCTTGGCGGTCAGCTTGATGTCCCGTCCCGCCCGGGTGACGGTGTGGGCGGCGCTGTCCAGCGTCAGGTCGGCCACCGTGTAGATGTTGGAGCGATTGCCGGTGTATTTCCGGGCCATGGCCCGCACCACCGCCAGCAGCTCCGGAAAGGCGAAGGGCTTGGTGAGATAGTAGTCGCCGCCGGATTCCAGCCCGGTCACCTTGTCCTCGATACTGTCCCGGGAGGTGAGGAACAGCACCGGCGTGGCGTTGCCCTCGCCCCGCAGGCGGCGCACCACCTCCAGGCCGTCCATCCGGGGCATCATAATGTCCAGCACCAGCACGTCGTATTCCGCGCAGGCCATGTGCTCCAGCACCTCCTGCCCGTTGAAGCAGCTGTCCACGCTGTACCCCTCGTCGCTGAGGGCTTCGCTGATGATGCGGTTCAGGTGTTTTTCGTCCTCGGCTACCAAAATACGCATAGGCCGTCTCCTTTGCAGAAATATCCAGTATCATGCCAACAAAAACTTCTAAGAATTTTATGAGATATTATCATTCTATCAACAAACTTCGCCAAAGGCAACGGTATCCTTGCGTCGGACACGGTTTTGGGGTAAAATGAGAGACAAATAGAGACAAATATCAAAGCATCGCAAGGAGGAAACGGAAATGGAAAAGATCGCGCTTGTCACCGGCTCCAGCCGGGGCATCGGCCGGGCGGTGGCCCGTGAGCTGGGCCGTCAGGGCTGGAGGGTCTGCATCAACTATCGGGTGCGGCAGGACTGCGCCGAGAGTCTGGCTGCGGAGCTGGCGGCGGAGGGCCATGAGGCCATGACGTATCAGGCGGATGTGTCCCGGCGGCAGGAGGTACAGGCCATGGTGCAGGCTATCCGGGAGAAGTGGGGCCCGGTGTCGCTGCTGGTGAACAACGCCGGTGTGGCGGGCCAGGCCCTGTTCCAGGATGTGACCGACGAAATGTGGCACAGGTACTTCTCCACCAACGTGGACGGCGCGTACCACACCATTCAGGCGGTGCTGCCCGCCATGCTCCACGCCCACGAGGGCTGCATCATCAACATCTCCTCCATCTGGGGCCAGCGGGGCGCCAGCTGCGAGGTGACCTATTCCTGCACCAAGGCGGCGCTGATTGGCCTGACCCGCTCGCTGGCGTCGGAGCTGGCCCCCACCCACATCCGGGTCAACTGCATCGCCCCCGGCGTCATCAGGACCGATATGCTGGACGCCCTGCCGCCGGAGGTGCTGCCCCAGCTGGCGGAGGAGACACCCCTGCGCCGTCTCGGCACGCCGGAGGACATCGCCCACGCGGCGGCCTTCCTGGCGTCGGACAAGGCGGACTTTATCACCGGCCAGGTGCTGACGGTGGACGGCGGCTTCATTCTTTGACCCCGGCGGCATCGGACAAAAAGGAAAACAGGCACCGCGGAAAGCGCGGTGCCTGTTTTGCTGCTGAAAGATTTTCCGCCTGCGCGGCTGCCCCTTTGCGGCTGTGCCAAAGGGATCAGGTGTACTGCCGCAGGCCCTCGGTGGCGGAATCCTCATCCGCGCTGATGGTGACGGTGAACTTCACATCGTTGGCGTTGCTGAAGCGGTCCAGCCAGCCCAGGAAGTCCTCCACCGCCTGGAGATCCTTGTCCCCGGCGATCTTGCACAGGTTGTCCACGAACACATGGGAAATATCGTAATTGCCGGCGTACAGGCCGCTGATAAAGCCCCGCAGGCACTCGTAATTGTTCACATTATACTCACCGGCGTTGACCAGACGGACATTGTAGCTGATGTCATAGGTCATGTCGGCGCTGGGCTCGATGCATACGACGCTGCCGTTCTCGCTCTCCACCGCGGTGTGGATCAGCTCGATCAGCTGCTTGGTCTTACCGGCGCCGTTGGCACCCATAATCAATCTAACCATAAGAAATCACTCCTTTATCTAAGATAGGAGATGGTTATGCTCCTAATGACAGCATAGCATACCCTCGTCCAAAAAGCAATGAAAAAACAGTTAACGTTTCAGCTTTTTCAGCAGGGTCTGGCGCAGCTCCTCATAGCCGGGCTTGCCCAGCAGGGCGAACATGTTCTTTTTGTACGCCTCCACGCCGGGCTGGTCGAAGGGATTCACGTCCAGCAGATAGCCGCTGAGGCCGCAGGCATACTCGAAGAAGTAGATCAGCTCACCCAGGGTGTGGGCGTCCTTGCTGCCGGTCTCCACGATGATGTTGGGCACGCCGCCCTCCACATGGGCCAGCAGTGTGCCGTCCATGGCCTGGCGGGCGATGAAGTCCATGCTCTTACCGGCCAGGAAGTTGAGCCCGTCGCCGTTGCCCTCGTCAAAGGGCACCTCCTGCTGCTGGGCGGAGGGGCCGAAGCGCACCACCGACTCAAATAGGTGCCGCTCACCCTGCTGGATGTACTGGCCCATGGAGTGCAGGTCGGCGGTGAATTCCACGCTGGCGGGGAACAGGCCCTTGTTCTCCTTACCCTCGCTCTCGCCGTACAGCTGCTTCCACCACTCGGCCATGAACCGGAAGGAGGGCTCGTAGGCGGCCAGGATCTCGATCTTGCGGCCCATGCGGTACAGCTCGTACCGGGCCCCGGCATAGTGCCAGGCGGGGTTGCGCTCCATGTCACCGGCGGCGCAGGTGCGCATCATCTCCCCGGCGCCGGCCATCAGGGCGTCGATGTCGATGCCCGCGGCGGCAATGGGCAGCAGGCCCACGGCAGTCAGCACGCTGTAGCGGCCGCCGATGTTGTCGGGCACCACGAAGGTCTCGTAGCCGTTGGCGTCCGCCAGGGATTTCAGCGCGCCCTTATGGGCGTCGGTGGTGGCGTAGATGCGGCGGGCGGCCTCCTCCTTGCCGTAGCGCTTTTCCAGCAGCTCACGGAAGAAGCGGAAGGCCACGGCAGGTTCGGTGGTGGTGCCGGACTTGGAGATCACGTTGACGGAGAAGTCCACGCCCTCCACCAGCTCCATGGCCTCGGTCAGCGCCTCGCTGCTGAGGCCGTTGCCGATGAAGTAGATGTTGGGGGTGTTCTTCTTTTTCAGGTTATAGTTGGGGGAGCACAGGCACTCGATAACGCCCCGGGCCCCCAGATAGGAGCCGCCGATGCCGATGACCACCAGAGCCTGGGAATCACCCTGGATCTTCTGGGCCGCCGCCTTGATGCGCCCGTACTCCGCCCGGTCATAGTCACGGGGCAGATGCACCCAGCCGGTAAACTCGCCGCCCATGCCGTCGCCCAGCTGCAGATGGCTGTGGGCGATCTTCAGCCGGGGAGACAGCGCCGCCTCGTAGGGCAGCCGCAGAAAGCTCTGGATATTGGTAAGGTCGACCTTGATCATCGTACATACCTCCTGTGTGTAGTAGGTTATTCTTAAAGCATAATATTACAACGCCCGCGGGGAAAATACAAGGGGAACTTTGCGTTTTTCCCGGCTTATTCACAGAAGATGGCCATCCGCAGCAGCCGCGCGGTCATTTCGCGCCAGGTAAGGGCCTCCACTGTCTCCGCCGCCACGATGGGAACGGTCAGCAGCGTCTCGCCCTCCCGGCTGACGGTCAGGGTGCCCACGGTGTCACCCGCCTGCAGCGGGGCCGGCACGGCCTCCGGCAGCTCCACCGTCTGGGTCAGGCCGCCGGAGCGGCTCTTCTCCAGCAGCACCGTCCGCCCCTCCTCCGGCAGCGTCAGGGCCACAGTGTCCGCCGCCCCCAGCGTCACCGGCAGGGCGGGCAGCGGCTCCTCCGGCTGAACGTCTGCCAGAGCGTAGGTGGAAAAGCCGTAGTTCAGCAGCGTCTTGGCGTCGGCGTTGCGGCTGTCGGAGGTATTGCCCTTCATGATGACGGCGATCAGCTCCATGCCGTCCCGCTCCGCCGTGGCGCTGATGCAGTAGCCCGCCTCCTGGGTGAAGCCGGTTTTCAGCCCCGTGGCCCCGTCATAGAACCGGATCAGCTTGTTGGTATTGCTGAGCCCGAAGGTACCGTTCCGCAAGGTGTCCATCCAGATGGTGGTGTAGCTCCGCACCTCCGGATGGTGCAGCAGAAGCTCCCGACTCATGAGGGCAATGTCGTGGGCGGAGGTGACGTGGCCCTCCGCCGTCAGGCCTGTGCAGTTGACGAAGTGGGTGTCCTTCATGCCCAGCTCCCGGGCCCGGTTGTTCATCTGCTCCACAAACAGCTCCGTCACCCCCGCCACATGCTCCGCCAGCGCCACTGCCGCGTCGTTGCCGGAGGACACGCACACCGCCTTGAGAAGATCGTCCACCGACATCTGCTCGCCCTCCGCCAGGAACACCTGGCTGCCGCCCATCCCGGCGGCGTAGGCGCTGACGGTCACCATGTCATCCAGGGCGATGCGGCCGCTGTCGATGGCCTCCATGGTCAGCAGCACCGTCATGATCTTGGTGACGCTGGCCGGCGGCAGGGCGTCGTGCTCATTCTGGGCATAGAGGATCTGCCCCGTGGTTTTCTCCATCAGCAGCGCCGCGTGGGAGGTCAGCGTCAGCTCCACGCCCCAGCAGGGCGCCGCCAGCCCCCATACCAATACCAATGCCGCCAGAAATCCCGCCGCTCGTTTCATACCGCAAGCCCTCCTTGTTTCTTTGGTGCCATCCTATGTCCCACCGGGCTTGACCTATGCGCCCGAGGTGAAAAGTGCCCGCCGCGGCGATTTTCGCCTTGCAATGACCGGAAAAGTGTGATATGATAACTCCACTTGCAGGGTTCGTACATCGGTAGTACATCGGCTTCCCAAGCCGAGGAGGCGGGTTCGATTCCCGTACCCTGCTCCAGATTAGAAAAGACCGCCAGTGGCGGTCATTTCTTTTATACCGCGCCGGTTTTCCGGCTGCCGCCTCTCACCCTCACGGCATAGCAAAGCCCCCTATGCAGGCACTTTCCTGCATAGGGGGCTTTTGTCTGTTGTCCGTTTTACCGGAGCGGTCGGGGTAGGCGTTTTTCTCCCCGCATTACATCAATCCGGGGATGTTCAGTCCGCCGGTGAAGCTGTTCATGGAGTTGTTCATGGCCTCGTCCGCCTGGCGCAGCGCCTCGTTGACGGCGGAGATCACCAGATCCTGCAGCATCTCCACATCCTGGGGATCCACGGCGTCCGGCTGAATGGTCAGGGCCTTCAGCTCCTTCTTGCCGCTGACCACGGCCTGCACCGCGCCGCCGCCTGCGCTGGCGGTGAAGTCGGTGTTTTCCACGTCCTCCTGGGCCTTCGCCATCTGCTGCTGCATCTGCATGATCTTCTGCTGCATCTGCTGCTGGCGCATCATCTGGCCCTGGCTGCCGCCAAAGCCGCCTCTTGCACTGTATCCCTTTGCCATATCGTTCGTTCTCCTTATGATATTATGTTATGTGATCTTGAAATTTTCCAGCTGCTGGCCCTTGCTGGTCAGGGTGTCCAGCGCGTCGCCCTCTGCCGGTGCCGCCGGAGCGGGCGGCTCCTCCCAGGGGGGTGTTTCCTCTGCCCTGGCTGCGGGTGGCTCCGGCGCAGGGATCGGTTCCGGTGCGGGCTCCGGTCTGGGTGCCGGTTTTGGCGCTGCCTTGGGGGCTGGGGCAGGCGCCGCCTTCGGGGCGGGCCGGGGTGCGGCCTTGGGCGCGGTGCCCACTGTCAGCTGTACCCGTACCGGGGTGCCCAGCTCGTTGGTGGTGACCTCCCGCAGCACCGACAGCACCGCTTCGTTGTCCAGGGAGGCCTTTACGAAATCGTTCTGGCACAGCACCGTCAGACAGCCGTCCTCCACCACGCCGCTGGCCATGTTCAGGAATACCCGGTCCTTTACGCTCAGCCGCCCCTTGTACTGATCCAACAGCCGCAGCCAGACCGACGTGTCGCCGGAGACCGTGCCCGCCGGGGCGGCGCTTTGCGCCGGTTCCGTCCTGCGGACAGGACGGGGCGGGGGAGGGGGTACGTCCTCGGGAATGTCAAATACCCGCTCACCGTACTCCTCCGGGGGAGGCGGCGCTTCGTCATACCGCGTCTCAATGGGGATATCCCGTACCGGCGGCGCGGATACGGGCCGTGCCGGTGCCGCCGCCTGGGGAACGCCGCCCTTTTCCAGCGCCGTCACCCGCTGGCACAGGGCCGTCAGGTCGCCGCTGAGCGTCTCGTCGCATAGCTTCAGCAGGCACAGCTCCGCGTCGGTGCGGGGCCGGATGCTGTCCGGCAGCGCGGCGCAGCACTGCTGCAGCGTCTCCGTCAGATACAAAAACCGCGTCATCGGCTGCTCGCCCGCCAGCTCCGAGAGGGTCTTGCGGTCGTAAAGCCCCGTCAGCAGGGCGCTGCCGCCGTCAGGCGCGGCTCTCAGAATGGTCATATCCCGGCACAGGTCGCTCATCTCGCTCAAGAGCGCCGCCACGTCCTTGCCGCTGCGGTACAGCTGGTCAAACAGCGTCAGCGCGTCGCCGGTGCGCCGCTCCAGCACGCAGCGCATCAGCTGCACCGTCTGGGTGGCTCCGGCAAGACCCAGCACCTCCAGCACCGCGGTGTTGTCGATGGTGCCCTCCACCGCCCGGCACTGATCCAGCAGGGACAGGGCGTCACGCATGGCGCCGTTGGCCATCCGGGCCAGCAGCTCCGCGCCGTCGGGGCTCAGGTCGATGTGCTCCTCCGCCGCGATGTGCAGCAGCTGCTGCTGGATATCGCGGGGCAGCAGCCGCTTGAAGGAAAACCGCTGGCAGCGGGAGAGAATGGTGGCCGGGACCTTGTGCAGCTCCGTGGTGGCCAGAATGAACAGCAGGTGCTCCGGCGGCTCCTCCAGAATTTTCAGCAGGGCGTTGAAGGCGGCGATGGACAGCATGTGCACCTCGTCGATGATGTACACCCGCTTTTTCAGCACGGAGGGGGTGTAGACCGCCTCCTCACGCAATGCCCGCACCTGATCCACGCCGTTGTTGGAGGCGGCGTCCAGCTCCGTCACATCCAGCAGCGTGCCGCTGTCGATGCCCCGGCAGGCGTCACACTCGCAGCAGGGCGCGCCGTCGATGGGATGCTCACAGTTGACGGCCTTGGCCAGGATCCGGGCGCAGGTGGTCTTGCCGGTGCCCCGAGTGCCGGTGAAGAGATAGGCGTGGCCCACCCGGCCCTCGGCCACCTGCCGCTGCAGGGTATCGGTGATGTGGGCCTGTCCCACCACTTCCGAAAAGGTCCTGGGCCGCCACTTGCGGTACAGTGCCTGATACATTCCGCCGCCTCCTTCCTGATAAGGATCATACAGCCCGTTTTATGGGTACATAAAGGCTGTTTATGTACCTTAAAACGGCCCTTAATGTACCGAAAACGATGCAAAATAGTCCTCCGCATGCAGCTGCAGAACCGGCTTCCTCGCGGCACATGTCTATCCCTCTTAATGCTGCTCGGTTCCCCGCCTGACATGATTCGTGGGTATCCATTGCGCGAGACCGGCCCCGCAGCTCACGGCGGAGGACAAGTTCGTGAGATACATTCTACTACAATTCTTCCGCGATGGCAACTGTTTTTTGCCGCCTGTTTCGCTTTGGCTTTTATTATACCCTCTGTTGACAAGGGCAGAGACGAAAAAAGACGGCGCTTCAGCGCCGCCTTTTTTTCGGTAAAAGGAGAGAGAAATACAATGGGTGGGTATCCTTTCGGATGAGCGTATCATACACGCATCCGGGGCGGAAGTCAACAGGCTTGATAAAGAATTAACAAATCATTCACAAAGCGCGCCCGCCGTTCACAGATTGTTTACAGAGCCGCCCCTCTTCCCTATTGACAACAAAAAATATTGGTGCTACCATTTAGCACGCTAATAGTTTGTATGCTAAAAATTCAAAAGCAAAGAAGGAGGAGGACCGCCATGAAATTCTGCTTTGACGAACACCCGGCGCACTTCGGCGCGCTGTTCGGCTACTGCGATCACCAGGTGCATAAGCTGATGGGGCGGATGCTGAAGCGCTACGACGTATCGCCCATGCAGTGCCGGACGCTGATGTTCCTGCATGACGCGGAGGACAGCGTGAACCAGAAAACACTGGAGCGCCATCTGATGATCAAGCCCAGCACGGTGAACGGCATCGTGGACCGGCTGGAGGAGAAGGGGCTGGTATACCGCACCGTCAGCGCCACGGACGGACGGTGCCGCATTCTGGCACTGACAGAGGAGGGCCAGCGGTTCCATGACGATTTCCAGACCGTGCTGCACCAGGTGAACGAACGGCTGGAGCGCGGCTTCACGCAGGAGGAAAAGGCGCAGTTCACCGCGTTCCTGCTGCGGGCGGGACGGAACCTGACCGACGAGGAGGAGGAAGCATGATAAAAAAATTGGCGCCCTATACCAAGGGCTACCGCCTGCTGATGCTGTTCGCCATCGCCTGCTCCGCCGGAGAGGCGGTGCTGGAGCTGACGCTGCCCCAGGTGATGAGCGACATCGTGGATATCGGCATCGCCAACGGAGACAGAGGCTATATCCTGATGGCGGGGCTGAAAATGGTCATTATGGCGCTGCTGGCGCTGGGCTGCGGCGTGGGCGCGGCGGCTTTGGCCGCCAAGGCGTCCATGGGCTTCGGCGCGGCGCTGCGGAAGGCGGAGTACGAGCAGGTACAGCGTTTCTCCTTCGCCAACATCGAGCGCTTCTCCACCGCCAGTCTGGTGACGCGGCTGACCAACGACGTGGCCTCGGTGCAGATGACCACATTTATGGGAATGCGTATGCTGGTCCGCGCCCCCACCATGCTGGTGACGGCGCTGGTAATGGCCCTGATCATCAGCCAGCGGCTGAGCCAGGTGTTCCTGGTGGTCATTCCCCTGCTGATCATCGCGGTGGTCATCGTCATCAAGCGGGTAGGGCCGTTCTTCACCTCTTTGCAGGGGGCCACGGACCAGCTGAACCTGGTGGTGCAGGAGGACCTGAACGCCATCCGCGTGGTGAAATCCTTTGTGCGTGAGGCGCAGGAAAAGGAGAAGTTCACCCAGCGCAGTGAGAAGCTGCGAAGCATGGCCGAGCGCGCCTTCGGCTTTGTGGTGCTGTTCATGCCGGTGATGATGATCCTCATGGGCGGCACCATCACGGCGGTCATGTGGATCGGCGGCCACTACGTGTGGGAGGGCACGCTGCTCTCCGGCGATCTGATCGCGTTCTTTACCTATTTGAGTGAGATACTGATGGCGCTGATGATGGTATCCGTGGTACTGATGATGCTGACCCGGGCCATCGCCTGCGGCAAGCGTATCGCCGAGGTGCTGGAGGAGAAACCCCGCATCACCGACGAGCAGGCCGACCCGGCGCTGAAGGTGGAGGACGGCTCCATCCGCTTCGACCATGTGTATTTCAAGTACCACGACACGGCGGAGGCCTGGAATCTGGAGGACGTGAGCTTTACCGTGCCCAGCGGGGCCACGGTAGGCATTTTAGGCGGCACCGGCAGCGCCAAGACCACGCTGGTGAGCATGATCCCCCGGCTGTACGACGTGAACGGCGGCGCGGTGTATGTGGGCGGCCACAATGTGAAGGACTACACCATGGAGGCGCTGCGGGATGGCTGCGCCATGGTGCTGCAGAAGAACACGCTGTTCTCCGGCACCATCCGGGAGAACCTGCGCTGGGGCGACGAGAACGCCAGCGATCAGGAGATCGAGGCGGCCTGCCGTCTGGCCTGCGCCGACGAGTTTATTGAGAAAATGCCGGACGGATACGACACCTATATCGAGCAGGGCGGCACCAACGTCTCCGGCGGGCAGAAGCAGCGGC
>USAT01000043.1 GCA_900552725.1 uncultured Eubacteriales bacterium | reverse complement strand
AAAGCAGGCTTTCTGAATCCAAAACGTGCCGGTCGTTATATGAATTATATCGCCACCCGCGACGGCGTGGAGTTTCTGGACAAGAACGCAGACAGCATTTATATGCGCTATATTGCCACACGGTCTCGCGCGGAAAAGCACGGCGAACACGGCTTGTTTGGAGCCGAAGATGCTGTTGATCTGGAAAAGACGTTGGGCGAGTTGAAAGCGCATGAGGGCAACGTCTGGACGATTATTTACTCGCTGCGTCGCGAGGATGCCGCGCGGCTTGGCTACGATAACGCCGCAAGCTGGCGGGCGCTGCTGCGCTCCAAACAGGCGGATTTTGCGGAAGCCATGCAGATTCCACCGTCGCAGCTTCGCTGGTATGCAGCATTTCACGACGAGGGTGAGCATCCGCATATCCACATGATGCTCTGGTCAGATGACCCGAAATACGGCTTTCTGCGGAAAGATAAGCTGTTGCATTTGCAGTCCATTTTAACGAATATGATCTATGCGGACGAGTTGAAAGCGGTCTATGTTCAAAAAGATATTGCCTATAAAGACGTGACCGGAGCGGCGCGGGAAACCATGCGCAGAATTGTTGACCAGCTAGAAACAGTTGAAGATCCGCCGGAATCGATTCGGCAAAAGCTCATGGAGCTTGCGCTGGAGCTGCACACGGTCAACGGTAAAAAGCAGTATGGATATCTCAAAAAGCCACTCAAGGATATGGTGGATTCCATCGTGGATGAACTCGAAAATCTGCCGGAGGTGGCGGCGTATTATTCTGTCTGGAATGACCTGCGCGACACACTGGAGGGCTACTACAAGAACCGTCCTAGGCAGCACAACCCACTCTCACAGCAAAAAGAGTTCCGTGCCATTAAGAATGCCATTATCCAGGAAGCGGAGCGTTTGCGCTGTCAGCTTGAAGAATCTTCTGCGCAGACTTCTGCAAATCCTCTGCTTACAGATGAGCATATTTCGTCCATAACTTCTCAGTTCGCACGGCTTCCATCCGAGTATCTGCTGAATTCAACTATCAGATTGTTCCATCAGATGGTGCAAATCTTTCGCGAGAACGCTGTGCCGCCCAGCAATCCAATGGGTATCCGCGTGGACTCCAAGCGACGCAAAAAGCTCATCCAAAAGCGGCTGGCGATGGGACATAAGCAGGACGACCACGAGCAGGCACAGGGCTATGAACAAAGTCTGTAAATCCTGAATGTCTTGGGCGTGTAATACAAATGAGGATATGAGTTTACATAACTATTTCCAAGAGCGCAGTCAGAGCTACTTCTGGGGGATTTAGCGGCGCAAAAACTGCGCCGCAGTAAACAAAGAATGGGCTTTTTTCCTGAAATACAAATCTCTGAAAAATGTCCGAAATTTTCAAAAATTTGCTAGACTTTATTGCTTTTCTGTGGTAGTTGTTTGTGTTACCAAAACGGAAAGGGGAACACAGATGGCGAAGAAACGGGCAAACGGGGAAGGCAACATCCGCAAGCGGAAGGACGGACGCTGGGAGGGGCGCTACACGGCGGGCGTTGACCCGGAGACAGGGAAACCAATCGCGAAAAGTGTCCTCGCGCGGACGCAGCGCGAATGCAAGGAGAAACTCCAGAAAGCGATGGAAGAACTCGAAAAGATCGATGTGACGAAACGGCGTGACTATACGGTGGGTGAATGGGCGCAGCTCTGGTACGAGAACTATGCAAAGCCATCCGTCCGCGCATCCACGGCGGCGTATTACAAAAATTATATCGACCAGCATATCGTGCCGCGCATCGGGGACATCAAGCTGACGGCGCTCACGACACTGCAAATCCAGAAATTCTACAATGAGACGAAGGCGCACGGCAGAGTGCAGCGGTACGAAAAAATGGACGATCTGAGTCTCAGCAACAAAACGATTCGCGGACTGCACACGATGCTGCGACAGTGTCTGGAACAGGCGGTGACGGAGCGGCTGATTCCGTACAATCCCGCAAACGGCTGCCGCCTGCCGAAGAAGGAAAAGAAGAAAATGCAGATTATTCCGCCGGAGAAGATTCGGGATTACCTGAAAGCGGCGGAGGAATGGGGCGTCCTGCCGATGTTCTATCTGGAACTGAGTACCGGCTTGCGGCGCGGGGAGCTGGTGGCACTGCTGTGGAGCGACCTGAACTTGCAGACGAAAACGCTGACCGTGTCCAAATCCGTGTCGCGCGGCAAGGGCGAACTGGTCGTGACAGAACCGAAAACAGAAAACTCTATCCGGGAGATTTACCTCAGCGACGAAGCGATTCGACTGCTGGTCGAGGATCGCAAGAATCACCCGTTCAGCCCATATATGTTCCCGTCACCCAAGACCGGCGGGATGTATGGGCCGGACTGCGTTGGAAGAATACACAAAAAACTGCTCGAAAAAGCTGGGATCGAAGAACATGTCAGATTTCACGATTTACGACATACATTCTCGACGCTGGCAATCCAAAGCGGCATCGACCCGAAAACGGTCGTGGAGATCCTCGGTCACGCCTCGGCGGAATTCTCGCTGGACGTTTACACACACGTCACAACAGGCATGAAAAAAGAAGCCGCGCAAAAAATCAGCGGCTTCATGGCAAGCGTCGGATGACAGCAAAAATGAACAGAAAAGCACACGCCACCTGCCGGAAAAGCTCCGGCAGGCGGCGAATTCTCTCTTCCGGCGATTTCCGCTCCGAATTCCCGTTTGGGTCGCGTTTGGGGCAAACGGAAAATGTGCAGAATTCTCCATCGGAAAAAGTCACGAAAACACAGAAAAATCCGGCTGAAACCGCAAGATTTCAGCCGGATTTGGTCGGAGTGGCGGGATTTGAACCCGCGGCCTCTTGGTCCCGAACCAAGCGCGCTACCAACTGCGCTACACCCCGACACAGCCGTTTCATTATAATAAGTATTTTCCCTTCTGTCAAGAGGGAAATCGCACGAAGCGGCGCAAATCCCGGTGGGCGGCCTATTCCGCCGCCTGGCAGCGGTCGATGATCTGCTGGGCGATGACCCGGCGGCTGACGCAGCGATCCATGGCCTGCTTTTCGATGAAGCGGTGGGCCTCCTGCTCGGACAGGCCCTGACGGTCGATCAGCAGCCACTTGGCCCGGTTCACCAGGCGGATCTCCGCCATCTTCTCCTCGATGGAGGCGGTCTTCTGCTCCATCTTCCGCAGGCGCTCCCGCGTGCCGCACAGTAATTGCAGGGACTGCAGGATCATCTGGGGCGTGGTGGGCTTCTGCAGCGTCAGCACGCCGGAGGGCGAGACGCGGGCGGTGATGTCGGGATAGTGCTCGGCGTTCACCAGCAGCAGCACGCCCGCGGCGCTGCCGTCTGCCACATGGAGGGCCAGACGGGTGCCGAACTCATCCGGCAGCGGCGCGCTGATGACCACGATGTCGAAGGGCCGCTCCAGCAGGCAGCGGCGGGCGCTGGCCACGTCGCTCACATAGCACAGGGGCGTATACCGGTCCTCCGGCAGCAGCTCCCGGAGGGACGTATGGAATTTGCTGCGGGCCGAGACCACCAGCACGCTGTATGTCTGCTGCGGAAGTGCCATAGCCGTCCCTCCTTTCGGTGAATTCTTTCCGCCTCGCGCTTATTTCGTATAGTATTCCAGCACCGCCGGAGGCAGCAGCTCCGCCAGGAAGGGGCTGCCTGCCGCCAGGGCTCTGGCCTGGGGCAGCGTGGCGGGCAGGGTCTCGAACCGCTCCTTCACCTGCTGGGAGGCGGTGAAGAAGTTGATGTCCGCCGCCGCGGGCAGCGGCAGCGCCCGGCGGATGCCGTCCAGCCCCGCGTAGATCAGCAGGGCGAAGGCCAGATAGGGGTTGCACAGCGGGTCGGGAGAGCGCAGCTCCGCCCGGCGATACTCCCCCTGTGCCGCGGGGATGCGGATCAGCTGGGAGCGGTTCTCCGACGACCAGGAGATATACCGGGGCGCCTTGCTGCCGCCGAAGCGCAGGTACGAGGCGTCCACCGTGTTCAGGAACACCGTCATCTCCCGGATATGGGCCAGGATGCCCGCGATGATCAGGGGCATCACATCAGCGCCGTCGGCGCTCTTGGCGGAGATGTTGATGTGCATGCCGTTGCCCGGCTGGCCGCTGATGGGCTTGGGGGAGAAATCCGCCGCCAGGCCGCTGCGCACCGCCACGCTGTCCACCACCGTGCGGAAGGTAACGGCGTTGTCCGCCGCCGTCAGCGGCTGGGAATAGCGGAAGTCGATCTCATTCTGGCCGGGGCCCTGCTCGTGATGGGAGCACTCGGGCCGGATGCCCATCTGCTCCAGGGTCAGGCAGATCTCCCGCCGGACGTTCTCGCCCTTGTCCTCGGGGGCGATATCCATATAACCGGCATGGTCATAGGGCTGCTTGGTGGGTTCGCCCAGCTCGTCCCGCTGGAAGAGATAGAACTCCATCTCCGTACCGAAGGCGAAGGTAATGCCCATGTCCTCGGCCTCACGCACCGCCTGACGGAGCAGCTGGCGGGCGTCGGCCTCGAAGGGGGTGCCGTCGGGCCGGACGATGCCGCAGAACATGCGGGCCACACGGCCATGATCGGGCCGCCAGGGCAGCAGGCACAGCGTGGACGTGTCCGGCTGCAGAAACAGGTCAGAATGCACCTCGTCGCCGAAGCCGGGGATGGCTGAGGCGTCAAAGGCGATGCCGTACTGAAGCGCCCGGTCAAGCTCGTCGGGATGGATGGAGATATTCTTCTGCCGCCCCGACAGGTCGCAGAAGGCCAGGCGGATGAACTTGATGTCCTCCTCCGCCACATACTGCCGGATTTCCTCTTTGGAATACTGCATAGTCAGGCCCTGCCTTTCTCTGTTTGCCGCATACATCTGCCCATCGGGGCTGCCGTCTGGGTCACCGCGGTACAGGGGCCCGTCCAGCAGCGAAGCGGATTCAATTAAATCCATATTGTATCACACCTCCTGGCGTTTTTCCATGTTTTTTCGTGTTTTTCTCATAAAAAATCGTGATGGCAGCCATTTTCCGCTCCCCGCCCCGCAGGGGATCGGCGGAGGGAATGCCCACCGCGCCTTTATGCCTCATGGCGGCTGCCCTTTCCCCTGAAAAAAAAGCGCAAAGACGTTCCTTCACACAGGACATGTGTCCGGTATGCATGAACGTCTTTGCTCATCTTGGTTGGGAATTATAGCACGGCTTGCTCATAAAGTCAATCGACGAAACGGCAAAAGTTGTACAAAACGGCGATTGACAAATTCGTACAGGGCGTATATAATGACGCCCATCGAAGGCAAAGGCGTCTTGGAGGTTGGTCTCCTTGACGCCTTTTTTCCATTATATTATCAAAAAGGAGCGGATCATGATGAGCACAGTACCGGAATATTTCGGCAGCCTGGTGTTTGATGACCGCGTCATGAAGGCGCGGCTCCCCTATGAGGTCTACACCTCGCTGAAGAAGACCATTGACGAGGGCGGCAGCCTGAATAACGAAGTGGCCAACGCTGTGGCCGACGCCATGAAGGATTGGGCTGTCGAGCATGGCGCCACCCACTTTACCCATTGGTTCCAGCCCCTGACCGGTATCACCGCCGAAAAGCACGACAGCTTCATCGCCCCCTCCCCCGACGGCGGCGTCATCATGGAGTTCTCCGGCAAGGAGCTGATCCAGGGCGAGCCCGATGCCTCCAGCTTCCCCTCCGGCGGCCTGCGGGCCACCTTCGAGGCTCGGGGCTACACCGCCTGGGATCCCACCTCCTACGCCTTCATCAAGGACAAGGCTCTGTGCATCCCTACAGCCTTCTGCTCCTACGGCGGCGAGGCGCTGGATAAAAAGACCCCCCTGCTGCGCTCCATGCAGGCGCTGAACAAGCAGGCCATGCGGATCCTGGCCCTGTTCGGCAATGACGACGTGAAATGCGTCCGCACCTCCGTGGGCCCGGAGCAGGAGTACTTCCTGGTAGACCGCGAGATGTTCGACCAGCGCAAGGATCTGATGTTCTGCGGCCGCACCCTGTTCGGTGCCATGCCCCCCAAGGGCCAGGAGATGGACGACCACTACTTCGGCGCCATCAAGCCCCGCGTGGCGGAGTACATGGCCGACCTGAACCAGGAGCTGTGGAAGCTGGGCATCCTGGCCAAGACCGAGCATAACGAGGTGGCGCCCGCCCAGCATGAGCTGGCCCCCATTTATACCACCACCAACGTGGCCACCGACCACAACCAGCTGACCATGGAGATCATGCAGAAGGTGGCCGAGCGCCACGGTCTGGTGTGCCTGCTCCACGAAAAGCCCTTTGACGGTGTCAACGGCTCCGGCAAGCACAACAACTGGTCCATGGCCACCGACACCGGCGTAAACCTGCTGACCCCCGGCGACACACCCTATCAGAACGCCCGGTTCCTGCTGTTCCTGTGCGCCGTCATCCAGGCGGTGGACGACTATCAGGATCTGCTGCGGCTGTCCGTGGCCACCGCCGGAAACGACCACCGTCTGGGCGCCAACGAGGCCCCTCCCGCCGTGGTGTCCATCTTCCTGGGCGAGGAGCTGACCGCCATTCTGGACGCCATCGAGAAGGACGAACCCTATAACGGCACGGAGAAGCGCATTATGAAGCTGGGCGTCCATGTGCTGCCCAAGTTCATCCGCGACACCACCGACCGCAACCGTACCTCCCCCTTCGCCTTCACCGGCAACAAGTTCGAGTTCCGTATGCTGGGCTCCTCCAACTCCATCGCCTGCACCAATATCATGCTGAACGCCGCCGTGGCGGAATCCCTGAAGCAGTACGCCGACATTCTGGAGAAGGCCGAGGACTTTGAATCCGCCCTCCACGATCTGATCCAGAAGACCATCAAGGCCCACAAGCGCATCATCTTCAACGGCAACGGCTATGACGACGCCTGGATCAGGGAGGCCACCGAGGAGCGGGGCCTGCTGAACCTGCGCACCACCCCCGATGCCCTGCCCCGCATCCTGGAGCAGAAGAACATCGACATGCTGACCTCCCTGAAGGTCATGTCCGAGGCGGAGATCCGCTCCCGCTGCGAGATCATGCTGGACAACTACCGCAAGACCGTCAATATTGAGGCCCAGACCATGGTGGACATGGCCCGCAAGGAGATCCTGCCCGCCGTGGAGGAATACACCGCCTCGCTGGCAGAGAGCCTGGCCGCCAAGAAGGCCGCCGTCCCCACTCTCCGAGGCAAATACGAGACGGGGCTCATCGAAAAGCTCTCCGGCCTGACCGACGAGATCGACGACGCCGTCTCCGGTCTGGAGGACGCGCTGGCGCAGTACCACGCCGTCGACGATGTGATCGCGGCCGCCTGCGTCATCCGTGACAGCGTCATCCCCGCCATGGACGCCCTCCGCGCCCCCTGCGACAAGGCGGAGCAGTACACCGCCGCCGACTTCTGGCCCTTCCCCACTTACGGTGAGCTGCTGTTCGGCGTCAAGTAACCGCCATTTCTTTCATTGCCCATACCTACCTTCCTATATGTGGCAGATGCCCCTGGAGCCCCGTGTTCCGGGGGCGTTTGCCGTTAGCGATGGTTTTTTCCTCATTTTGATTGAATCCGGACGCCGGGTGCGGTATAATAGAGTGATTTCATATTGAATACAGGGAGGTCATCCCATGACATTGCGAGAGTATCTGGACGCCGTCAGGCATAAGACCGTGGCCGTGGTGGGCATCGGCGTCAGCAACGAGCCGCTGATCCGCCTGCTGCTGCAAGAGGGCGTCGCCGTTACCGCCTGCGACAAGCGGACGCGGGAGCAGCTGGGAAAACTGGCCGGTGAGCTGGAAGCCCGGGGTGCGCGTCTGCAATTAGGACCGGACTATCTGGAGGGGCTGGATCAGGATATCATCTTCCGCACGCCGGGCCTGCGGCCCGATGTGCCCCAGCTTGCCAAGGCTGTGGCCGGAGGCAGTGAGCTGACCTCCGAGATGGAGGTGTTCTTCCGGGTGTGCCCCTGCCCCATCATCGCCGTCACCGGCAGCGACGGAAAGACCACCACCACTACCATCATCGCCGAGCTTCTGAAAAAGGCGGGCAACACCGTCCATGTGGGCGGCAACATCGGCCATCCCCTGCTGTGCGAAGCCGGGGACATGCGCCCCACCGACTACGCGGTGCTGGAGCTGTCCAGCTTCCAGCTGATGACCATGCCCTACAGCCCCCACATCGCCGTGGTGACCAATCTGGCCCCCAACCATCTGGACGTCCACAAGGACATGGCGGAGTATGTGGCCGCTAAGGAGAACATCTTCCGCCACCAGAAGCCGGGCGACAAGGCCATCTTCAACTTCGACAACGATATCACCCGGCAGCAGGGGGAGAGCGTCCCCGACCGGGCGGTGTATTTCAGCCGCCAGAGTGAGCCGGAAAAGGGCGTGTTCCTGCGGGGCGACGCCATCGTCTGCCGCGGCGGAGCGGGCGAGCGCACCGTCATGACCACCGCCGACATCAAGCTGCCCGGCGTCCACAATGTGGAGAACTACATGGCGGCCGTCGCCGCCGTGGACGGTCTGGTGCCGGATGAGACCATCCGGGACTTTGCCCGCGAATTCGGCGGCGTGGAGCACCGTATCGAGCTGGTGCGCACCTACAAGGGCGTGCGGTACTATAACGATTCCATCGCTTCCAGCCCCAGCCGCACCACGGCGGGCCTGCGCTCCTTCCCGGAGAAGGTGATCCTGATCGCCGGCGGCTACGATAAGCACATCCCCTTCGACGCCCTGGGCGGCGAGATCGTGGAGCATGTGAAGCTGCTGGTGCTGTGCGGCGCCACCGCCGATAAGATCCGCGCCGCCGTGGAGAACGCCGAGGGCTATCAGCCCGGCCATCCGGAGATCGTGGATGTCACCCCCTTCCAGCGGGCGGTGGAGACCGCCCGCGACCGGGCCGTGCCCGGCGACGTGGTGACGCTGTCCCCCGCCTGCGCCGCCTTTGACCAGTTCAAGAACTTTGCCGAACGGGGCAAGACCTTCAAGGCCATCGTCAACGGCTGGGAGGAATAGGGATAAGCCGCCCCGGCATACCCTTCCCGTGAGGGGAGGTGCGTGCCGTGGGACGCTTGGGCTATCTGCGCCTGACGGGGCGGCAGCGGGCCGGGATATGGCTGACGCTGCTGGCACTGGCGCTGCTGGCGGCAGCGGCGTCGCTTCTATGGCACCTGAAGCCGGTGATGACCAGCATGGCCACGGCCCGGGTGTCCAACACCGTCAACCGCATCGTGTCCGCCGCCGTCAACGAGGCGGTGGCCGACGGCGAGATCGACTACCAGAACTTCGTCATCTTCGACAAGGATGACACGGGGCATATCACCGCCCTGCGCAGCAACGTGGCGGAGGTGAACCGGATGCAGGGCCGCATCGCCGATGAAATCCTGGCCCGTCTGGCGGAGGTCTCCACCAGTGAGCTGGAGATCCCGTTGGGCACCCTGACCGGCTCCGCCCTGCTGGCAGGCCGCGGCCCCAACCTTCATGTGCGGATGCAGGCGGTTGGCAGCGCCAGCGCGACCTTCCGCAACCAGTTCACCGCCGCGGGCATCAACCAGACCCGGCACCAGATCTTTCTGGACGTGGATGTGTACATGAGCATCCTGCTGCCGGGGATGAAGACCTCCACCAAGGTTTCCAACGAGATCGCCGTGGCGGAGACGGTGATCGTGGGCGGCGTGCCGGACACCTATACCTATTTCAGCACCACGCCCGACGAAACGGCACAGTATGCCGAGGATTATATCATGAACAACGGATAAATGAGGATGGATATGGACTATCGTGAAGAAATGAAGCAGCTCCGGGAGACGCTGAACGCCAACGGCTACCTCTACTATGTGCTGGACGCGCCCACCATGTCGGACTATGAGTACGACCACCTGCTGCGGCGTCTGGAGGATCTGGAGAAGGAGCACCCGGAGGAGATCACCCCCGATTCCCCCACCCAGCGGGTAGGCGGCAAGCTCCTGAGCCAGTTTGAGGAGGTGCGGCACGAGGTGCCGCTGGAGAGCCTGCAGGACGTGTTCAACGGCGACGAGGTGCGGGACTTTCTGGAGAAGGTGGCCGCCGACCTGCCCGACGCCCTGTACAGCGTGGAGCCCAAGGTGGACGGCCTGTCCGTGGCCCTGGAGTACCGGGACGGCGTGTTCGTCCGGGGCGCCACCCGAGGCGACGGCCGTGTGGGCGAGGATGTGACGGAGAACCTGCGCACCATCCGCTCCATCCCCATGACGCTGCCGGAGAAGCTGCCTCATCTCATCGTCCGGGGCGAGGTCTATATGGCCCGCAGCGTGTTCGAGGAGATCAACGCCCGGCGGGAGATCGAGGGCAAGCCCCTGATGGCCAATCCCCGCAACGCTGCCGCGGGCTCTCTGCGGCAGCTGGACCCCAAGGTCGCCGCCCAGCGGCGGCTGGATATTGCCGTTTTCAATTTGCAGCTGGCCGAGGGCCGGGAATTCACCACCCACACCGAGACGCTGGACTATCTGGCCTCTCAGCGCTTCAAGGTCATTCCCCACAAGCCGCTGGGGAACGCGGAGGACATCCTCACCGAGATCGCCCGGCTGGGGGATGAGCGCATGGCCTTCCCCTTCGACATCGACGGCGCGGTGGTGAAGCTGGACAGCCTGCCGGAGCGTGAGGTGCTGGGCAGCACCGCCAAGTGTCCCCGCTGGGCGGTGGCCTACAAGTACCCGCCGGAGCAGAAGCCCTCGGTTTTGAAGGATATCGTGGTACAGGTAGGCCGCACCGGGGCGCTGACCCCCAAGGCGGTGCTGGAGCCGGTGCGTCTGGCGGGCACCACCGTCACCTACGCCACGCTGCATAATCAGGATTTCATCACCTCCAAGGATATCCGCATCGGTGATACCGTCATCGTCCAGAAGGCGGGTGAGATCATCCCGGAGATCGTGGAGGTGGTAAAGGACAAGCGTCCCGCCGGGGCGGTACCCTACTATCTGCCCGATGTGTGCCCCGTGTGCGGCGCACCGGTGAGCCGGGATGAGGATGGCGTGGCCATCCGCTGCACCGGCGCCGAGTGTCCCGCGCAGCTTCTGCGGAACCTGACCCATTTCACCAGCCGCGCCGCCATGGACATCGACGGCGTGGGCCCGGCGGTGATCCAGTCGCTGGTGGACAGTGGACTGGTGAAGACCGCCGCCGATCTGTACCGCCTGCGGGCAAAGGACATCGCCAAGCTGGATCGCATGGGCGAGAAGTCCGCCGCCAACGCCGTGGCCGCCATCGAAAAGAGTAAGGAAAACGACCTGTGGCGGCTCATCAGTGCCCTGGGCATCCGCCAGGTGGGCGACAAGGCCGCCAAGGTGCTGGCCGCCCACTTCGGCAGCTTCGACGCTCTGGCCGCCGCGTCGGAGGAGGAGCTGACCGCCATCGACGACGTAGGCCCCATCACCGCCCGGTATATCCGCCAGTGGCTGGAAAGTCCCCAGTCCCAGGATCTGCTCTCCCGGCTCCGTGAGGCGGGCGTCAACATGACCAGCCATCAGGAGAAGGTGGACGACCGCTTCGCCGGACAGACCTTCGTGTTGACCGGCACGCTGGAGAAATTCACCCGGGACGAGGCCGCCGCCATGATCGAGCAGCGTGGCGGCAAGGCCAGCGGCTCGGTATCCAAGAAAACCACCTATGTGGTGGCCGGTGAAAACGCCGGAAGCAAGCTGCGCAAGGCGCAGGAACTGAACATCCCCGTACTGACGGAGGACGAGTTCCTCTCGATGCTGCAATAAACCACCGCAATAAATTGCTTTGACAAAGGAGGGCCTTTCTATGGCAGGCAACACTGATCTCTCCCTGCGGCACCAGGTCATTTACAGCGTTTTTGTCCGCGGACACACGAAGGATGGCACCTTCCGTGCCCTGGAGGGCGACCTCGACCGCCTGAAGGGGCTGGGTGCGGATATCCTGTGGCTGATGCCCATCCACCCCATCGGCGAGGAGGGCCGCAAGGGCACCATAGGCAGCCCCTACGCCATCCGGGACTACCGGGCGGTGAACCCCGACATGGGCACCATCGACGACCTGCGCCACCTGGTGGACGCCATCCACGACCGGGGCATGAAGTGCATCATCGACGTTGTGTATAACCACACCTCGCCGGATTCCGTGCTGGCCGCCGAGCACCCGGAGTTCTTCCTGCGGGATGAGCAGGGCAAGCCCACCCGCAAGGTGGCCGACTGGTGGGACATCGTGGATCTGGATTACACCAACCGCGACCTGTGGCGCTATCAGATCGACACGCTGAAGCAGTGGGCCGCCATCGTGGACGGCTTCCGCTGCGACGTGGCCAGTGCCGTGCCGGTGGAATTCTGGCAGCAGGCCCATGACGAGGTGGAGACCGTCCGCCCCGGCTGCCTCTGGCTGGCCGAGAGCGTCCACGGCGCCCATGTGCTGGCCATGCGGAAGATGGGCGCCTACTGCGCCACGGACACCGAACTGCACCAGGTCTTTGACATGAGCTACGACTACGACGTGTGGCCCTGGTACGAGGGCGTGCTGACCGGCAAGGTGACCCTGCGGGAGTACGCCAATATCCTGAACTATCAGGAGCTGACCTACCCCAGCAGCTATGTGAAGGCCCGGTATCTGGAAAACCACGACACGCCCCGGGGCGCAAGCTGGATGCACAGCGACACGCAGCTGGACAACTGGCTGGCCTTCCTCTACTTCCAGAGGGGCGCGACGATGCTCTACAGCGGCATGGAGTACGCACCCTGTGAGCGGGTGGACTTCTTCGAGAATCAGAGCAACTACGGCGACATGCGCCGGGATGTACAGCTCCAGATGAAGAAGCTGAAGGAGATCAAGGAGACCCTGCCCCTCACCGGCGGCTACTGGCTGGAGGAGGCGGACGGCCTGCTGCTGGGCCATTACCAGGGCCCGGAGGGCAAGGTGCTGGGCGTGTTCGACCTGCTGGAGCATGGCAAGGGCTGCGTCAGCGTCGACCTGCCCGATGGCGCGTATCCCAACCGTCTGGGCGGTCATATCACAGTGTGCGGCGGACAGTTCGCCTTTGACGGCAGACCCGTGATCCTGTGATTTGACTTTTTTCACAAAAAAGCTCCCCCATTCTCGGGGAAAACGCAGAAATCCCCGTTAAGAAATTGACTTTCCCCTGAAACGTGTTACCATATCATATTGTATATCTGTGCATTTTCGCCGTTTTCCGGCGGCGGAAAGGTGCCCGGAATAAAGAGGAGGAAAAGAGTATATGAGTAAGCTCATGAAGATCTGCGACGGTAACGAAGCGGCGGCATATGTGGCATATGCCTTCTCGGAAGTTGCTGCCATCTACCCCATCACCCCGTCCAGCCCCATGGCGGAGCACGCCGATGAGTGGTCGGCCAAGGGTAAGAAGAACATCTTCGGCCAGACCGTCCGTCTGGTGGAGATGCAGTCCGAGGCCGGTGCCTGCGGCGCCTGCCACGGCGCACTGGAGGCCGGCGCACTGGCCACCAGCTTCACCGCTTCCCAGGGTCTGATGCTGATGATCCCCACCATGCACCGTATCTCCGGCGAGCGTCTGCCCGGCGTGCTGCATGTGGCGTCCCGTACCGTGGGTACCCACGCGTTCTCCATCTTCGGCGATCACTCCGACGTGATGAACTGCCGCCAGACGGGCTTTGCTCTGCTTTCCAGCGGCAGCGTCCAGCAGGCCGCCGACCTGGCCGCCGTGGCCCACCTGAGCGCCATCAAGGCCCGCATCCCCTTCCTGCACTTCTTTGACGGCTTCCGCACCAGCCACGAGATCCAGAAGATCGACGTGCTGGACTACGACGAGTACGCCAAGCTGGTGGACTATGACGCCCTGGCCAAGTTCCGCGCCAACGCCCTGAATCCCGAGGATCCCCGCATGCGCTCCCTGGTGGATAACCCCGACATCTATTTCCAGCTGCGCGAGTCCAACAACACCGACTATGCCCAGCTGCCCGACGTGGTGGAGGACTACATGGCTCAGATCAGCAAGCTGACCGGCCGTGAGTATCACCTGTTCAACTACTACGGCGCACCTGACGCCGAGCGCGTCATCGTGGCCATGGGCTCCGTGTCCGGCTGCGCCCAGGAGGTCGTCAACTACCTGAACGCCAAGGGCGAGAAGGTGGGCTTCCTGCAGGTGCACCTGTTCCGCCCCTTCTCCGCCAAGCACCTGCTGGCGGCCATGCCCAAGACGGTGAAGAAGATCGCCGTTCTGGATCGCGTGAAGGAAGCCGGTTCCATCGGTGAGCCTCTGTACGAGGATATCTGCGCCGCTTACATCAATGACGCCAACCGTCCTTTGATCTACGCCGGCCGCTATGGCCTGTCCTCCAAGGACACCACCCCCGCCCAGATCAAGGCCGTGTTCGACAACCTGACGCTGGACGAGCCCAAGAACCACTTCACCATCGGCATCGAGGACGATGTGACCCATCTGTCCCTGCCCATCGGCGCTCCCCTGCTGACCGAGCCGGAGGGCACTATCGCCTGCAAGTTCTGGGGTCTGGGCTCCGACGGTACCGTGGGTGCCAACAAGAACTCCATCAAGATCATCGGCGAGACCACCGATATGTACTGCCAGGCGTACTTCGAGTATGATACCAAGAAGTCCTTCGGTATCACCAAGAGCCACCTGCGCTTCGGCAAGCACCCCATCAGCTCTACTTACTACGTCTCCAACGCGGACTTCATCGCCTGCCACAACCAGACGTATCTGACCAAGTACGACATCATCTCCGAGCTGAAGCCCCACGGCAGCTTCCTGCTGAACTGCGAGTGGACGGAGAACGAGCTGGAGCAGCACATCCCCGGCGATATCCTGAAGTACATTGCCGAGAATGATATCAAGTTCTACATCATCGACGCCAACAAGGAATCTCAGGCCCTGGGGCTGGGCAACCGCTCCAACATGGTGCTGCAGGCCGCCTTCTTCAAGCTGGCCAACG
>USAT01000042.1 GCA_900552725.1 uncultured Eubacteriales bacterium | reverse complement strand
GCGCTCCAAGTTCATTGCCGAGACGTTTCTGGAAAACCCTGTGCTGGTGAACAACGTCCGTGGCGTGCAGGGCTATACCGGTACGTACAAGGGCGTGCCGGTGTCCGTCATGGCCTCCGGCATGGGAATGCCCTCCATCGGTATTTATTCTTACGAGCTGTATACCCAGTATGATGTGGAGAATATCATCCGCGTGGGCAGCGCCGGAGCCCTGCGGGCAGATCTGGAGCTGGGCAGCGTGGTGGCCGGTCAGGGCGCCTGTGCCAACTCCGCCTATTTAGAGCAGTATGAGCTGGGCGGCACCTTTGCCCCCATTGCGGACTTCGACCTGCTGATGGCGGCAGTGGAAAGCGCCAAGGAGCTGGGGGTGAAGATGCCTGTGGGCAACCTCTATTCCTCCGACACCTTCTACGATGCCGCCGGACGGAACATGCGCTTCCAGAAGATGGGCGTCATGGCCGTGGAGATGGAGGCTGCGGCCCTGTACTGCAACGCTGCCTACACCGGCAAGCGGGCGCTGGCCATCTGCTCCATCTCCGACAATCTGGTGACGGGGGAGGAGCTGCCCCCGGCGGACCGGCAGAACACGTTCACCAACATGATGAAGATTGCGCTGGAAGTCGCCGTGAAGATGGCGGACTGAGACCGATAGACTGTTAACGCTTCCTGAAGGGAACACCCCGCCCGGGCGGGGTGTTCTTTTATGCGTGAAAGATATGGCAAAATTGAAAACAATTCGGGTTTCTTATTGCATTGCCCGGGTGAAATTGTTATAATGACATAGACCCTTGAGGTCGACCCTTTTAAAGAGCTTGCACCCGGCTTCCGAAGCCATACATAGGCTGTGATCCCTCCGGGGAACACGGCACGGTGCGTTTCAGAGCGGGAGCGGACGTTAAAAGGAGAAAACATGAAAGAGGTAGATTCCAATGAAGAAGTTTCTTGCTTTGACTCTGGCATTGGTCATGTCTCTGTCCCTGGTAGCCTGCGGCGATAAGAAGACCGACGATACCAAGACCGATGCACCTGACCAGACCGAGCAGCCTGCTGAGAACGAGGGCGCCTATAAGGTCGCAATGATCACCGACTACGGTGACATCACCGACCAGTCCTTCAACCAGACCACCTATGAGGCCTGCAAGGCGTTTGCCGAGGACAACAGCATCGAGTTCAGCTACTTCAGGCCCGCCGGCGACAACACCGCCGACCGTGTCGCCATGATCGAAAAGGCCGTTGACGAAGGCTTCAACGTCATCGTCATGCCCGGCTATGCCTTCGGCGGCGCCATCGTTGAGGCCGCTCCCGAGTTCCCCGATGTGAAGTTCATCGCTCTGGACGTGGCTGCCGGCGACCTGCTGGAGACCGCTGTTGCCAAGGCCGGTGAGTCCTATGACTACAACCCCAGCAACTGGGATCTGAACAAGTACGTTGACATGAGCAACGTGTACTGCGCTGTGTACCAGGAAGAGCTGTGCGGCTACATGGCCGGTTACGCTGCTGTGAAGCTGGGCTACAAGAGCCTGGGCTTCCTGGGCGGCATGGCTGTCCCCGCTGTTGTCCGCTATGGCTACGGCTTCGTGCAGGGCGTTGACGCTGCTGCTGCCGACATGGGTCTGACCGACGTCACCCTGAACTACATCTATGGCGGCCAGTTCTTCGGCGATGCTGACATCACCAGCGTTATGGATACCTGGTATGCCAAGGGCACCGAGGTCGTGTTCGCCTGCGGCGGCGGTATCTACACCTCCGCTGTTGACGCTGCCAAGAAGGTCGAGGGCGCCAAGGTCATCGGTGTTGACGTTGACCAGGCTGGCGTGATCGCCAACTACGCTGCCGGCGAGGGCGCCGACGCTGATACCGTCGAGGGCTTCAAGGCTCTGACCGTCACCTCCGCTATGAAGGGTCTGTATCCCGCTACCTATGACACCCTGACCGACGTCATCGTGAACGGTAACTGGGAGAAGTACTCTGCCAAGATCGACACTCTGGGTCTGGTCTCCGCTGATGATCCTACCGCCAACTACGTGCAAATCCCCATGGACAGCACTCAGTGGTCCGATAGCTTCACTCAGGATGACTACAAGGCTCTGGTTGCCGCTATGTTCGACGGCACTCTGGTTGTCAGCAATGATACCGAGAAGGCCGCTTCCGACTTCGCCACTGTCATCACTGTTGATGATCAGGGCTCCATCAAGGGCTAATTCACAGACCTTACATAAGAAAGACCGCTTCGGCGGTCTTTCTTTTTTTCAAAAAATGTTGATACCGCTAAAAAAACTTTGCTTTACGGCGGGAAGTATAGTATACTAGCACTATATCATTGGTTTCCGTCCCCGCATTGTGCGAACTGCGGCGGGCCATAAAACGGAAGGAGGGCGAAACACTTGGAATCACCGTATGCCATTGAAATGCTGAACATCACGAAACGGTTCCCCGGTATTATCGCCAACGACAACATCACCCTTCAGCTGAAGAAGGGCGAGATCCACGCCCTGCTGGGTGAAAACGGCGCGGGCAAGTCCACGCTGATGAGCGTGCTGTTCGGCCTGTACCAGCCGGAGGAGGGCGTCATCAAGAAGGACGGCCAGGTGGTGTCCATCAAGGATCCCAACGACGCCAACGCCCTGGGTATCGGCATGGTGCACCAGCACTTCAAGCTGGTGGAATGCTTCACCGTGCTGGACAACATCATTATGGGCGTGGAGCCCACGAAGCACGGCTTCCTGCAGAAAAAGGAGGCACGGGAGAAGGTGCTGGCCCTCAGCGAGAAATATGGCCTGCATGTAGAGCCTGACGCCCTGATCGAGGATATCACCGTGGGTATGCAGCAGCGCACCGAGATCCTGAAGATGCTCTATCGCGATAACGAGATCCTGATCTTCGACGAGCCCACCGCCGTGCTGACCCCCCAGGAGATCGACGAGCTGATGCAGATCATGAAGAACCTGGCGGCCGAGGGCAAGTCCATCCTCTTCATCTCCCACAAGCTCAACGAGATCATGGCCGTGGCCGACCGCTGCACCGTCCTGCGCAAGGGCAAGTACATCGGCACCGTGGAGACCAAGAACACCACCATCGAGGAGCTGTCCTCCATGATGGTGGGCCGCAGCGTCAGCTTCCATGTGGAGAAAAAGCCCTGCCAGCCCGGCGACGTGGTGCTGGATGTGGAGCACATGACCGTGGCCAGCAAGGTACATAAGAACAACGCCGTCAAGGACGTGTCCCTGAAGGTGCGCCGGGGCGAGATCGTCTGCATCGCCGGTATCGACGGCAACGGCCAGACGGAGTTCGTCTACGGCCTCACCGGTCTGGAGCCGCTGGTAAACGGCAAGATCAGCCTGTGCGGCAAGGATATCACCCACGCCAGCATCCGTCACCGCAGCACCATGGGCATGTCCCACATCCCCGAGGATCGCCATAAGCACGGTCTGGTGCTGGACTACACCCTGGAGGACAACCTGGTGCTCCAGCGGTATTTCGAGCCGGAGTTCACCAGCAAGGCGGGCTTCCTGCGCCGGGACAATATCCGTAAGTACGCGGAAAAGCTCATCGACCAGTACGACGTCCGCAGCGGCCAGGGACCCATCACCGTGGCCCGCAGCATGTCCGGCGGCAACCAGCAGAAGGCCATCGTGGCCCGCGAGATCGACAAGGATCCCGAGCTGCTGGTGGCAGTCCAGCCCACCCGCGGCCTGGACGTGGGCGCCATCGAGTATATCCACAAGCAGCTGGTGGCCCAGCGCGACGAGGGCAAGGCCGTGCTTCTGGTCTCCCTGGAGCTGGACGAGGTCATGGACGTGCCCGACCGCATCCTTGTCATGTATGAGGGTGAGATCGTGGGCGAGCTTGACCCGAAAAAGACCACCCAGGAGGAGCTGGGCCTCTACATGGCAGGCGCCAAGAGAGATGAGGTGAAGGCATGAAGAAAAACATCCTCAAGAATAACGGCGTGCAGTCACTGCTGGCGGCGCTGGCCTGCGTGATCCTAGGCCTGCTGATCGGCTATGTGGTGCTGCTGTTCATCAACCCCTCCGGCGCGGGCCAGGCCATCATCACCGTTATCAAGAACTTCCTGACCTATAACCGGGCGGATACCCAGATGAAATACTTCGGCAACACCCTGGTCAAGACCGCACCGCTGCTGATGTGCGCCCTGGCCATCCTGTTTGCCTATAAGGTGGGCCTGTTCAACATCGGCGCCGCCGGACAGTACTGCGCCGGCGTGGCGCTGAGCCTGTACGCGGCGCTGGCGTGGCACTGGAGCTGGCTGCCCTGCATGCTGCTGGCCATGGCGGGCGGCGCTCTGCTGGGCGCGATCTCCGGCCTGCTGAAGTCCTACTGCAACGTCAACGAGGTCATCTCCGGCATTATGCTGAACTGGATCGTCCTCTATCTGACCAACATGCTGCTGACCAACGTGAAGGAGGCGGCCAGCCCCTACACCATCGTGCTGGCCAACGAGAATCCCTCCGCGCTGCTGCCCTCTCTGGGCCTGGGCGCACTGTTCAGCGACAATAAGTATGTGGGCCTGGCCATCCCGCTGGCCATCGTCATCGCCGTCCTGGTGGACGTGGTGCTGAACAAGACCCGCTTCGGCTATGAGCTGCGTGCCACCGGCGGCAACAAGAACGCCGCCAAGTACTGCGGCATGGCGGAAAAGCGCAACATCATCCTGACGCTGGTGATCTCCGGCGCACTGGCCGGTCTGGGCGCCGCCATGCTGTACCTGACGGGTTACGAGCAGTGGCAGTGCTCCACCTCCTCCGTCCCCGGCATGGGCTTCAACGGCATCGCCGCCGCCTTCCTGGGCGGCCTGAACCCCTACGGCACCATTCTGGCCTCATTCTTCATCCAGCATATCACCGCCGGCGGCGCGTATGTGGACAAGACCATGTACTGCGCCCAGATCTCCGATCTGATCTCCGCCATCATTATCTACCTGTGCGGCTTCGTGCTGTTCATGAAGTACGCCATGAATTCCGCCATTGCCAAGCGTGAAGAAAAGGCCATCCAAAAGGCCAGGGCGGCAGAGGAAGCCTCTGCCAAGCAGGAAGGAGGCGATCAGTAATGGTACTGCTGCTGCAATATACATTGACCTTCGCCTCCGTGCTGATCCTGGTGGCTCTGGGCGGCTGCTTCTCCGAACATTCCGGCGTCATCAACCTGGGCCTGGAGGGCATCATGATCATGGGCGCCCTGGGCGGCGCGCTGGCCATGCGCTATATGCCCACCGATTCCTCCGCGCTGGTGATGATCCTGGTGGTGCTGCTGTCCGCCGCGGTCATCGGCGTCATCTATTCCAGTCTGCTGGCTGTGGCCTGTATCAACTTCAAGGCTGACCAGACCATCGTGGGCACGGCCCTGAACCTGCTGGGCACCGCCGGCGCCACCGTCATCGTCAAGGCCATCAACACCGCCGCCAACCCCGATGACGTGTCCTCCACCATCCAGTACGCCGGCGCCAAAAAGGCGTTTTTGGTGAACATCGGCTCCTTCGAGTTCAGCTGGTTCATGCTGGTGGCGTTCCTGCTGCTGGTGGCGGCCTATGTGGTGCTGTATAAGACCCGCTTCGGTCTGCGCCTCATGGCCTGCGGCGAGCATCCTCAGGCGGCGGACTCCGTGGGCATCAACGTGTACAAGATGCGCTGGGCCGGCGTGCTGATCTCCGGCATGCTGGGCGGCCTGGGGGGCATCGTGTTCATCACCGCTGGTGTGTCCGAGTGGCGCTTTGAGTATGGCGTGGCCGGCTTCGGCTTCCTGGCGCTGGCAGTCATGATCTTCGGCCAGTGGAAGCCCACCCGCATCGCCTTGGCGGCGCTGCTGTTCGGCCTGTTCCGCGCCCTGTCCAACGTGTATACCGGCTTCGACTTCCTGAAGGCCCTGAACCTTCCCAGCCAGATCTACAACATGATGCCCTACATCATCTCCCTGATCGTGCTGGCCTTCACCTCCAAGAAGTCCCGCGCCCCCAAGGCAGAGGGTATCCCCTACGACAAGGGCCAGCGCTGATCTGCTTGATAAAAAAAGACACGGATGCCATGCATCCGTGTCTTTTTATGTACTTCTGCGGGGGCAGAGCTCTTACTTGCTCTTCCGGTCGCACACCGAGATACCCAGCGAGCACAGGATGCCCGCGGCGGCCAGGCCGATGATCAGGAAGAAGGTGGCGTTATAGGAGCCGCTGGCATCGAACAGCGCACCGGAGATGGTGCTGCCGAAGCTGGCGAAGATCAGGTTGCTGTTGATCAGGGGGAAGTTCACCGGATAGTGGGCCGGGCCGAAGTAGGCGCGGCAGAAGGCGGAGTTGGTGGGTGTCACGCCGGAGTAGGCCAAGCCGCCCAGCACAAAGCCGATGATGACCACCACGATGCTGCGGGTGCTCAGTGCCAGGATCAGCACCACGGAGGTGATGATGAACAGCACGTTCACCAGCTGCATGGAGACCTTGCGGCCATACTTATCGTACATGCCGCCGAACAGCACGCGGCCCAATGCGTTGCAGATGGAGATCAGGCCCACAATGGTGGCCACGGAGGAGGCGGCCTGGTCGACACTGGCCTCCCACACCACGCCGCTGGCCTGGCTGATCAGGGCAAGGCCCGCCGCGCTGACGGCGATGGCCCAGACGTAATACAGCCAGAAGGTGGGCTTTTTCACCATCTCCAGCGGCTTATGGTCATGGCCGGCGGTCTTGACGGCGACCTTCCCTCCCTTGCCGGCAGGGGCCACGAAGTCCGCGCCGGGCGCCACAAAGAAGAAGGAGCAGATGGCCAGCACCACGAAAATGATGATGCCCAGCACCACGAAGCTGACACGCCAGCCGCCGATCCAGTCGGGCGTCCACGCCTGATAGAGCTTGCCAATGATGAAGCTGCCGCCGCCAAAGCCCATCAGCAGCACGCCGGAGATGAGGCCGGGACGGTCGGGGAACCAGCGGACCATGGTGCTCATGACTGCGTTGTAGCAAAGGCCGGAGCTGAGGCCGCACAGCACGCCGAAGCCGATGTACAGCATGGCCACGGACTGGGTGCGGCTGGCCAGAAAGAAGCCCAGCAGGAACAGCACCGCGCCGATGCGCACAGACATCTTGGCGCTGAGCTTGCCGCTCAGCAGGCCGCACAGCAGCGAACCGATGCAGAACAGGATCATCACGATGGTAAAGGTCATGCTGAGCTGCGCCTTGGTCCAGCTGGTGAACTCGGCGGCGATGGGGGTGCTCAGCACGCTCCAGGCGTACACGAGACCGGCGAACAGCAGCACGATCACGCCCACGATGGCATAGACCCAGCGGTTCAGTTGTTTCATAGGGAAGCCCTCCAGATACGTTTATTCTGTGAATTTTTTCACGCTCTCCTAATCAGTTTACCAAATGATTCAATGAAACACAAGAGCCCCACGGAGAAACATCCGCAGGGCTCTGTTTCGTATCGAGAAATTTATTGCCGTTTTACCGGGCCTCTTTGCCGATTTTCAACCCAGCTTCAAAAGCCTGCTTATTCAGGGGCAGCAGCTTGGGCTTCTTGCCCAGCTTTTGCTCAATGGTCTGCCACACTACATCCTCGGGGACGACCTGCGTATAACCCACGTAAGCGCCCAGCATGATGATGTTCAGCACCTTGGCGTTGCCCATCTCAAGAGCCATCTCGGTGACGGGGACTTTGACCACCTTCACATCGTCGCGGGTGATCTCACTTTTCACAATGGAGCTGTTGATGAACAGGGTTCCGCCGGGGACCAGCTTATAGAGGAACTTATTGAGGCTGGGATCGTTCATGACGATCAGATCGTCCATGCTGTCGCCCAAGGGCGCGCCGATGTCGTCATCGGAAATGACCACATAGCAGTTGGCCGTACCGCCACGCTGCTCTGCACCGTAGGAGGGGAAAAAGGTGACGTTCTTGTCCGTGCTGTCGCAGGTGGCTTCCGCCAGAAACTTGCCCAGCGTCATCACGCCCTGTCCGCCGAAACCGGCCACCATCAGATTTCGTTCCATATTCACGCCTCCTTGCTCTTGTCCCGGATCACGCCCAGCGGGAATTCCTTCAGCATGTTCTGCTCCAGAAAATCCAGCGATTCCAGCGGATCAAGGCCCCAGTTGGTGGGACAGCTGGTAACGATCTCCACCATGGAGAAGCCCTTGCCGTCCAGCTGATTCTGGAAGGCCTTTTTGATGGCCGCTTTCGTCTTGGCCACGTTGGCGGGGGTATTGCAGCTGGTGCGCTCCAGATAGTAGGGAGCCGTCAGCTGATTGAGAATTTCGCACATATGCATGGGATAGCCGTGCTCCTTGGGATCACGGCCTTTCGGGGCGGTAGATGCCTTCATGCCCACCAGTGTGGTGGGTGCCATCTGGCCGCCGGTCATGCCGTAGATGCCGTTGTTGACGAAGATAACGGAGAAATTCTCGCCCCGGTTGGCGGCGGACATGGTTTCGGCCAGACCGATGGACGCCAGGTCGCCGTCGCCCTGATAGGTGAACACGATCTTGTCCGGATTGGCACGCTTCACGCCGGTGGCTACTGCGCAGGCGCGGCCATGGGGGCTGGTGGTGCAGTCGTAGGTAACATACTCCATGGCAAGACCGCAGCAGCCAACACCGTGAACGGTGATGGTCTTTTCCAGCACCCCCAGATCTTCCAACACTTCACCGATCAGTTTGAACACGGTGCCATGCATACAGCCGGGGCAGAAGCCCACCACCATATCATCACGGATGCCCTTCGTTCTCGCGTATACCTTTTCCATCATGCACCCTCCTTATCCAGAATGGCTTTTGCCGCCGCTACCACATGGTCACGGCTCATGATCTCGCCGCCGCTGCGCAGGCAGGTGTAAACAGGGCAGCGATCCTTTACCGCCAGCGTTACATCCAGTACCAACTGGGCGGGAATGGACATCTCTACATCCAGTACGGCCTTTACCTTGCTGTAATCCAGCTTGTCAAAGCTGGCATATGGCCACGGGCTGACGGTCTTGGGTCGGATCAGGCCCACCTTATAGCCTTGAGTCCGCAGAATACGAACAGCGGATTTGGAGATACGTCCGCAGACACCGTAGGCCACCAGAATCAGCTCGGCATCCTCGGTCATGAATTCCTCCACCTGTACGGCCTTTTCCCAGGTGTCATACATGGCGGCGTTTCTCTTGCAGCGATCTTCCTGACCGGCCCAGCCGCCGGGGAGGATGAGAGCCTTCTTGTCCGCACTATGGCCTACCAGCGCCCAATCGCTCAGTTCGTCCTTTAGGCGCTTGATCTCCTCATCAGAGCGCATCTCCGGCAGCTCTACCGGCTCCATAATGGTACCAAGCACACCGTCAGCCAGAATCAAAACGGGGTTGCGGTCACGCTGCGCGTAATCGAATGCGGCGTAGGTCATGTCCACCGCCTCCTGTACCGTGGCAGGGGCAAAGACCATCATGCGGAAGCCGCCGTTGCCGCTGGCGCGGGTGGCCTGCAAATAGTCCTGCTGGGCAGGCTGAATGGCGCCGATACCGGGGCCGCCGCGCTGCACATTGCAGTACACCATGGGAATACGGGCGCTGGCACAGAAGCTGATGCCCTCACTTTTGAGGCTGATACCACAGGAGCTGGAGCTGGTCATGGAACGGGTGCCGCTCTGGGCAGCACCGTAGACCATGTTGACGGAGGCCACTTCGCTCTCGCCCTGTACAAACACGCCGCCCACCTCCGGCATACGACGGGCAAAATACTCCGGGATCTCATTCTGCGGGGTAATGGGGTAACCGGCGAAGAACCGGCAGCCGCTGCGCACTGCTGCTTCGGCAATAGCCTCGCAGCCTTTCATAAATACTCTTGCCATGTTCTTCCCTCCTTACTTATATACTTCGATGGCTGCATCAGGACACATGCGGCCGCAGATGGCGCAGCCGATGCAATCCTCTGCCTTTTCGACTACCACAAAGGGATAGCCCTTGGAATTCACTTCATGTCCCACGGCCAACACGCCCTTGGGACAGAACTTCACGCAGTAGCCGCAGCTTTTGCAGCTCTCCGCGCGGATGGTGACTTGCGGCATAGTGTTTCCTCCTTCAATTCTCTGATATCACTCAAGTCCCGCTTCCGGGACGGATATATGGGATGTGATGGGGATCAGGGGCAGGGCCGTCTCCGCCTTGGCCTGTTCATACAGCCCGGCGGGCACGGCGGCGGCCTCTACGGTGACGTAGGGTGACAGCAGCTCCAGCCCCTGCCGGACGCCGTCCAGATATTCCGCCAGGGTGGTGCCGCCGCCCAGATTGGGATTCAGCAGAAACCGGGGCATTTTCAGCCGGGAAGCCCGCAGGATGGCGGACAACGTGCCGTCGATATGCTCGGTGGTAGCCGACCAGGGGCGGTAGGGGTTCACCACGAACCACACGTCGGAGGTTTTCAGCAGGTGGGCGTACCCGCCGATCAATTTCGCGCCGGTGTCGTTGCCGCCTACATCCAGAATCACGGTCTTGTCCTCGTCCAGCAGCAGGGGTACAATACCGCCTACCTGTGTGGGTGCGTCGGCACACTGCTGCTCAAAGTGGACGGTGACGCCCGCCCTTTCCAGCAGGCCTTCCGCGTCACGGGAGCGCATCAGGGGCTTGGTCTGGTCCAGGTCGAAGAAGTGGACTTCCCGTCCCTGCCCCGCCAGCTCCAGCGCCAGATGGACGGCCAGCTCCGATTTTCCGCACCCGGCCTCGCCGAGAAAGACGATGTTCCGCTGCCGCAGCAACCCTTCCCATGCCATGGTATTCACCTCAATATGTAAAAATTGTCTATAGATATAAATTTTTTCTACATTTTGGAGTGTAACACGTCTTGCAATCCTTGTCAACCGCGTGTACAATTTAGATAAAAACTTATCCGGAAAGGTGGACAGCGCCATGGAACGGGAGAAACTTTTGATCAAATTCTGCGATTTCCTCACCCATGTGATGGGGCCGGAGACGGAGGTGGTGCTCCATGACAAGGAGGGCTTCATCATCTGGATCGCCCAGGGCCACATCACCGGCCGGGCCGTGGGCCAGCAGGATCTGCTGCCCGCCATGGAGCTGGTGGCCCGCCAGCGGGCCCTGGAGGGCTTTGACTACACAACCGGCTACAAGAGCTTCAGCCGAAAGGGCACGCCCCTGCGCTCGTCGTCCCTGTTCTTCCGGGATGACGAGGGCAAGCTGGACTATGTGCTGTGCGTCAACCAGGACATCAGCGCCTATGTAAACCTCCAGCAGATGCTGGACGCCTTCATCGGCGACCGGCCCGCCGTGGCCCAGGTGCAGCCGGAGCAGGACACCCTGGACGACGTGGTGATGAAAATGATCCTGGGCGAGATCGCCCGCATGAAGCCCGCCGACATCGACAGCAAGGAGGCCAAGCTGCGGCTCATCGCCCGCCTTAACGAGAAGGGTATCTTCGGCGCACGGGGCGCGGTGGCCACCGTGTGTGAGTTGCTGCACATCGCCCAGCCCACGCTGTACAAATACCTGCAGGAGAGCAAGGACGCCCCACAGGCATAAAGCTTCACGCACCGGCATCGCACAATGAAGACGCGCAAAAAAAATACGCCTGACCTTCCGGTCAGGCGTATTTTTGTTCATCAAGAAATTACTCGCCCAGCTGATGCTCCACCAGCTCGCTCAGGGCGTCCACAGCGGCGGTCTCGTCGCTGCCGTCGGCAATCAGGGTGATGGTGGTACCCTTCACGATGCCCAGGCTCAGCACGCCCAGCAGGCTCTTGGCGTTCACGCGGCGCTCTTCCTTTTCCACCCAGATGCCGCTCTTGAACTCGTTGGCCTTCTGGATAAAATAGGTGGCGGGTCTGGCGTGCAGGCCGACCTCGTTATTCACGGTAACTTCCTTCGTATACATTGTCCGTTCTCCTTCACGTCAGAATCTCGGCTTCCCTACCGATACTCGTACTTATATTATATCGAATCGCAGGGATAATGCAATAGCCATTCCCACAAAATATCAACGCCAGCCGGAGAAAAAGAGTGTGAAAACTGTCACATTTGCCAAAAAACGCCTTATTTCAGCTCCACAACGGTGACACCGGCCTCGCCCTCGCCATACCGGCCCAGCCGGAAGGACTTGACGGCCCGGTTCCGCTTCAGCATCTCGTGCACCGCCTTGCGCAGCGCGCCGGTGCCCTTGCCATGGATGATGGTGACGGTGCCCAGCTTGGCCATGACCGCCGCGTCGATGTAATTCTCCACCACGCTTTCGGCCTCCAGCGTCTCCATGCCCCGGATGTCCAATTCGGAGGCGGCGCGGGCCGCCAGCTGGATCTTGGGCGATACATTCTTCCGCTGGGCGGCGGTCGCCTGCTTCTTCCGCTTCTCGATCTCCTCGGCGGATTCCAGCAGCCGCACCTGTCCGGCCTTGACGGTCATTTTCATCTTGCCCGCCTGCAGCAGCATAGAGCCGTCGCCGTTGACGTTCAGCACTGTGGCGGCGGTCTTGACGCCTGCCAGCTCCACCAGGTCGCCCACGGCGATGGGACGGCTGGGCGCGGGAGCCTCCGCCTCCTCGTCCCGGCTGTGGAGCACCGCCTCGGCTTCCTTCAAATCGTGGCGGATGGCCGCCTTGGCGTCGTTCATCTGCTGGAAGTTGGCCGCCCGGGTCTGCTGCTTCCGCAGCTCGTCCAACTGGGCGAAGATCTCCTCAGTTTTTTGCTGGGCCTCCCGCACGATGCGCTTGGCCTCGGCCTCGCCCTTGGCCCGGGCGTTCTCCTTGGCCTTCTCCATCTGCTCCCGGAATATCCGGGCCTTGCGGGCGTCCTCCTCACGCTGCTGCCACAGGCGGTTGGCCTCAGTCTGGGCCTTTTCCAGTCGCTGCCGCTTCTCCTCCAACTGGGCCAGCACGTCCTCAAAGCGGAGGGACTCGCTGTCCATCTGGGCCTTGGCGTCGGCGATGACGCTCTCGTCCAGTCCCAGCCGCCGGGAGATGGCAAAGGCATTAGACTTGCCGGGGATGCCCACCAGCAGCCGGTAGGTGGGCCGCAGCGTCTGCACGTCGAACTCGCAGCTTGCGTTCTCCACCCCCGCCGTGGTCATGGCGAAGGTTTTCAGCTCGGCATAGTGGGTGGTGGCGGCGATCAGCGCGCCCTTTGACCGTGCGTGCTGGATGATGGCGATGGCCAGCGCCGCGCCCTCCACCGGGTCGGTGCCCGCGCCCAGCTCGTCGAACAGGATTAGGCTGTCGTCGTCCGCCTGCCGCAGGATCTCCACCGTGTTGGACATGTGGGCCGAGAAGGTGGACAGGCTCTGCTCGATGGACTGCTCGTCGCCCACATCCGCCAGAATCCGGTCAAATACCCGCACCGTGGAGCCGCTGTCGGCGGGGATGTGCAATCCGCACTGGGCCATCAGGCAAAGAAGGCCCAGGGTTTTCAGCGCCACCGTCTTGCCGCCGGTGTTGGGGCCGGTGATCACCAGCGTGTCATAGTCGCCGCCCAGCTCCACCGTCACCGGCACGGCCTTGGCCTGATCCAGCAGGGGGTGCCGCGCCCGTTTCAGGCTGATGGCGCCCTTGCGCACCACCTCCGGGCGGCTGGCGTTCATGGTATAGCTCAGCTGGGCCCGGGAAAAGATCATGTCCAGATGCACCAGCATGTCATAGTCCAGCAGGATGTACTCCATGGCGTCGGCGCACTGAGCGGACAGCTCCCGCAGGATGCGCTCGATCTCCTTCTCCTCCCGGGCCTCCAGCTCCTTCAGCTCGTTGTTGGCCTGCACCACGCCCATGGGCTCCACGAACAGCGTGGCGCCGGAGGAGGAGATGTCGTGTACCAGACCCGGCAGACTGCCCTTGCACTCCGCCTTCACCGGCACCACGAACCGCCCGTCCCGCTGGGTGATCAGCGCCTCCTGCAGCACCTTGGCGTAGGAGGGGGAGGAGATGATTTTCTGCAGGATCTGCCGTCCCTTGCTGGCGGCGATGCGCATTTTCCGCCGGATGTCCAGTAGCTCGGCGCTGGCGGTGTCGGCGATGGTCTCCTCGTCCAGGATGGCCCCGTGGATACGGTCCTCCAGGTATTTGTTGGTGTGCAGGGCGCTGAAAAAGCGGTCAATGGCCGTGGCCTCGCCCTTACGCTCGGCGTCGTACTCATAGACCCGCCGGGCAGCCGTCAGCAGTCCCGCGATGTTCAGCAGCTCTCTGGTGTTCAGCATACCGCCCCGGTCGGCCCGGGCCAGCGGCTCGGACACGTCCTTCACCCCGGAAAAACTGGGGGAGCCGTACAGTCCCAGCCGCTCTCTGGCGGCGTCGGTCTCGTCCAGCAGCCGCAGCAACTCGGCATCCTCCAGCGGATAGACGGTGGCATCCTGCACGGCGTACCAGCTTTCCGGCTGCAATACCACGTTGCGGGTGCCCTGCTTGCCGGTAACGGCGGGGGGCCACCAGATAATGTCCGGCGGGGGTCAGGGGCAGGGGAGCAAGTTCGGCTTCCGGCAGCTCCACAGCCTGCTCCTCGGCGGCAGCTTCCGGCGCTACGCCGTCCAGCCCGAACCGGGGGATCAGGGAGTGGATCTCCAATTCCTGCAAAAGCCGCACGGCGGCAGGCTTGTTGCCCTCGCCCACGGTGTAGGACCCCTCGGCGGTGTCGATGGGGGCGTCGGTGCGGATGGTGCCCAGCGTGTGGCTCAGCTCGGCCATGGACTTGTCCTCTAACAAGTGCTCCCGCTGCTTGGGCTTGATGCGCTTGTCGTCAATGTTCTGGTACACGCCCTCCAGCGAGCCGAAAGTCTGCACCAGCGAGAGGGCGGTCTTTTCGCCGATGCCCTTCACGCCGGGGATGTTGTCGGAGGTGTCGCCCATCAGGCTCTTCACCTCAATGAGCTGTTTGGGCTCAATGCCGTATTTTTCGTGGATGGCGTCCACGTCCATGGTCACGGTCTTGCTGCGGCCCATCACGGTGGCGGCCAGCAGCACCGTGGTGGTGTCGCTCACCAGCTGCAGGCTGTCGCGGTCTCCGGTGGCCAGGTAGCAGTCGTCCTTGCGGGCGTCGCAGGCAGCAGCCAGGGTGCCCAGAATG
>USAT01000041.1 GCA_900552725.1 uncultured Eubacteriales bacterium | reverse complement strand
CTATGTTCCCATCAGAAAACGCTGATCTCAAAGAATAAAGCAAAAGTATCGGAACTAGGCTTACCCACAAAAAGGCTGTTGACAGTATGAGTGACTATCAGCAGCCTTTTTCGCATGGTTTGCAAAATGCAAGGTATAATGCCCTTCTTTTTCTCCGTACCAGCAGGCGACCTTTGCATCGGGCTGTACCGGAAAGTCTGTCCGATAGAGATAAAGCCCTGCCGCCCAGGTGGCCCGGACGGATTCCAGACTGATATGATCCGGAATACGGCGGAGCATGGTCTGCATTCCCTGCTCCGTCTGCCCCATAAAACACAGTGCCCATGCAGGTATGCGCTTTTCGTGCGCCATCCGATACTACTTTTGCGGCATGACCTTCAAAATCAGTCGATTCAGCACTCCAAAATTCAGATACTCCGGCCCGCTGAGGATCATCTGTCCGATCTGAATGTTTGGGGAAGCCTTTAGAAAAACAGCCGATCCACAGCCCAGCGACTCTGCAAAAAGCAGGCCCAGCCGTCCGTCAAGCTCTTTTTCAATATAATCCGCCAACTTGTCCGCCTGATCCCGGGCAGTCGTGTAAGTCGTTTCACCTGTTCCGTCAAAGCCGTCGAAGCTGTCGGAATATTACCATCGGGCGCATCTGCTGATCGCGGCAGATTGCAGCGCCTTTGCCTACCCTAATTTTCACAGAGCTTATGCCTGTGGAAAGGTTGTACTGACGTGCTGCACGGAATCTGATTTTGACATCATGACAAAGCTCAGCAAAATACTGCTGCATAACGACGTGAAGAGCATAACCGTGGTAAAGACGGACAAGCCCTGCTGTACTGATTTGACAAGTGCTGTGATGCAGGCCGCCAAATCCCGCCATCTGCCTGTTCCGATTCAAGCCGCGACAATATTCATTGACGCCGAAGATGTGGGGGAGTAATGGCTGGCTACTGCACATCTCCTGATAAGGGCATTCCCGCTATCTCATAAGTATGAATGATATTTGCAGCAAAAAATGGACATATTATTCGCCGACCTCTACTGGTCGGCGGATGTGTTTCAAGGATAATTTCGAGTTTACCGAGTATCTGCTTCCGGCACAAACTTCTCCAGCAGTGCCAGACTCTCCTTTGAAGAATACCCCCACAACACCGAACTCAGGGCATCAATCGCCATCTGGCGCTTGCGGAAGTAGGTGCGGTAGCTGATGTCGCGGATGTGCGGCTCCAGCTTTTCGATGATCTCCTGTGTGTTCGCCAACTGCTGCGGTGACAGGTATGTGTAGTACAGCAGCCAGTAATAGCTTTCACCATACTTGTGCTTTGTCCGCAGCAACTCCACGGAGGTGTCTAAAAGCTTCAGCATCTTGTAGCTGCGCTCGATGCAGCGGGCATGATCCTCAATCGCAGATCCTTCAAAGGTGATGCCGGCCACATAGAGGGATTCCAGAAACTCCTCAATGCTGCTGCCGTATTCGATTTGAAACTGCCGACGCACCTGCTGTACGGACAGCTCCAGGCTCCACACCACATCCCGGTATTTGCGCAGCAGCATCCATGTGTCATGGTACAGGGGATTATCGGTCACTTTGGGTTCTTGTGCAGTCTTTTTCATCGTTCGGCCTCCTTATCGCCGCGCATCCCGGTCGGGTGCAATCTGAGTTCAAAGTGATAGACTTCCTGAGCGTCACCGCAGGTGACCACCAGCTGAAGCCACCGGTGCAGCGGGGGCACCCCTTCTATCGTAACCTCGCAGTCGTCGGATAATGGTAATAACATATATTTGGATTTAGGGCATGACGCACATGGCAGCCCTTGTGCCACAAGGATTTCCCTCATCTTACGCTCGATCCGATGGCAGTTCATTTCTGAAACGCTACCGGTCTCATTTGAACCGCTTGTTACCGTCGTGGTCAGGGCGGTTTCCTCCTGAAGCTCCAGCTTGATGCCAAGGCTCATGGCGATCTCTTCCTTGTCCACCACGATGTCAGAGATCTGGAACATGGTAGAGAGGTAGTTTTGGAGATAGATCGTGGTGCCGTGTGTGCCGGAGAAGGCTACCAGTTGCAGATAGCCTCGCTCAGCCATTCGCTTGAGGTATCGGCCAGCAGTTGCCTTAGAGATGCCCCAGCGGGATGCCAGTTCCGCATAGCTGACCAGCGGACAGCCTGTACCATTACGGAGATAGACCACTGGCCCCACGTCTGAGCCAAGGACCTGCGGATCGTTATAGACCGTGTTCAGCCACAGATCCAGCACGGCATCCATCTCCGAGCAATGTCCGGCGCTGACCAGCTCTGTGGCCGTGGAGACCGGGAAGAAGAAAAAGCCGGTATCCTTCTGGCAGGGTGCATTGTAGTCGAGGATCGTATTGTGACGTCGCCAGCCACGAATCTTGAATTTAACCAGCTTGCCATGTCCGAGAACGAGAAAGCTGATAAGTCCTTTCTTTTGCAGTCCCTCCAATGCGATTAAGGCCTGGCGGTGGAAGCGCGTGCGGAAATACCGGGACAGCTCCTCTACGGACATGATCCATTCGCCGGGGTAGATGGTGTAGCTGATGCCATCAATGCGCTTGTATGAGGTGCGGAAGTTTGCATAGGCGCAGAGAACGACAAAATAAAAAAGACCGGAGCCTCCGCTCACGCGAATGCTCCGGTCTGCTATCAAGGCTTGCACGAACTGTCGGTAGATCCGACATCGTGGATAATCTACAATCTGTTTGATCTCAAGTGTATATTCTGACATGGAAACCTCCAAAAATACTTCCATTCACGATGGTTCTATGCTATAATTCAAAATCGAACCAACTGATTTAGATTTTGACTCCTCTGTAAAACTGCTAACATTTTGCTAATTGCACTACGAAATACCAGCAGATATAGCGGAGTATCAACAATGCTGAATGAAGAGATTGCTCCCCTGAAGACTGTGTAATTCGGTGTACTACGAGAGTCGTGAAGGACTACGATTGACGACGTATAAGTTATAATCGTGACTCCTAAGCGGCAGGCCGCCAGTTAGAGTCTGGCCGGGGGTGCCAAAGTACCGCAAGCCTCAAAAAGGGCTTGCGGCACTTTTTATATCTGTGGTTTCCCGCTCGTCCGCTGCTGACGCAAAGTCTCACAGTTCTTCTTCGCGGAGCCGTCCAGCAGCGCACCGGCAAGCACGCCAAGGCCGATACCGAGCGCCATCCCCCAAAGCATCTGGCCGCGCATCTGCCCGATGGACATACCGATGGCGATGCCGAACAGCATATAGATGGGCGTCTGGTTGGTCATCGGGCTCTCCAGCACGAAGCGCGGGCCCTCCTCCCCCATCGTTCCATCCGGCACGAAGCCGCACTTCTCCAAAATACGCTGGGACGCCTTATTGCCCGGATCGGTCTCCGCCTCCACGAACACCACGTCCTTCTGGCTGAACGCCCATCGGGTCATGGCCTGTACCGCCTCGGTGGTGTAGCCGCGGCCCTCATACTCCGGCTGCACACCGTAACCGATCTCTACCGCGTGGTTCCTAGCGGGGCCCTTGAAGTCCACGTCGCCGATGGATTCTCCGCCGTCGTTCCGCACCATTTCCCACGGCGCGTACCAGATCCGGTTCTCCGGATCCCGCCTGCAGCCGTCCAGCATCTCCCCGTAGGCACTCCGCAGCTCGTCGGAGTCCGTGCGCTCCATCAGCGCCTCGAGGGCGCCGTCGGACATGGGCCGCAGCGTCAGTCTCTCTGTTTTGATCTCAACCTTCATAAAACATCTCTTCTTTCCTATATCGCGGCGCAGGTGCTTCTATATTGCCCGCGCGTGTATGATCCAATCATCCAAAAACCGCATCTGATCCTCCGTGTGGAACCAATGCTCCCCGCCCGGCATGACGGTCAGCGCCGCGCCGTTTCTTTCCGCAAAGGCCGATATGGTCTCAATGGAGGTTAGGTTATCGTGCTCTCCGTACAGAATATGGGTAGGCACCTGCCATGAGACGGGATGCGCCCGCACATAGCAAAGATAATCCCACGACAGCGTCTCGCCGAGGGCCGTGGGGATCTCTCCCTTTTCCGCAAGCTCCCGCTCCGTCACGTTGGTCCACCGCATCATGTCGCCGATGAGCTTCTCCATATCCACCACCGGTGAAATGAAATACGCCCTGTCCACCAGCGTCTCATCCAGTGAGGACAGCGCAAAAAACGCGCCGATGCTGTTGGCGATCAGCGTGAGGGAGCCGCAGCCCTGCCGCTGCTGCGCGAAAAACGTGGAGAACTCCTCCGCGGCCTCCCAGGGTGTCCGGGCGCGGTAGTCAAAGCCAATAACTTCGCTGTCCGGGAACAGGGGCTTGTAATGTTCGGCTTCCTCCGCCGAGCCGCCCTTTCCGTGGACGTATACGATCCGTTCTTTCATCTGTTTTCCTCTTTTCTGAATGATTGCAGCGACACCGTGATATGCGCCGCGTCGAAGATCAGCATTATGATCACTGCCGGGACATTGTGCAGCCAGATGGCGGCGCACAGGTAATACAGCACCGGAAACACCGCCAGCGGCAGCGGGACAAGAAGAAACGCCCGGCGTAGCAGCTCCGTTTTCCGCCCGCCCGCGAAATAGCGGAGCCAGACGGCATAGTACAGCGCCAGAAACCCGCCGGCCAGATACAGCCATACGCTGCGCAGTGCCAGCGGCTGACGGCTCACCAGCAGCACCACCGCCAGCAGATACGCCATGCGGCTGCCCTGCTCCACCAGTTCCACCCAGCGGGTGACCGCCGCGGGCTCCGTTTTTTCCACCGGTGGAAAGAGGACATAGGCGATGTTGATCAGCATGGGCAGGGCGAAGACCACCAGCCCGGCCCAGGAGAAGGATACCGTCAGATTCACAGCACCACACCCGCTTTCTCGGCAAAGGGCGGCATCTTTGTGGGCTTGCCGTAGATGGCGATCAAGGCGCGGAACTCCCGCCGGAAGGCCTCGCGCAGTTCCGTCTCCGTCAGGCGCAGATGGTCGGTGTTGGCCAGAATGGCCAGGCCGTAAGAAAAGTAGATCATGTCCTGATGGAAGCGGCGGGCCACCTCCTGGCTGTAACCGAATTCCTCCACGATCACATCGATGACCTCCGGCAGCAGCACGTCGTTCTGATACGGCCCCAGCTGCTCCCCCTCCAGATAGAGCCAGCGGAACAGCTGCTTTTCCTCCGCCGCGAATTTAACGAACCCCATCCCATAGCTGCTGTAACGGCTGTCGTTCCCCTCATGGGCCCGCAGCGAATCCCGCACCCGCTGGGTGTGCATCCCGATGGCCCGCTCCGTCAGCGCGGCCTTCAGCTCGTCCATGTTCCGAAAGGACAGATAGATGGGCTGGGTGGAGCAGCCCAATTTCCGGGCGACGCTGCGGGCATTGATGGCGGAAAAGCCGCCGTCACGCAGCACCTGGACAGCGGCGTCAAGGATCCTGTCCCTGGAGATCTTTTTTGCAGCAGGCATGTCATCACCCCAAAAAATAACATAACATTATTAATAACGATGCGTTATTATAAGACAAACGATCCCTCCTGTCAAGAGGGCGCGGAAAATAAATTTCGGCCTTTCACCAAGCGGGAGCGCGCCATTCTTCCACCTGCCCGGTTCTTCCTGTTGCCCGCGGGCGGAAAATTTGGTATAATAAAGAAAATGACCATCGTCGAAAGGGGGAGACGGCATATGCGCGCACTGGCCATCGCCGCCTTCTCCTTCGGCGCGGGCACACTGGCGGCGGTTCTGGTTCCCCAGGGCGGCTGGTGGCTGACGGCGGCCGCCGTCTCGCTGGTGCTGGCCGTGGGCGCGTTCTGCCTGCGCCGCCGCTGGCGCTGGTGCAAGCGCTGCGCACTGGCGCTCCTGTCGCTGGCGGTATCGCTGCTGTACTTCACCGGCTATCAACATCTGGTACAGCAGCCGGTGCTGGACAAGTGCGGGCAGGAAGGCCCCTTCTCCGGCGTGGTCTGCGCCTATCCCCAGGAGACGGACTACGGCGCCAAGGTAACGCTGCGGCTGGCGGGCCATCCCGGCGCAAAGGCGGTGCTGTATGGCGACGAGACGCTGCTGACGCTGGAGCCGGGCAATATACTGTCCGGCACAGCCCAGTGGAACGACGCCGGTCAGATCGCCGACACCCGGCTGACCACCTTCACCGCCAAGGGCGTGTTCGCCCTGCTGTATGACCGGGGCGAACTGACGGTGGAGGCCGGAGAGGCTGGCAGCCTGCGATGGCTGCCCCTGCGGGTGGGCCACGCCTTTCAGGAGAAGATCCGGGCTATCTGGGACGACCAGCGGACGGCGAGCCTGATCGTCGCCGAGCTGACCGGCGACAAATACGACATCTCCGACGAGGATTACGCCATCATGCGGGGCGCGGGCCTGGCCCACTTGTTCGCGGTGTCAGGACTGCACTGCGCCTTTCTCATCACCCTGCTGGGGCTGCTGATCCCTCGCTCCCGGCAGCGGCTGTTCTGCGGCGCGTCCATCGCGGCGCTGGTGTTCTATATGTGCATGGTGGGCATGACGCCGTCGGTGGTGCGGGCCTGCGTCATGCAGGGCTTCGTGCTGCTGGCGCCGCTGGTGCGCCGCGGCAGCGATCCGCTGACCAGCCTGGGCACGGCGCTGCTGGTGATCCTGCTGGGCAACCCCTTCGCCGCCGCGTCCATCAGTCTGCAGCTGAGCTTTGCCGCTACCTTCGGCATCGCCGTGCTGTCCGACCGGCTGTATCACCTGTTTTTCGACTGGTATCGGGGGAAGAACAAGCACATCCGGCGGATGCTGGCCTTCGGCTGCGCCAATCTGGCGGTGTCCCTCAGCGCCATGATCTGCACGGTGCCGCTGGCGGCCTATTACTTCAACACACTGTCGCTGGTGTCGCCGCTGGGCAATCTGCTGGCGGTGCCTTTGGCGGGCTACAGCTTCATGGCGGCCTTCGTCACCACGCTGGTGGGCTTCGCGTGGCTTCCGGCGGCGCGGGTGCTGGGATGGATTGCCTACGCCCTGATCCACACGGTGCTGTGGCTGGCCTATGTGCTGACCCGGTGGCGGTACCACGCGGTGTATTTCGACAATCACTACCTGCGGCTGTGGCTGACGGGGACGTATCTGGGCTTCGGCCTGTGCGCCGCGGTGAAGAGATGGCGGAAGCGGAAGTACTGGTACGCCGCGGCGGCCGCCCTTCTGGCGCTGGTGCTGGCCATCTGGTGCAACACCCTGATCTACCACACCGGCAACATGAACGTGACGGTGCTGGACGTGGGCCAGGGTGAGAGCGTGGCACTGTACTCCAACGGCCAGGCGGTACTGGTGGACTGCGGAAGCGCCAACAGCTATATCGACGCCGGCGCGGTGGCGGCGGATCAGCTCTCCGCCATGGGCCTGCACCGTCTGAAGGCGGTGGTGGTGACCCATTTCCACGCCGACCACACCAATGGGCTGTACACACTGCTGACCCGGATGAAGGCGGACACCCTGTATCTGCCGGACATGGAGGACGAATACGGCGTGCGGGAGCGTCTGCTGGCGCTGGCAGAGCGCCGGGGCATTCAGGTGGTGTGGGTGCGCCGCACCACGCTGACCACGGTGGGCGACATCACCGTGACGCTGTATCCGCCGGTGGGCGAGGGCGACATGAACGAGCAGGGGCTGTCCGTGCTGGGCAGCGCCAATGACTTTGACGTGCTGATCACCGGCGACATGAAGGACAGTACCGAGCGGGCGCTGATCGCCCGGTACCCCATCCCGGATATCGAGGTGCTGGTGGTGGGCCATCACGGCTCCAAATACAGCTCCTGTTTCGAATTTCTGGCGGCCACCCGGCCGGAGATCGCCATCATCAGCGTGGGCCGCAACAGCTACGGCCATCCCGCGCCGGAGACCATCGCGCGCCTGCTGGAGGCGGGCGCGGCGGTGCGCTGCACGGAGCAGGAGGGCAGCATTACCATTCACGGAGGAGAAGAACATGGCGGAGCATAAGGGCTTTACCCAGCTGAAGGCCGACCTGAAGGCCCAGCAGCTGCAGAACGCATACATTTTCTATGGCGAGGAGACGTATCTCCGGGCCCGGTATCTGCAGCAGGTGCGGCAGTTGCTGATCCCGGCGGGGTTTGAGGAGTTCAACGACCATCACCTCAGCGGCAAGGGCCTGACGGTGCAGACCCTGACCGAGGTGGTGGAGGCCATGCCCATGATGGCCCAGCACACGCTGGTGACGGTGGAGGACATGGATCTGTTCAAGCTGGACGAGGGCCAGCGCAATGCCCTCATCGCCCTGCTGGAGGATCTGCCGGAGTACTGCACGCTGATCTTCATTTACGACACACTGGAATACAAGCGGGACGGCAAGATGAAAAAGCTGTGCGCCGCGCTGGACAAATACGTCTGCGCGGTGGAGTTCGCCCAGCAGGAGCGCGCCCAGCTGGTCAACTGGCTGCGCCGCCGCTTTACGGCCCTGGGCCACGACATCGACCCCATCACCGCCGACCACCTGCTGTTCACCTGCGGCACGCTGATGACGGAGCTGGTGCCGGAGATCGAGAAGATCGCCGCCTATGCCAGGCAGGAGCGCATCACCATCGACGACATCAACGCGGTGGCCGACCCAGTGTTGGACGCCCGGGTGTTCGACATGACCAACTGCGTCACGGCGGGGAAATATGACGAGGCGGCCCGTGTGCTGGCCGACCTGCTGCGGATGCAGACGGAGCCCATCATGATCCTGGCAGCCCTGGGCAAGGAGCTGCGGCGGCTGTACACCGCCCGCATGGCCCTGGACAGCGGGAAGGACCGCTTCTGGCTGAAGCAGCTCTGGGGCATGAGCAGCGACTATCCCGCCAAGCTGCTGATGCAGGCGGCGAAAAAGGTGGATCACGACTGGTGCAGCACCGCCGTCATCCGCTGCCAGAAGCTGGACCGCCGCATGAAGAGTGAGCGGGGCATGGACAGCGAGGCGGAGCTGAAGCTGTTCCTGATGGAACTGGCAGGTGCGCGATGAAGCCCCGGATCCGTGAGGTCATCATCGTGGAGGGCCGGTACGACAAAAACGCCCTGTCCCAGGTGGTGGACGCGGTGATCCTGACCACCGAGGGCTTCGGCGTGTTCCACGATAAGGAGAAGCTGGCCTACTTCCGCCGTCTGGCGGAAAAGCGGGGCGTGATCCTGCTGACCGACCCCGACGGCGCGGGCTTCGTCATCCGCAATCACCTGAAGGGGGCACTGCCGCCGGAGCAGGTGAAGCAGGCGTATGTGCCCGACGTGATGGGCAAGGAGCGCCGCAAGAAGAAAGGCGGCAAGGAGGGCAAGCTGGGGGTAGAGGGCATGTCCCCCGACGTGCTGCTGGAGGCCTTGCGCCGCTGCGGTGCCACCTTCGAGGGGGTGGACACCGCCGCCCGGCAGAGTGCGGGCATCACCCGCGCCGACCTGATGGACAAGGGGCTTATCGGCCCCGGCAGCGTACCGCGCCGGGCCGCCCTGCTGCAGGCCCTGCAGCTGCCGGAGCATCTCACCACCGCCGGGCTGCTGGACGCGCTGAACCTGCTGCTGACCCGTGAGGAGTTCGACGCCCTGTAACGGGGCGGTTTGCAGAAAGCAACGGGGCAGCCATGCGGCGGGGTGAGGGCACCCCACCCTACAAATGGGTTCGATGTTCATTGCGCAGGGCGGCCTGCCCTCAGGCCGCCGCGTACAGCGATTCATCTCCTACCGTCGCACCGCACCAGCGGCAGCGGCGCAGGTGCTGATGCAATTCGATAACAGCCGCGTAAATGGATATTTTCCGCAAACGCGCGGTATGCAGTTACAGGTTCGCATAAGGACATAGCGCGCAAGGAAGTGAAGAAACCATCGGTTTCTTCTGGCTCTTTTGCCCACTTTTCCAGCTACTGGGAAAAGTGGGCCGCCGGAGGCCGTTCTCGTGGCCGCAGCCACGAAACACCTACATGCCATACCGCCGTTCGATGGCTTTCCCCTTGCATCCGGCGGGAAAATGTGATACAATAACTACCCAGTAACTACCCAGTCCGGAGAAAGGAGGGACTTGCCATGGCGAAAAGCGGCGGCATCAAGACCGCAGCCCAGAACCGCAAAGCCTTTCACGATTATTTCGTGGAGGATCGCTACGAGGCCGGTATCGAGCTGGCCGGAACGGAGGTCAAGTCCATCCGGGGCGGACAGCTCAACCTGAAGGACAGCTATTGCGCCACCACCAAAGAGGGCGAGCTGATGGTGTACAACATGCACATCTCGCCCTACGACAAGGGCAATATCTTCAACCGCGACCCCGACCGGCCCAAACGCCTTCTGATGCACAAGCGGGAGATCCGCAAGCTCCACGAGGCACAGAAGCTGGACGGCTACGCCCTGATCCCCCTGAGCGTCTACTTCAAGAACGGTCTTGTAAAGGTGGAGCTGGGCGTGTGCAAGGGCAAGAAGAACTACGACAAGCGGCAATCCATTGCCGAGCGGGACGCCAAGCGTGAAATGGACCGCGCCCGGCGGGAACGCTATTGAGTATACAAAGGAGGAGCATCCCATGGAAAATAACCCCATTGTCACCATCGAAATGGAGGACGGCGGTGTCATCAAGGCGGAGCTGTACCCCGATATCGCGCCCCAAAGCGTGTATAACTTCATCTCCCTGGCCAACAGCGGCTACTATGACGGCCTGATCTTCCACCGCTGCATCTACGGCTTTATGATCCAGGGCGGCTGCCCCCTGGGCAACGGTATGGGCGGCCCCGGCTACTGCATCAAGGGCGAGTTCAAGTCCAACGGCTTCAACAACGACCTGCGGCACACCCGCGGCGTACTGAGCATGGCCCGCACCATGATCCCCGACAGCGCCGGCAGCCAGTTCTTCATCATGCACAAGGATTCCCCCCATCTGGACGGCGAATACGCCGCCTTCGGCATGGTCATCGAGGGCATGGACGTGGTGGACGCCATCGCCTCTACGCCCCGCAACATGATGACCAACAAGCCCAAGAAGGATCAGCGCATGGTCAAGGTGCGCGTGGACACCAAGGGCATGGATTACCCTGAGCCGGAGAAGCTGCCGGAGCGGTAAACACCGGAAAACAACACGGTTTCAATTCCCCAGACCCCTCCCCCGCCCGATTCTGGGCGGGCAATACGGGGGCGTACTGGTTTCGACGGGGGTGTGGAGACCGGATAAGCGGGCGGTGGCGCCTGACCACCATACAACGGGCAAATTAAAATTAACTGACAACACGAATACTGTTGCCGTCGCTGCTTAACGCAGTGACCGTCTGAACCGGAGCGGCCACCGGCCGGGGAAGGCGTCGTTTAGGTGGCGTCCGTGAGGCGGGTAAGAGTTGCCCCGCCCATGCATCATGACTCTACTGAATCACCGCGTCTGTTGCGTGCCGCGGCGAGGAGGGAATGTTTAAATCGTAACTGCGCCCGGAGAAAGTCCTGTTAAAGCGCTTTCGGACAGGGGTTCGACTCCCCTCGCCTCCACCAAAAGAGAAACGCACCGCAACGGCGGTGCGTTTCTCTTTTTACCGTTTTCACTTGCGTTATGTGAATGAATTGAATACAGTTCCACAAAGCCACAAAACACAAATATTTCATTAGGTCGAAGAAAAAATAAACATGGTGTAAAATACATGTGAATTAAGCAGCCGCGCCTTTATGCAGCTGCACCTTTTGCATTTGCTGCTTTACTATTCCATATGTTATGGTACAATAAGGGTACGCAAAAGGTACAATAACCGGGGTTATCGGTACATTAACCCCCTATAAAAACACAGGAAAGAGAGAGCTGCGTATGGAACAGCATCGAATCAAGGACATTTTTCGGACGGCGATGGAGATCGGGCGGCAGCAGATTCCCTTTGGCGAAGTGGCCACCTATATCCCGGAGCTGGGCACCGCCCGGAAGGACGCGCTGGGGCTTTGCTTGGCGCTGCCGGACGGCACGGTCTATAAGGAGGGCGACACCAACATCCGCTTCACGATCCAGTCCATCTCCAAGGCGATCTCTCTGTGCAAGGCCCTGGAGGTGCGGGGGGCGGAGGAGGTGTTCCGCCATGTGGGCATGGAGCCCTCCGGCGAGGCATTTGATTCTATTGTGGAGCTGGATCTCCAGTCCCACAAGCCCTTCAACCCCATGATCAACTCCGGCGCCATCGCGGTAGAGAGTACCATCATCGACTACGTCTCCTTTGAGGAGCTGCTGGACTACACACGGCGGCTGTGCCATGATCCCGGTATTTCCCTGAACCGGCAGGTGTACCTGTCGGAGATGAATTCCTGCGACCGCAACAGGGCCATTGCCTATCTGCTGCGCAGCAAGGGGATCATTACAGCCAATGTGGACAACAGCATCGAGCTGTATACCAAAATGTGCGCCCTGAATGTAACGGCGGAAGCGCTGGCCAATTTCGCGCTGGTGCTGGCCAACGGCGGCGTCAGTCCCCTGACGGGGGAGCGGCTGATGCAGGCAGAGGCGGCGCGGATCGTGCTGTCCATCATGCTGACCTGCGGCATGTACGACGGCTCCGGCCGCTTTGCCGTGGAGGTGGGGGTGCCCACCAAGTCCGGCGTAGGCGGCGGATTGATGGCGGCGGTGTACCGCCGGGCGGGCATCGGCATTTACGGCCCGGCCCTGGACAGCAAGGGCAACTGCATTGCCGGGTGCGCCATGATGGCGTATATTTCACGGGAACTGGGGCTGCACCTGTTTCAGGAGCGCGGCAAATAAGGAGGGACAGTTATGCAATATCAGAGGATCATCGAATTGAGAGACGGCAGAGCCTGCTGCCTGCGCAGCGCCGTGGAGAGCGACGGCCAGGCGGTGTACGATATTTTCATCAAGACCCATGAGGAGACGGACTATCTGCTGAGCTATGCCGACGAGAACACCATGACGCCGGAGCAGGAGGGGACGTTTTGCAGCGGAGGGCGGACGGCGACAACGAGCTTCTGCTCATCGCCGTGGTGGACGGCCGGGTGGCGGCCACCGCCGGGATCGACGCCGTCGGCGGCAAGTTCAAGGTGCGGCACCGGGCGGACTTCGGCATCAGCGTGGCCAAGGAGTTCTGGGGCCTGGGTATCGGCTGGGCGCTGATGACGGCCTGCATCGAGAGTGCCCGGGCCGCCGGGTATACGCAGCTGGAGCTGAGCGCGGTGGCGGAGAACGGCCGCGCATTGGCGCTGTACGAAAAGGCGGGCTTTGTGGAATACGGCAGGAACCCGCGGGGCTTCCGCTCCCGCCTGACGGGGCAGTATCAGGAGCTGGTGTACATGCGGCTGGAGCTGTGAGTGATGTGGGAGCTGAACAATGATCAGCGCCGGTGCCTAGGGCTGGATCAGGTGGCGGCCCATTGGCGGCGGATCCCGGTGAAGGCCAGCCCCTATGATGACTTTGAAACCGTGGCGTATCTGGAGGACGACGTGGTGCGGAAGTGCATCAACTCCGGCGGGGACTGCTACATAGAGTACCAGCTGAATGAGCGGGTCACGCCGGATGGGCGGTATCTGCTGCCCAGAACGGAGCGGGGAAAGCCGGTGCTGCTGTCCTCCGCCAATCTGAAAAAGCGGACTTCCGTGGGGATGTGCCTGCTGTTCAGCCAGAGGGGCGCCATTGACCTGTACAGCAGTGAGCGGCAGTGCGCCTATTTCAACAACCGCTATCTGCCCCCCTTTGCGGACAGGCATGGCACCATAGAGCAGTTTTCCCAATGGGTGGAGCAGTGGTGCGCTGACACCGCGCCGGAGGACATCGCCGATATAGAGCGGTTTGCCCGTCAGCCCCGGCGGCACGTCCGCTTCCGGGAGGGAGATGTGTTCCGTTTTCCCATCGACCGCCGTCTTTACGGCTATGGGCGCGTCCTGCTGAACTATGACGCCATGCGGAAGGGCGATACGCCCTTCTGGGATATTTTCATGGGCAAGCCCCTGGTGTGCAGCGTGTACCACATCGTCACGGAGCGGGACAATGTGACGGCGGAGGAGCTGAAGGGGCTGCGGTCGCTGCCCTCCACGGTCATCACGGACAACGGCCTGTATTACGGAGAGTACCCCATCGTCGGCCATATCCCGGTAGGCCAGCAGGAGGACTATCCCATTCTGTACGGGCGGAGCATAGACGTCCGGAAAAGAGAGTGGGTCTGCCTCCAGTGGGGCCGGGTCTATCGGGAGCTGGAGGGTGTGGAAAGTGTGCTGGGTGAGATGCAGTGCAATCTGGGCAGCTCCTTTCAGCTGAATTGCCGGCTGGACATTCTGCAGCAGTGCATTGAGGCGGGATCGAACCGGCCCTACTGGGAGGGATTTTACCCCGCCTATGTGAATGGCGACCTGCGCAACCCCAAATTTGCCCAGGAGCGTGAGACGGTGGCGCGGCAGATGGGTGTTCTTTTGGCAATATAGAAGGTGGGCAACGATGTGTGCTATCAGGTAAAAAGATGGCGGGAGTGCAGAGCAGTTTTAACAATATAAGGTACCATCGATTGACAAGGGCAGACACGGTTTTGACGGGCAGAAATGCGCCCATACCGCGTCAAGTCCCTTGACAATACGGCAAGTATTCTCGGCGGGCCTTTTCTTGTCTGGACACATTTCTGCTCCGACAAAACTGCAAGGCACCTGCCAGCGATGGATTTTCGAGTGATTTTTGGTTTTTGAGACGCAGGCGGGCTGGCGCCCGCCAAGGCGAAAAGGGCAAAAAGCGCCGGAAAGACACGCTGTCAGGCGTGTTTGTCCTTGTCAATCGATGGTAATATTTTTTGTGCAGAACAGCCTTTGAAATGCACAGGTATTGCATGCTATGCTTTTGGAGACAATGCATGAAAGGGAGGTATACACATGACGGAATATGAGATCCTTATTGAAACCATCAATCCCTGCGGCGGTTCCAAGTACGCCAAAAAGGAGTTTGTGGAGGCGGAGGCAGAAAGCCCGGAAGCCTATGTGGCGCAGCACGGCAAGTATCCCGTGCGGGAGACCAGAACCGATCCGAACGGAGATGTGGTCATTACCACCGGTGATGAGGGTGGATACCTGATCCGCTATACGTTCAGCGCGTGATCAAAACACAAAGGAGCGCCTTGGGCCATGGCCCAAGGCGCTCCTTTGTCTCTTACAATTAC
>USAT01000040.1 GCA_900552725.1 uncultured Eubacteriales bacterium | reverse complement strand
AATAAACCAACACGATCATCGGGGGGGGAGGAGAGAGGATATGCGTGTGCTGGCCACCATCGGGTTTTCCTTCTCTGCCGGTGTCTTCCTGGCGGCACTGCTGCCCTGGAACGGCTGGCAGCTGTATGCCGCCGGGGGCGTTTTGCTGCTGGCGCTTGTGTGGCTGTTTGCTGCACGCAAGCAAAAATATTTTCGCCGGGGGCTGCTGCTCCTGCTGCCGCTGGCGGTATCGCTGGCCTATTTTGCCGGGTATGATCACCTGGTGCGCCAGCCGATAGAGGACCGCTGCGGTGCGGCGTCGGACTTTACCGCAACCGTTTGCGATTGGCCGCAGGCTACGGAGCGCGGCGCCAGGGTCACGGTGGAGCTGGAGGGCTATCATCGGGCCAGGGCCGTGCTGTATGGCGAAGCGGAGCTGCTGGCGGCCCGACCGGGCGACACGGTCACGGGCACGGCCCAGTGGCAGTCTGCCGCCCATTTCGACAGCGATGATGTGACCCATTTTAATGCCCGGGGCGTGTATGCGCTGCTGTATGGCCGTGAGGATGTGCGTCTGTCGGCAGGGGATGGGGATGCCCTGCGCTGGCTGCCCCAATGGGCGGGCAAAGCTTTCCGCGAGAAGGTGGCCGCTATCTGGAATGACCCGCGTGTCAGCGGATTCCTGACAGCGGAGCTTACTGGTGATAAGTCCGCTATGGACGATGGAGACTATCTGGCCATGCAGGAGACGGGCCTGGCGCATCTGTTCGCGGTGTCCGGCCTGCACTGCGCTTTTCTGGTGACGCTGCTGGCGTTGCTGATCTCCCGGCGGCAGAGACTGCTGTGCGCCGTGACCATTCCGCTGCTGCTGTTTTACATGGTGATGGTGGGCATGAGCCCCTCGGTGGTCCGTGCCTGCATCATGCAGATATTCCTGCTGATCGCGCCGCTGTTCCGGCGGGGCAGTGACCCTCTGACCAGCCTGGCAGCCGCGCTGCTGGTGATCCTGCTGTGCAATCCCTTTGCCGCCGCCAGCGTCAGCTTGCAGCTGAGCTTTTCCGCCACGCTGGGAATGGTGCTGCTGTCACCCCGGCTGTACAAGCTGCTGACCGGGTGGTATAAGGGCAAATGCCGGCCGCTGCGGGCCGCGCTGTGTTTTGTGGCGGCGAACCTGTCCGCCACCCTCAGCGCTGTGGTGTTCACTGCCCCACTGACAGCCTGGTATTTCCGCATTTTCGTGCTGGTAGCGCCGCTGTCCAGCTTATTGGCGGTGCCTGCGGCGGGATGGAGCTTCATGGCCGCCTTTGTAACAGCACTGCTGGGATTTGTGTGGCTGCCGCTGGCCAGCCTGCTGGGTTGGATCTCCTGGGCGCTGGTGCGGTACATCCTGTGGATCGCCAACGGCATGATGTCCTGGCGCTATCACGCGGTGTATTTCACCAATCCCTATCTCATCTACTGGCTGCTGTTTTTGTATGCGGTCTTTATCGGCTGTGCCGCCACGCCGGACGGCAAGCGGAAATACCTGCTGGCATCGGCATTGTCGGTGCTGACGCTGGCGGCGGCCATCTGGGTCAACCGTCAGGACTATCAGTACGGCGTACTGACCGCCCTGACGCTGGATGTGGGACAGGGCGAGAGCGTCATTCTGACCTCCGGCGGTGAGACGGCACTGGTGGACTGCGGCAGCAGCAACAGCTATAAAGACCCCGGCGGTCTGGCTGCCGACACGCTGCACAGCATGGGCGTCCGGGAACTGAGCGCTGTGGTGGTGACCCACTACCACGCCGATCACACCAACGGTTTGTACGAGGTGCTGCGCCGTATCCCGGTGCAGACGATCTACCTGCCGGACATCGAGGATGAGTATGGCGTTCGGGAGCGTCTGGTGTCGCTGGCGGAGGAGAAGGGCGCGCAGGTGACCTATGTGACGAAGGAGACGGCCGATACGCTGGGCGATACCGTTTTGACCATCTATCCGCCGGTGCAGTCCGGCGGCGATCTGAACGAGCTGGGCCTGACAGCGCTGGCCAGTGCCGGAGACTTTGATCTGCTCATTACCGGCGATATGTCCGGCAGCACCGAGAAAAAGCTGGTGGAAACCTATGCCTTGCCGGATATAGAGGTGCTGGTGGTCAGCCACCACGGCTCCCGGTATAGCTCAAATATACGCTTTTTGAAGGCGGTGATGCCGGAGGCGGCAGTCATCAGTGTAGGCGATAACAACTATGGCCACCCGTCGGAGGAGACGCTCCAGCGGCTGCTGGCAGTTGGGGCGGATATCTGGCGCACAGACCAGCAGGGAACCATCCGCATCACCGTGAACGGAGGATAGCATGGCAAAGGAGAAAAAAGAAAAGACCCCCGGTTATGAGGAATTCCACGACGCGCTGCAAAGCGGCGCCGTGGGGAATGTCTATATATTCCACGGCGAGGAGACGTACCTGATGCAGCAGGCGGTGGCGGAGCTGCAAGCACGGCTTGTGCCGGCGGGCTTTGAGGAGTTCAACTATCACAGGCTTGCAGGCAAGGGCCTGACTATGCAGGAGGTCGTCGAGGCGGCAGAGGCCATGCCTATGATGGCGGAGCGCACCCTGGTCACGGTGGAGGATATGGACTTGTTCAAGTTGGACGAGGCCCAGCGGGGTGCGCTGGTGGCTCTGCTGGGGGACTTCCCGGTGTACTGCACGCTGGTGTTTTTGTACCGGCAGATACCCTATAAGACCGACGCCAAGCTGAAGAAGCTCACCGCCGCCCTGGCGGAGCGCGCCCAGGTGATCGAGTTTGCCCAGCAGGGACAGCAGAAGCTGCAAAAGTGGGTGCGCCGCCGTTTTGCCGCTGCCGGGAAGGATATCGATGCAGGCACGGTAGATCATCTGCTGTTCACCTGCGGCAGCCTGATGACCGGTCTGGTGCCGGAAATCGCCAAAATCGCTGCCTATGCCAGGGGAGCGAAAATCACAGCGGCGGATATCGCCGCTGTGGCGGACCCTGTGCTGGACGCGCGGGTGTTCGACATGACGGACGCAGTGGCGGCTCGTGACTATGACAAGGCGGCAGAGTGCCTTGCAGAACTGCTGCGGATGCAGGAGGAGCCTATCCGCATTCTGGCGGCATTGGGAAAGACGCTGCGGCAGCTGTACACAGCTCGGCTGGCAATCGACGGCGGCAAGGACGTGCTGTGGCTGAAGGATTTGTGGCGCATGAAGTCCGATTACCCGGCCAAAAAGCTGATGCAGTCAGCCAGAGGCGTGCGGCGCAGTTGGTGCCGTGAGGCGGTGAAGCGCTGCCAGACGCTGGATCATCGCATGAAAAGCGAACGAAACATGGACAATGAGGGCGAACTGAAGCTATTTCTCATGGAACTGGCAGGTGTGAAGTGAAGCCGCGGGTCAGGGAAGTCATCGTAGTAGAGGGGCGGTACGACAGAAATACGCTCCTGCAGGCGGTGGACGCCGCCGTGGTGGAGGTGGGCGGCTTCGCCCTGTTCAACGACCGGGAGAAGGCGGCGTATCTCCGCCGTCTGGCGGAGGCGCGGGGCGTGATCCTGCTGACCGACCCGGACGGCGCGGGCTTCGTGCTCCGCAGCCACCTGAAGGGGCTGCTGCCCCCGGACAGAGTAAAGCAGGCGTATGTCCCCGACGTGTACGGCAAGGAGAAGCGCAAGAGAAAGCCGGGGAAGGAGGGCAAGCTGGGCGTGGAAGGTATGACGCCGCAGGTGCTGACGGACGCTCTTCGCCGCGCCGGTGCCACCTTCGAGGGGGAGGACGCACCCCGCCGCTCCGCCGGTATTACGAAGGCGGATCTTCTGGACAAGGGACTGATCGGCCCCGGCTCCGCCGAAAGGCGGGCAACGCTGCAAAGGGAGCTGGGTCTGCCCGCACGGCTGACCGCCAACGGGCTTCTGGAGGCGTTGGATCTCCTGCTGACCCGGGAGGAATTTGACGCCCTGTGAGTTTTTTGCAGGAGGGAGGGCAAACCTCTTGCAATTCCCCTCATGGGCGGTTATAATTAAAAATTGCTTTTGCACAATATTACGACATACAAGGAGTGTGAGAAAGATCATGGCCGAGGAAATCAAGACCCCCGAAACGGAGGAGTCCGGCAAAAACTTCATTATCAATTTCATCGACGAGGACATCGCAGAGGGTGGTCAGTTCCAGGGAATGACCGTCCACACCCGTTTCCCGCCGGAGCCCAACGGCTATCTGCACATCGGTCACTGCAAGGCCCTGTGCATCGACTTCGGCACTGCCGAGAAGTATAACGGCCTGTGCAACCTGCGCATGGACGACACCAACCCCGCCAAGGAGGACACCGAATATGTGGACGCCATCCAGCAGGATATCCACTGGCTGGGCTTCGACTGGGGCGACCGGTTCTTCTACGGCAGCGACTATTTCGAGAAGGACTATGAGTACGCGGTGGAGCTCATCAAGAAGGGCCTTGCCTATGTCTGTGAGCTGACGCCGGAGGAATTCAAGGCCAACCGCGGCGACATCGGTATTCCCGCCGTGTCCCCCTACCGCGACCGGCCCATCGAGGAGAACCTGCGGCTGTTTGAAAAGATGAAGAACGGCGAGGTGGAGGAGGGCAAGATGACCCTCCGCGCCAAGATCGACCTGGCCAGCGGCAACTTCAACATGCGCGACCCCGTCATCTACCGCATCCGCTTCATCAACCACCACCGGCAGGGTACCAAGTGGTGCATCTTCCCCATGTACGACTTTGCCCATCCCATTCAGGACGCCCTGGAGGGCATCACCCACAGCCTGTGCTCCCTGGAGTATGAGGAGCACCGTCCCCTGTACGACTGGGTGGTGAACAACGTCTCCATCCCCTACCACAAGCCCCGGCAGATCGAGTTTGCCCGCCTGAACATCGACCACACCGTCATGTCCAAGCGGAAGCTGCGCAAGCTGGTGGAGGAGCACTATGTCTCCGGCTGGGACGATCCCCGGATGCCCACGTTGTGCGGCCTGCGCCGCCGGGGCTACACCGCCGCCTCCATCCGCAATTTCTGCGAGATGATCGGCGTGGGCAAGACCCCCAGCGTCATCGAGTACGGCACGCTGGAGCACTGCCTGCGGGAGGATCTGAACGCCACCGCCGAGCGTACCATGGCGGTGCTGCACCCCGTGAAGCTGACGGTCACCAACTATCCCGAGGGCAAGAGCGAGACCTTCTCCGTGGAGAACAATCCCACCGATCCCACCCAGGGCACCCATGAGATCACCTTCTCCCGCCATCTGTGGATCGAGGCGGATGACTTCATGGAAGTCCCCGTGCCCAAGTATAAGCGCCTGACCCCCAACGGTCTGGAGTGCCGCCTGAAGGGCGCGTATTTGGTGAAGTGCACCGGCTGCGTGAAGGATGAGAACGGAAACGTCACCGAGGTGCTGTGTGAGTACGATCCCGACTCCCGTGGCGGCGATCCCGCCGACGGCCGCAAGGTGAAGGGCGCCACCCTCCACTGGGTGGACGCGGAGAACTGCATGGATGCCGAGGTGCGGCTGTACGACAATCTGTTCTCCGACGCCACGCCGGACGGCCCCGACAAGGACTTCCTGGACTGCCTGAACCCCGGTAGCCTGACGGTGCTGACCGGCTGCAAGGTGGAGCCGGAGATGCGCAAGGTGGCGGCGGAGTTCGACAAGCAGGAGAACCGCACCGGCATCAACGCGCCCACGTTCCAGTTCATGCGGGTGGGCTACTTCTGCCTGGATAACCGGGACTCCACGGCGGAGCATCTGGTGTTCAACCGCAGCGTGTCTTTGAAGGACAGCTTCAAAAAGTAACAAACGGCCCTGTGCCGCCGGAAATGCCGCAGAAGCGGCATTTCCAAAGCCATATGGTTAGCGTTATCTAACCATATGGCGCGGTACGGGACAGGAATTTTGATATGGAGGTATCTATTATGGTTCAGATCACATTGAAGATCGACGGGATGGCCTGCGGCATGTGCGAAAGTCACGTCAATGACGCGGTGCGCGCCAAGTTCCCGGTGAAGAAGGTCACGTCCTCCCACACCAAGGGCGAGACGGTGATCCTCAGCGAGGAGGACATCAGCGAGGAGGCCCTGCGGGCCGTTATCGAGCCCACCGGCTACAAGGTGCTGGGCTACGCCAGCGAGCCCTATGAAAAGAAGGGCCTGTTCGGCCGCCTGAAAAAGTAAAAGTAATTCTTGTTTTCATATCCGCCGTGCCTTATACTGGTGACAGAGCATCACCGGAGGGCACGGCGGATGCCGTATGCAGGAGGACCAGATATGAACGATTTTATGACCCACTTTTCCATCAACTGTCACAGCTCTATCCGCTGCGGCGGAGAGACGGTGCTGTGGTTCGACCCCCTCCGGGTGGAGGGTAGTCCGCAGGACGGCGATGTGATCTTCGTGACCCACGAGCACTATGACCACTTCTCGCCGGAGGACATCCGCCGGGTGATGAAGCCGGACGGCGTGATCGTCCTGCCGGAGAGCTGCCGGGAGACGGCGCTGGCGGCGGGCTTTGCCGCCGGTCAGATCATGACCGTGCAGCCCGGCGGAACGTATCAGGTGAAGGGTGTGGCCTTTGAGACCGTGGCCGCCTACAACATCGGCAAGAAGTTCCATCCCCAGGCCAACCAATGGGTGGGCTATGTGGTGACGGTGGCGGGCCGCCGGGTCTATGTGGCGGGCGACACCGACGATACGCCGGAGGCACGGGCCGTTCGGTGCGACGCAGCGTTTCTGCCCGCGGGCGGCACCTACACCATGACGGCATCCGAGGCTGCGGCGCTGGCCAACGCCATCCATCCCCAAGTGGCTGTTCCCACCCACTATGGCAGCATCGTGGGCGAGATGGCTGATGGCGACACCTTTGCCGCCGCACTGGCCGGCGGTATCCGCTGTGTGAAGCTACTGTGATCCCACCGGGAACATATACAAAGCCCTGACCCAACGGGTCAGGGCTTTGTATATGTTCCGTTTACCGGTTGCGCTTGGCCATGGCGGAGATCAGGGGGAACTTGCCCATGATATACTCATAGCTGCCGCGGCCATGGGGCAGCATGCAGGCGGAGCAGTCCTTCACGCCGTTTTCCAGCCACTTGAAATTGCCGCCGCACCGGCTGCCCAGGGCGTACAGCGGGCAGTAGCAGAACAGGCAGTTGAAATCCTCAGGATGGTTGGTGGCGTGGCAGGGGAAGAACTCGCACTCCCTGTGCTGCATGAAGGAATAGCGGCACTCGCTGGGCTTCTTGTCAAACACGCTGTCGCTCATTCTACCGTCACCAGTCCTTCCTCACCCACCGTCACCTGCATGCCGGTTTTGACGTATTCCAGAAATTCCTCGCCCAGACTGTCCACCACGGGCATCTTGCCGTCGGTCCACACGTCGCCCAGGATCGCACCGCTGGCGGCCAGCGAGTCGATGGGCATGGAGAACAGCATACAGGCGGGCTGCTTGCCCAGGGCGCAGGCGGTGAACAGAACCATGCCGCCGGTGGTGGAGCCGATGGTCATGGGCAGGCACAGGGCCTTGCCCAGCATGGGCTTCTTATAGAGGTCGGCGTTATTCTGGTCGCCGCATTTTACCTTCTTGTCGCCGAACATCAGCGCCATCTGATAGCTGGCCAGTGTGTTGAAGCCGCCATGGCTCACCAGCGCTTCCGCCCGGCAGGTGCCGGGCACCACGACGCGGCCCTTGAATTCCTTCATATCAGTCACCCTCCCTTCCGGTGATGATGTCCAGGATCTCCCGCTCGGTATAGTACCGGGCGCTGGTATAGGTGCGCAGCTTGTTGGAGGAGGTGATGACCGCCTTCTTCTTGCACAGGGGGTTGTTCATGTACATCAGCGGGCAGATATAGCTGACCACCACGCCCATGTTGTGCAGCCGCGCCGCATAGACGGTGTCCTGCTCAAAGGCCTTGATGACGGCGGGGGCGGCGGTGAACACCGTGGGAACGGCCACCTTGTCAAGGCCATTCAGCCGCAGGTTCTGCTCCACCGCGTCCGTCCAGTCGTGGAGCTGCTTCAGGGACATGTGGGGGCAGCCCACGAAGCACAGCTCCGGCTTGGCGTGGGGATTCTTCCACATGACGGGATAGCTGTCCTTCACCCGCTGGAGCTCCGCGTCGTCGATGACGTAAACCCTGGCGTTCTCCGCGATCAGGCTCTCGCCCTGTTCCTTGGCCTCCGGGGTCAGTCCGGCGATGTGGTACAGGCCCACCGCGCCGTTGGAGGCGGTGGCCGCGCCGAAGTCCTTCAGATACGTTTTCGCGCCGTCGTCCAGCTCGGTGCCCAGCCAGGTGTTCATGCCCTTGATGTAGGGCACCTCCTCCATGACCTTCATGCCGATGGCGCTGCCCAGCAGCTGCGGCTCGGGACAGGCGGTGCAGCGCACCTCCACCACCCAAGTGGCCTTGCGGCCCGCGTCGGTCAGCAGGCCGAACTCCGGCACAAAGCCCGCAATGCTGCCCATCAGCTCCAGAATCCCGGAGTTGCGGTTGCACCGGGCGCCCAGCACGGAGTTGGCGTACACTACGGCGGAGGATTCCGCCCAGGTCAGCACGTCACCCTTCTTGGGGACGTTGCCCACCTCGTCCATATAGCAGGTGCAGGTATAGGCGTCGTCGCTGACAATGCCCAGCTTCTGGAGCTGCTGTTCGTACCGCGCCTGCTGGGTATACATGATCTTCTTGAACACCACGTCCTCCAGAAGGCCGGAGGGGACGTTTTCGTCCAGCGGGCGGGGATCGGCGGTGAAGCGCTGGCCGTCGGTCAGTCCGGCGGCGATCAGCTGGTCGTACAGGTCGTACACCGGCTTCATCACGTCAAGGCCGAAGCTGATGACCGTGTGGCCGTATTGACTGGTGACGGGCACCATCCGCTCCGCGCCGAAGGCGTCGCCGTACATGACCAGTGTTTTGACCACCTTGGCCATGACCTCGCCCTTTTCGCCGTCAAGCAGCGCCTGCTGCTGGGGAGTCAGGATCATGGGATCACTTCCTTTTTGTTTGATGTTTCTATTGTACCAGTCTGTCGGTGGGTTGTCAAACGAAAGAAAAGCACCCCGCCGAGGTGCTTTTGATGTCTTTACTGTACCTTATCCGGATCGTTCGGGATCACCAGCGCGCAGATGATGTAGGCCAGGATACCGCTGCCGCCCAGCAGGGAGAACAGCACCCAACCCAGACGTACCAGCGTGGGATCAATGTCGAAATAGGCGGCGATACCGGTGCACACACCGCAGAGCATCTTGCCTTGCTCCACCTTATGCAGCTTCTTCATAGGATCACGCTCCTTTCCTCTGTATCTATACGATACCATATCCCAGCAGGGAATCAAGGCGGTAATTGTAAACTTTTCTTGCTTTTTCCCGCGGCCTCAGATATAATGAGGGCACTTTACAGCTTCTTTATCCGGAGGTGGATGTATGGAAAAAAACCAGCATCCCGCCCTGGCCGCCATCCGCGCCGCGTTTCCCCAGACCATCCCGGTGCTGACCGGGTACCTGGTACTGGGCATTGCCTACGGCGTGCTGATGCAGACCAAGGGCTACGGCGTGCCATGGGTGCTGCTGATGTGCTGTCTGGCCTACTGCGGCAGCATGCAGTTCGTGGCCATCACGCTGCTGACCACCGCCTTTGACCCCCTTCAGGCGTTTCTGATGAGCCTGATGGTCAACGCCCGCCACCTGTTCTACGGCGTGTCCATGCTGGGCAAATACCGCGGCCTGGGCGCGGCCAAATTCCCGCTGATCTACACCCTCAGCGACGAGACCTTCTCCATCGTCTCCTCGGTGGAGCCGCCGGCGGACATGCCCCGGAAGGACTTCTATCTGGCGGTGTCGCTGCTGAACTACGGCTACTGGGCGGCAGGCTCGGTGCTGGGCGCGGTGGCGGGCCGGTTCATCACCTTCGACACCACGGGCCTGGACTTCGCCCTGACGGGCCTGTTCGTGGTGCTGTTCATCGAGCAGGTGAAGAATCCCCAGAACCGCATGAGCGGCGTTATCGGCCTGGTGTGTTCCGCCGCGGCGCTGGCGGTGTTCGGCGCGGACAATCTGGTGATCCCCGCCATGGTGCTGGTGCTGATCGTATTACTGCTGGGGAGGAAGAAGCTATGACATTGACAACGACCCAGGCGCTGGTGATTGCCGGTGCCGTGACGCTGGGTACCATCATCACCCGGTTCCTGCCCTTCCTGCTGTTCCCTGACAACAAGCCCATCCCCAAGGTGGTGGAGTATCTGGGCCGTACCCTGCCCGCTGCCATGATGGGCCTGCTGGTGGTGTACTGTCTGCGGAATGTGGACATCGCCGCCGCGCCCCACGGCCTGCCGGAGCTGATCGCCCTGGCGGTGGTGACGGGGCTGCACCTGTGGAAGCGCAACGTGCTGCTGTCCATCGGCGCGGGCACAGTGGTCTATATGGTGCTGGTTCAGGTGGTTTTTGCCTGATTTTCCCGGAAAACAGCAACATTTCGGATAGAAACAGGGCAGGGGAGACCCTGCCCTGTCTGCGTCCCTCAAAAAAATCTGGAAAATTTTGAAAAAAGGTCTTGCCAAACAGAGAAAGCTATGTTACAATGCCTATAGTTCCGATAGGGAATTGCTTGAAAGAACTGCCAAGCACGGCAGCTTTTTTAAGGCCTGACGGTTAGCTGGTGCTAACTATTGCGAGGTACTGTTTTCGGAGACTGCCCCACACGGCAGCTTTTTTAAAACAGTACGGTTAGACAATACTAACTGACGAATAACGGACATCATCCCCCACCATACTAGCAGACGAGAGGAGGCGGCGTATGTCAGAAGAATTGTTGATCAAACAGTGTGCCCCTACACTGGCGGGCATCAAAACGGGCAGTCTGTTCCCCTGCCCCTGCGATGACCGGGCGTCCCTCCTGTCGGACATCCGCCGCCTCAACCGTCTGCTGGTGCCCAAGGGACTGTGCCTGCTGCCCATCCGGTACCGTGACAATCAGGCGCTGCTGTACCTGTACCGTCCCGCCGGGCTGCGGCGTGATCTGGAGAGCAGCCTGGCCCAGGACATCCTGCAAAAGGCGGGCTACCGCTGCGCCGGGTGCCAGCGCTGCGTGGCAAAGCTGATCCGCCGCTTCCGCGAGGAGGGCGAGTTCCCCCACGAGGTGGGATTGTTTCTCAGCTATCCCCCGGAGGATGTGCAGGGCTTCATCGAGCACCGCTCCCGCGACTTCAAGTGCGCCGGCCTGTGGAAGGTCTACGGCGACGAGGAGAAGGCCCGCCGCCTGTTCGCCCAGTTCCGCAAGTGCACGGAGATCTACTGTGCTCTGTGGCGCTCCGGCTCCGACATCGGCCAGCTGACCGTGGCCAGCTGAAAACGAAAAAGAAGTAATTTAGTAATACAAGAAAGGACACAAAAACATGAAAAAGACTGCTGTAATTTACTGGAGCGGCACCGGCAATACCGAGGCCATGGCCAACGCTGTGGCCGAGGGCATGAAGGAAGTCGGCGCCGAGGTCACCGTCATGACTCCCGACCAGGTGGATGCCGGTGCGCTGAACTATTCCGCCATCGCCTTCGGATGTCCCGCCATGGGCAGCGAGGTGCTGGAGGAAGTGGACTTCCAGCCCATGTTCGACAGCTGCAAGAACCGTCTGGGCGGCACCAGCGTGGCCCTGTTCGGCTCCTACGGCTGGGGCGACGGCGAATGGATGCGCAGCTGGGAGAAGGACTGCAATGACGCGGGCCTGAACCTGGTATGCGAAAGCGTCACTTGCTGCGAGGCTCCCGATGACGCGGCCCTGAACGCCTGCCGCGAGCTGGGCAAGACCCTGGCCCAGTAAGGCCAAACGTTACAAAACGATCATTTACTTCCCAAACACACTCTCTTCACTTACTCACTCACACTCTTTAACCAATACACTCTCGTTGTTACCCTTGATCCCATTGTATTCACCCTCTTACATAACCCTTTAATTTCATAATCCCTTTATCCTTTTCACAAACGTAATCCCAATCAATTTATTCACCTCTCTTCTCTATCACTCTTACGGAGAACAGCCGCCCGCGTCGGAAACGGGCGGCTGTTTTCTATCCGCGGGCCGGGCGGAAAAATTTGTGTGGCTTTATGGAAAAAGATGTGTTATACTAATATAACTGCCAATATGGCAATATCGCAAACGAGGTGAAACCCATGAACCGGCAATTTCCCTGTCTGGAGGTCCATCTGGACAGGCTGTATCATAACGCCTACCAGGTGATTTCCCGCTGCCATGAGCGCGGCATCGCCGTGTGCGGCATCGTCAAGGGCGTGGAGGGCATGCCCCCTGTGGCCCAGGTCATGCGGAAGGCGGGCGCGTCCCAGATCGGCACCAGCCGCCTGGAGCAGGTGGCCCGCTGCCGCGCCGCAGGCGTGGAGGGCCCCTTCCTGCTGATCCGCATCCCCGGTCTCTCCGAGCTGGCGGACACCGTGGCACTGTGCGACATGTCCCTGCAAAGCGAGACGGCCACCCTGGACGCCCTGGAGCAGGAGTGCCTGCGGCAGGGAAGGACCCACAGCGTCATCGTCATGGCCGACCTGGGCGACCTGCGCGAGGGCTTCTGGAAGCCGGACGAGCTGGTGGCCGCCTGCGTCCATGTGGAGCGGGACCTGCCCCATGTCCACCTGGCGGGCATCGGCGTGAATCTCAGCTGCTACGGTTCCATCCGGCCTACGCCGGAGAAGATGACGCAGCTGACCGACCTGGCCGGTCGGGTGGAGGACACCATCGGCCGCAAGCTGGAGATCGTCTCCGGCGGCGCCACCAGTTCCTACACTCTGGTGCATTGGGACACCATGCCCCGGGGCATCAACCACCTGCGCATCGGCGAGAATATCCTGCTGGGCTACGACCTGCAAAGGCTGTGGCACATCACCGATATGGACTATCTCCGCAGCGATACCTTCACCCTGACGGCGGAGGTCATCGAGGTGCGGGAGAAACCCACCTATCCCCAGGGCGAGTTCTGCATCGACGCCTTCGGCCATACGCCGGAGTACGCCGACCACGGCATCCGCCGCCGTGCCCTGCTGGCCCTGGGCCGGGCCGACGTGGGTGAGCTGGAGACCCTGGAGCCCCGCGAGAGCGGCATCACCGTGGTGGGCGGCAGCTCCGACCACTGCATCCTGGACGTGACCGACTGTCCCCGCCCGCTGGCGGTGGGCGACACGGTGTCCTTCTCGCTGCGGTACAGCCACATGCTGTATCTGTCAGGCCGCAGCGACGTGCACATCGCGTATACCAACAATACTATGACAAAAACGGAGGAATAACGAGCATGGGCAACATGGAAGGATTTGACATTTTTCTTTGGAACGCGGTCATCACGCTGTTTTCTTTTCTCGCGGTGGCGCCCATCGTGCTGTCGGCGGTGTCTCAGTTCGGCGTGCAGAAGCGCTTTGCCCAGACCATGATCGACGAGGGCATCATCAGCGCCGAGGAGGTCAAGCTGATCCAGCCGAAAAAGCAGATCGCCGGTGTGGTGGTCTCCATCATCGTCATCGCGGCCCTGGCCTACACCTGCGTGAAGATGCTGCCCTACGGCCCCATCTGCGCCTTGTTCGGCCTGGTGGCCGGAATTATGAAGTACCGCAAGGTGCTGCAGTTCAACTCCCTGACAGTGCAGCGCTTCAAAACCACCTATAAGGACAGCTACGACGCGAAAAAGCTGAATGCGTACGTTGACAAGATGTTCTAAACCGGAGCATCATATCTCATAACAGAAAGGCGGCGATATCTGTGACGAACCATCCCGAGGCAGGGGAGAAGATCTTCAAAAAAGGCGAGGTCATTTACCAGCAGGGTGATTATGTGTCGGCTATCTACGACGTGCTCTACGGTCAGGTGGCCCTGTATGTGGACTATCACAAGCCCACCCAGCGTCTGCTGAACGAGGTGGAGGCCGACGGCTTCTTCGGCATTGTGGGCTTTTTGGAGAGCCGTCCCCAGAACGCCACCGCCGTAGCCCTGGAAAAGACCGCGTGTACCGTCATCACCCACGAGAATTTCGGCCACTATTTCCAGGAGCGGCCCGCCAAGATCATGAGCATCATGCAGTACATGAGCAAGCGCATGCGGGTGCTGACCCGTGGCTATCTGGAGGCCAGCCAGGCGCTGGAGGAATACGCCGACGCCGAGCGTCTGCTGCGTGAGCGCAAGGACTGGTACGAGGAGCACAAGGATCTGTACCACCGCATCATGGGCCTGTTTGGCTTCGATTGATAAAAAATGGACTGTCCTGAAGGACAGTCCATTTTTGTCGCTTTTATTCCTCGTCGTCCCGCTGGCGGCGCAGTTTCCGCTCCAGCTCGCGCAGCTTGGCGCGGCGCTCCTTCATAGCGGCGGCAGCCGTCTCCAGACGGGCGGTGATCTCCTCCAGGGCCTCGCCGTTCTTCCGGCGGCGGGCCAGCTCGTCCAGCAGCTCCTTTACCCGAAGGTTGGATTCCTTGAACTCCTTCCGGGCCTGCTTCAGCCGCTCCATCATAGCGCGGGGACGGGCCTGCAGCTCGGGATATGCCTGGTGGATACGGCGCAGGAACAGATTCCGGTCACGCAGCAGTTCGTGAACGCGGAGACTGATTTCCTCGGTGCTGTCGCCGTCCTGGGCGTCGATCTCCCTGCGGACGATGTCCATCATCACATGGGACACCACGCAGTCCGACACCAGCAGCGCCACGATGGCGATGGCGGCGAAGTGCAGCCAGAACAAAGGCAGCTTTTCAATGAGCCGGAAGTACACCGGGTCGATCCACAGCACGATCACCACGCTGGCCAGACCGAACAGCATCAGATTGCCGATCCACACGCGGCCGTTCAGGTTCATGGGCTTGCGGCTGTAATCCCACCACCGGGCATGGAAGGCCTTTTCCATGTACCAGCTGATGAAGTACTCCAGGCCGCCACAGATGAAGAAGCCGGCCAGGAAGATCTCGCCGGGGGTGCCGCCTCGAATGCCGATCAGGCCGCCCACCAGCACCGTCACCAGCACCACGCCGCTGCCGTAAATGGGGCAGTAGGGGCCGATGAGGAAGCCCCGGTTGATGAACCGGTGGTATTGGATGTATTTCAGCGTGACCTCCATCATCCAGCCCAGCACGGAGAACACGAAAAACAGCACGATCAGTTGGCACAGCAGTGTCCAATTCATAAACGGCACCTCATTGCGTCAGCAGTAGTTGATTTCAATTATAGAGGAAACCGGGATATTTTGTCAAGAAATACAAAATAGGTGTTGCTTTTTTGTTAAAAGATGATATGATAGTTGGACTGATTAGGCGGGGGGGAGGAGTGTTTCGCACCCCGGCGGAACTTTGCCGCACAATTTTGCGCGGCGGGGTGTGGTCACCCCGCCCTACGGAACGGCTACCGATAAAACTTCGTAGGGCGGCATGACCACATGCCGCCGCCGTACAGCGAGTTATCTTCTACCGTCGCACCGCATCAGCGGCAGCGGCGCAAGAAGAACGTCAATGCGTCATACGCAGCGATATCAAATAATTTCCGCAAACGCGTGGTAAAAGGCCGCAAATTTGCAATGCAAAACAGCGTGCGCGGATCCTTAAACCGCAGGTTTAAGCTGTCCTTTTGGGTACTTTTGGGACAGCGGCCAAAA
>USAT01000039.1 GCA_900552725.1 uncultured Eubacteriales bacterium | reverse complement strand
TCTGCAGCAGCTCGCCCACGCAGCGCAGGCGGCGGTTGCCCAGATGGTCGATATCGTCACGGGTGACAAGGCCGTAGGCCAGCGCGTTCATGTAGTTGATGGACGCGAAGATATCGTCGATGATGATGTGCTTGGGCACCAACTGGTCGGCGTGCAGTTTGCACTGCTCCATCAGCTCCTCGCCCTGATACTGGCCCAGCAGCTCCTGCAGTACGTCAAAGCGGACGCGCTCCTTGATGCCGCACTTCTCGCGGGGATCGAAGTCCACATAGCGAGACATGTCGCACATGCCGTTGGAGGTGATCTTCAGCACCTTGCCGGTGTCCAGGGTCACGGTGACCTCCTTCACGCCGATGGCGTCCATCTCGGCGCAGTCGGCGGCGGTCAGCACATGGCCCTCTTCAAACAGCAGCTCGCCGGTGGCGGGATCGGCCACGGGCTCCTGCAGCATCTGGCCCTTGGCCCGGGCCCAGAAGGTCAGCTTCTTGTTGAACTTATAGCGGCCCACGGTGCTCAGGTCATAGCGCCGGGGATCGAAGAACAGGTTCTGGATCAGGGTCTGGGCGGAGTCCACCGTGGGAGGCTCACCGGGACGCAGCTTGCGGTAGATCTCCAGCAGAGCCTCCTCATAGGTCTTGCAGGTATCCTTCTCCAGCGTCACCACGATTCGCTCGTCATCGCCGAAATGCTCCAGGATCTCCGCGTCGGTCTTGAGACCCAGGGCGCGGATCAGGCAGGTGATGGGCAGCTTGCGGTTCTTGTCGATACGGACCCAGAACACCTCGCTGGTATCGGTCTCATACTCCAGCCACGCGCCGCGGTAGGGGATCACGGTGCTGGTCAGCAGGGGCAGATCGGTCTTCAGGTCGATCTCCTTGCCGTAGTAGATGCCGGGGGAGCGAACGATCTGGCTGACCACCACGCGCTCGGCGCCGTTGATGACGAAGGTGCCGGAGTGGGTCATCAGGGGGAAGTCGCCCATGAAGATCTCCTGCTCCTTGATCTCGCCGGTCTCCTTGTTGTGCAGGCGCACCCGCACCTTCATGGGGGCGGCATACGTGGCGTCACGGGCCTTGCACTCCTCCACATCGTACTTGGGCTTCTCGTCCATGGTGTAGTCGATGAAGCTCAGCTCCAGGTTGCCGGCATAATCCGAGATCACGTCCACATCGGAAAACACTTCCCGCAGGCCGGTCTCCAGGAACCACTTATAGGAATCCTTCTGGATCTCCAGCAGATTGGGCATTGCCACCACTTCTTCGTGCCGGGCAAAGTTCTTGCGTACTGTCTTGCCGTAGTACTTGTCCTTGGCCATGTTAGTCCATCACGCCTTTCTGTTTGTTGTGCCGCCCCGGACGCCCCGCCGGGCCGTCTGAGGCTCTGTATTTCAAATTTTACCAAACGAATTCAGCCCGCCGTTTGACACACGCGGTTTTGTTGCCATTTTTGCATCAAACCACTTGTTTTTCCCTCTTGGCGGTGGTATACTGAGCATGTAAAAGGGGATATGTCCCCATCATCCCAATATAAGCGTCTTAGTTTACCATATTTTTGATGGTATGTCAAGATAAAGTACGGAGGCGGGCAAAAATTTTTCCCCCGCCTCCGTTTGGTTTTTATATCCGGTTTTCCCGCTGCGCCGCTCTGCCGAGGGCGTATGCCCGCTCCATGACCGGCAGCGAGGTGATGTCGTCCGGCGCTCTGGTACCGCAGGCCAACAGATAGCCGCCGATCCTGTTTCCACCGGCGCAGAAGCAGGCGGCATACTGCCGGAAGCTGTCCAGCATGGTCTCCATGCCGCTCTCCTCCGATGCCGCCCCGGTGGCCAGCAGATAGAACGCCTTGTTCCGCAGATGCGGCTCCACCGCGAAGGTACGGTCGATCACGCGCTTCATCGGGGATGTCCAGGTGTAGAAATAGACCGGGGACGCCAGCACGATCACGTCGTTTTCCTCCAGCGCCGCATAGACCTCCCGCATGTCATCTTTCTGCACGCAGCACCCGCCGTTGCTCCGGCAGGCGCAACAGCCCAGGCAGTCGCCGATCGTCTTTTCCCGCAGAACGATCTCCGTCACCGCCACGCCGCCGTCCCTTGCGCCCCGGGCGAACTCCGCCGCAAGCTTGGCCGTGTTGCCGTTTCTGCGGGGGCTTCCCATCAGGATCAGCACCTTACGCATTTCCGTTCTCATCTCCGTCGCTGGCCGCGTCCCGCTCCAGCAACACCACCGTCTCGACATGGGCCGTTCTGGGGAACAGATCCACCGCGGCGGCCCGGACGGCGGCATAGCCATGCTGGGCGAAGCGCTTCACGTCCCGGCCCAGGGTGGCCGGGTCGCAGGAGACATAGACGATGCGCCTGGGCGACATGGCCGCCGCCGCGTCCACCACCTCCGGGGCAAGACCCTTCCGGGGCGGATCAACGCAGATCACATCGGGCCGCAGGCCGCGGCGGGCCAGCTCCGCCGCCGTCTCCTTGGCATCGCCACAGAAGAACTCCACATTCTCCACGCCGTTTTTCTTGGCGTTCTGCCATGCGTCGTCGATGGCCTCCGGCACGATCTCCGCGCCGATGGCCTGCCTGCAGTGCCGGGCCATGCACAACGTGATGGTGCCTGCGCCGCAGTAGAGATCCAGCACCGTCTCCTCTCCCGTCAGAGCGGCGAACTCCACCGCCTTGCGGTACAGCACCTCCGCCTGCACCCGGTTCACCTGATAGAAGGACGGAACGCTGAGCCGGAAGGTCAGACCCCACAGGGTATCCCGCAGGGTATCCGCTCCCCACAGGGTTCGGTAGCTATCCCCCAGGATCACGTTGCCCTTCTTCCGGTTCACGCCCCACACCACGCCCACCGCGTCGGGAACGGCCTGCCGCAGCAGCTCCACCAGCTCCGGCTCATGGGGCGCACGTTCGCCGTTGCCCAGCAGGCAGATCAGGCTCTCCCCCGCCCCGTTGGTGCGGACGTACAGATGCCGCAGCAGGCCCCGGCCCGTTTTCTCGTCATAGCAGGGCACCCGGAACTGTCGGATGTACTGCCGCACCGCCTGCGCCGCCGCGTCGGCCTCCGGCCGCTGGAGCAGGCACCGCTCCACGCCGATGACCTCGTGACTGCGGGCACGGTAGAACCCCACCGTGCCGTTGGGCGCAATGGGATACTGGCTCTTGTTGCGGTAACAGGCCGTATCCGCCGCGCCCAGAATTTCCTCCACCTGCACAGCGCTGCCGCCGATGCGGCTCAGGGCATCCTGCACCCGCTGCCGCTTGGCGGACAGCTCCTCGGCATAATCCATATGCCGGAAGTCGCAGCCGCCGCACCTGCCGTAATAGGGGCAGTCCGGCTCCTGCCGGTGTCCGGAGGGCGTGTGGATGGCCGTCACCTTGCCGAAGGCGGCGTACTTGAGCACCTTCATGATGAGAATGTCGCAGTCCTCGCCCCGGATGGCACGGTGGACGAACACCACCTGCCCGTTGACGCGGGCGATGCCCAGCCCCTCGGAGGAGTAGCCCTCGATGACCGCCCGGACGGTCTGATTTTTTTGCAGCGTTTCCATGTGACCTCTTTCTCAAAAATAGGGGAAGCCACCGGCTTCCCCTATTTTCATGTTGCGTTAAAACTCGAACTTCTCCGTGATCTTGCGGATGGCCTCCGCCATCGCGCCAAGGGTCTTGTTGTCCCGGCCCTTGCTGCGGCGTACCAGCGCCTGCAGGGCGTCCATGGCCTGCAGCAGCTTCTGATAGACCACACCGGCCCGGCTGCCCTGGCCGTCCAGCACGCTCTTCTTCCGCTCCGGCAGGAAGCCCTTGGCCAACTGGGTGCAGGTGATGAGATCGTACTCCTCCGTATATTGGGGCGCGTGGGCGTCAAAGCCCATGGCGCTGACGGTCTCGGCGAACAGCGGCGCTACCTCCCGGTCGCCGTGGACGATGAACACATGTTGGGGCTTGGGCTCCTTGAAGTGGGAGATCCAGTCCAGCAGATGATCCCGGTCGGCGTGGGAGCTGAGACCCTGGAAGTTGACGATCTTGGCCCGGACGGCCACATCCTCGCCGAACAGCTTCACGCTGGCCGCGCCGTCCAGCAGGGTGCGGCCCAGGGTGCCGGGGGACTGGAAGCCCACGAACACCACGGCGCTGTCGGCACGCCACAGGTTGTACTTCAGGTGGTGGCGGATACGGCCCGCGTCGCACATACCGCTGGCGGAGATGATGACCTTGGGGACATGATCCATATTCAGCAGCTTGGATTCCTCCACCGACTCCGTCAGATGCAGGCCAGGGAAGTTGAACATATGGGTGCCGTCCTGCACCAGGGCCAGCGCCTCCTCGTCCAGATAGCCCCGCAGATCGCCGCAGAAGATGCCGGTGGCGGACTTGGCCAGGGGCGAATCCACATACACCGGGAAGTTCTGTACGGAGGTCACCAGATGGCGGTTCTTGATCTCCCGGATGAAGTACAGCAGCTCCTGGGTACGGCCCACGGCGAAGGAGGGGATCACCACGTTGCCGCCCTTGCCCAGCGTCTCGTCGATGATCTGGGCCAGATCGTCGGTATAGCTCCACACCTCGGTGTGGTTGCGGTTGCCGTAGGTGCTCTCCATCACCACATAGTCCGCCCCGCCGAAGAACTGGGGATCCCGGATGATGGGCTGATCCACATTGCCGATATCGCCGGAGAACACGATGTTCCGCTTCTCGCCGCCCTCGGTCAGCTCCATCAGGATGGAGGCGCTGCCCAGCAGGTGGCCCGCGTCGATGAAGGTGGCCTTCACGCCCTCGCACACGTCCACGGTCTGGTTATATTCGCAGGTCTGCAGAAATTCCGGCACCCGCATGGCATCCGCCACGGTATACAGCGGCTCCACGTCGGGGCGGCCCGCACGCTGGTTCTTGCGGTTCTGATACTCGGCGTCGCTCTCCTGAATGTGGGCGGAGTCCGCCAGCATGATATTCAGCAGGTTGGCCGTCAGCCGGGTGGTGATGATCTTCCCCTGGAAGCCGTTCTTGATCAGCATGGGGATCCGGCCGGAGTGGTCGATATGGGCGTGAGTCACCAGCACCGCGTCGATGCTGCCGGGATGGAAGGGCAGCGTGGCGTTGTCCACCTCGTCCCGTCCCTGCTGCAGGCCACAGTCGATGAGAATATGCTTTCCGTTTACCTCCAGACAATGGCAGCTGCCGGTGACGCACTGGTCAGCGCCGAAAAAGCTCAGCTTCATGGCGTACATCCTTTCCAAAAAGTTCACAGTTTCGTTTCACATTTCTGCTATGATAGGTGTTATAGTATTGTACCACTCTTTTCCGTCGTAGGCAAGCCGGAACTTGCCATAGCCTATGGTTCGTCAAATTTCCTTTGCATATGCGGGATAGATATGGTATAATGATATTTGTATTATTATGTAATATGCGAATTCTTTTCACAGAAAGGATCAAAATACATGGGACTGATCACCAAAATTTTCGGAACGTATTCCGAGCGTGAGCTGAAATCCATCTGGCCCATCGTCCATAAGATCGAGGGCATGGAGGAGGAATACAAGGCGCTGACCGACGCCCAGCTTCAGGCCAAGACGCCGGAATTCAAGGAGCGCCTCGCCAATGGCGAAACGCTGGACGACATCCTGCCGGAGGCCTTTGCCACCGTCCGCGAGGCGGCGGACCGCGTGCTGGGCATGCGCCCCTATCCGGTGCAGCTGGTGGGCGGCATCGTGCTGCATCAGGGCCGCATCGCCGAGATGAAGACCGGTGAAGGCAAGACGCTGGTGGCCACGCTGCCCGCCTATCTGAACGCGCTGACCGGCAAGGGCGTCCATATCGTCACCGTCAACGACTATCTGGCCAAGCGCGACAGCGAATGGATGGGCAAGGTACACCGCTTCCTGGGCCTGACCGTGGGCCTTATTATCCACGACCTCACCAAGGAGGAGCGCCAGAAGGCCTATGCCGCCGACATCACCTACGGCACCAACAACGAGATGGGCTTCGACTATCTGCGTGACAATATGGCCATCTACGCCAACGAGCTGGTGCAGCGGGGCCACAACTTCGCCATCGTGGACGAGGTGGACTCCATCCTGATCGATGAGGCCCGCACCCCCCTGATCATCTCCGGCCAGGGCGACAAGTCCACCCAGCTCTATGACATGGCCGACGCCTTCGCCCGCAAGCTGAAGCGCTTCACCATCGTGGAGACCGACGCCAAGGAGGAGGAAGACCCCAATCTGGACGCCGACTATGTGGTGGATGAAAAGGCCAAGACCGTCACACTGACCGCCCGCGGCATCGCCAAGGCCGAGGAGTTCTTCCATCTGGACAACCTGGGCGACCCCGAGAACAGCACCATCTCCCACCACATCAACCAGGCCATCCGGGCCTACGGCATCATGAAGCGCGATGTGGACTATGTGGTGAAGGACGGCGAGATCATCATCGTGGACGAGTTCACGGGCCGTCTCATGTATGGCCGCCGGTACAGCGAGGGTCTGCACCAGGCCATCGAGGCCAAGGAGAAGGTGCAGGTGCAGCGTGAGAGCAAGACGCTGGCCACCATCACCTTCCAGAACTACTTCCGTCTGTACAGCAAGCTGTCCGGTATGACCGGTACCGCCCTGACGGAGGAGGAGGAATTCGCCACCATCTACAAGCTGGATATCGTGGAGATCCCCACCAACCGCCCCATCGCCCGTATCGACTACGACGACAGCGTCTATAAGACCGAGAACGGCAAATACCGCGCCGTCATCAAGCAGGTGAAGGAGTGCCACGCCAAGGGCCAGCCCGTCCTGGTGGGTACCGTGTCCATCGAGAAGAACGAGCTGCTGGGCCACCTGCTGCAGCGGGAGGGCATCCAGTGCAACCTGCTGAACGCCAAGAACCACGAAAAGGAAGCCGAGATTGTGGCCCAGGCCGGTAAGTTCGGTGCCGTCACCGTGGCCACCAACATGGCCGGCCGTGGTACCGATATCATGCTGGGCGGCAACGCCGAGTATCTGGCCAAGAACGACCTGCGCAAGGCCGGTCTCACCGACGAGCTGATCGCCGAGGCCACCGGCTACGCCGAGACCGACGACCAGGAGATCCTGGACGCCCGCAGGCTGTTTGCCGAGCGGCTGCAGAAGCACAAGGACGAGATCGCCGGCGAGGCCGAGCGTGTCCGTCAGGCCGGCGGATTGTTCATCATCGGCACCGAGCGGCACGAGTCCCGCCGTATCGACAACCAGCTCCGCGGCCGTGCCGGCCGTCAGGGCGACCCCGGTGAGACCCGGTTCTACATCTCTCTGGAGGACGATCTGATGCGCCTGTTCGGCGGCGACCGGATCAACAACATGATGGAGCGCCTCAATGTGGACGAGGATATGCCCATCGAGAACAAAATTCTGACCAAGTCCATCCAGCAGGCCCAGACCACCGTGGAGAGCCGTAACTTCCAGACCCGTAAGTCGGTGCTGGAGTACGACGACGTCATGAACAAGCAGCGTGAGATCATCTATGGCCAGCGCAAGCAGGTGCTGGACGGCATGGACGTGAAGGACACCATCATGAACATGATGGCCACCGCCATCACCAATCAGGTGAATTCCGCCTTCCTGGAGCAGACCCATCTGGACGCCGCCCAGTGCAAGGAGCTGCTGCGGGGCGTGGAGGGCATCTACTTCCCCAAGTACGCCGTGAAGATCACCGAGGAGGAGCTGCCCACCCTGACCGCCGACGACCTGTCCCAGCGGTTCATCGCCGCCGCCACCGACTTCTACGAGAAGAAGGAGCAGGAGTTCACCGCCCCCATCATGCGCGAGGTGGAGCGCGTGGTGCTGCTGCGTGTGGTGGATGAGTACTGGATGGAGCACATCGACGCCATGCAGGATCTGCGCCAGGGTATCCGCCTGCGCGCCTACGCCCAGACCGATCCCATCATCGCCTATAAGAAGGAGAGCCTCGAGATGTTCGAGGAGATGATCTCCGCCATCCAGGAGGAGACCGTCCGCCGTCTGTACAGCGTCCGCATCCAGCGCAACGAGGAGATCAAGCGTGAGCGTGTAGCCAAGGGCATGACCGAGAACGTGGGCGGCGACGGCACCGTGAAGAAGCAGCCCAAGAAGGTGGTCAAGATCGGCCGCAACGACCTGTGCCCCTGCGGCAGCGGGCTGAAGTGGAAGAAGTGCGACTGCAAGGAGTACCACTCCTGATCCCATAAGTTCAAAACTCTATATGACCCAAACCGGGCGGCGGCTGATGCCGCCGCCCTTCCCATCCTCAAGGAGGTACTATGTTCCACACCAACACCAAAAATGGCATCACCTATTTGACCGCCGATACCCTTGACGGCGTGTGCCACGGCTTTTCCACCCGTCCCGGCGGCGTGTCCCCCGCGCCGTGGGACAGTCTGAACCTGGGCGTGGGCCGGGGCGACGATCTGGAGCGGGTGCGGAAGAATTACCGCCGCTTCTGCGCCGTCCTGGGCACGGACGTAAACCGGGTGGTGCTGTCCAAGCAGATCCACGAGGACGTGGTGCGCCACGTCACCGAGGCAGACGCGGGCAAGGGCCTGTGGCGTGACCGGGACTACCCCTCTGTGGACGGCATGGTCACCGACGTGCCCCATCTGCCCCTGGTGGTGTTCTCCGCCGACTGTAATGTGGTACTGCTTTACGACCCCGTCCGCCAGGCCATCGGCGCCTGTCACGCCGGATGGCGGGGCACAGCCCTGGGCATCGCGGGAAAGACGGTGCGTGAGATGCAGCGGCTCTTCGGCTGTGACCCGGCTGATATTCGCGCTGCCATCGGCCCGGCCATCGGTCAGTGCTGCTTCGAGACGGACAGCGACGTGCCGGAGGCCCTGCGGGCCGCCCTGGTCGGCGAGGCCGAGCCCTATATCACCTGGAACGGCCACAAATACCACATCGACTTGAAGGCCGTCAACGCCCTGTGGCTGCAAAAGGCTGGGGTCACCCGGATCGATATCAGCGGCGACTGCACCGCCTGCCGCACCGACCTCTACTGGAGCCACCGGAAGCACGGCGGCGCGCGGGGCAGCCAGATCGCCATGATCTCTCTGGAGGACAACCTATGAAACGAACCCTTGCCCTTCTGTTCACGGCACTGACGCTGTTCACCCTCTCCGGCTGCGCCAACTGGGACGAGGGCACCTATTCCAACGACCCGCTGGGCGAGCTGGCCAAATACTATCAGACGGATACGGAGGAGGAGACCCCCGCCCTTACCGTTTTCGCCCTGCCCTATCTGGGCGGTGAGACACTGGACCCCATCACCTGTGCCGACGGTGTACAGCTGACGCTCTCCACGCTGCTGTATGAGCCCCTGTACCGCCTGACACCCCAGTTCGAGGTGGAAAATGTTCTGGCCCAGAGCGAGAGCTACGATGCCGAGAGCTTCACCTATACCATCCGCCTGCGCAGCGGCGTGCAGTTCAGTGACGGCTCACCCCTGACGGCCCAGGATGTGGCCTACACCCTCCTCCGCGCCCAGCAGTCCTCCCGCTACGCCGCCCGGCTGGCGGATGTGACCGCCGTCAAGGCCCAGGACATCAACACGCTGACCATCCAACTGGCCCAGGATCGCCGTACCTTCACGGCGCTGCTGGACATCCCCATCGTCCGATCCGGCACCGAGACACAGCTTTTCCCCGTGGGCACCGGCCCCTATGTCAAGGATGCTGACAACGACGCCCTGCGCCGCAATTCCCATTGGTGGCGCACCGAATCCCTGCCCTTTGACACCATCAGCCTGCTGTCCTACAAGAGCGGTGAAGCCGCGGCCTATGCCTTCTCCTCCCACGATGTCCATCTGCTGGCCTATGCCATGACCGGCACCGGCGTGGACGTGGCCTCCACCAGTGGCAGCTATACCGACGCGGATACCACCATCCTGCAGTTTCTGGGCTTCAACATGGCCCGCGGCCTGTTCCAGGACGCCGCCATGCGTCAGGCCATCAGTCTGGCCGTCGACCGCTCCGCCATCGTCAGCGCCTACCTGGTGGGCCACGGCACAGCGGCCCAGTTCCCCATCAACCCCGCCAGCAGCCTGTACCCCACCGCGCTGGAGCGCGCCAATACCGCCGGCGACTGCGCCGCCGCCATGGCGGAGCTGAATATGGCCGACGGCGAGAGCGTCTATGACCTGACGCTGCTGGTCAACAGCGAGAACAGCTTCAAGGTGGCTGCCGCCCAGGAGATCGCCCAGGCCCTGAATCAGTATGACTTCAACGTGACCGTCCGCGCCCTGCCCTGGGACGAATACCTCACCGCCCTGGCCGAGGGCCGCTTCGACCTGTACTATGGTGAGTGCAAGCTCACCGCCGATTGGGACGTGACCCCTCTGCTGGGCACCGGCGGCAGTCTGAACTACAGCGGCTGGTCTGACAACGTCATGGACACTCAGCTGGCCGCCTGCCTGACCGCCGGAGATGAAGAGCGCCGCTCCGTCACGCTGGAGGCGCTGTGCCGCCGCCTGCAAAGCCAGATGCCTTTCATTCCCCTGTGCTTCAAGCGCACCTCGGTACTGCTGCCCTATGACGCGGTGGATACCATTACCCCTACCGCCGCCGATCCCTTCTACCACCTGGAGAACTGGCAGGTCAACTGGGACACGGCAGACACAAATACAGATACAAAAAACTGAGACGGTCAAGCCGTCTCAGTTTTTTTGATTTCCTATTCTCAATACGTTCGGATCACGGCGCTGACCTTGCCCAGGATGGAGGCATTGCGGCCGTCAATGGGGCTGTACGCCTCGTTCTCCGGCATCAGCCATACCTGGCCGTCCTTGCGCTTCAGGCGCTTCACCGTGGCCTCATCCTCGATCAGCGCCACGATGATCTCGCCGTTGTGGGCCTCCTGCTGCTGGTGCACCACCACCAGATCGCCCGGCAGGATGCCCGCATTCAGCATGGACTCACCCCGCACACGCAGAGCAAAGTACTCGCCGTCCTTGCCGCCGGTGTCGAAGGCCAGATAATCCTCGATGCACTCCTGGGCCAGGATCGGTGTACCCGCAGCCACCGAGCCCACGATGGGCACCCGTCCCACCGGCGGCTCCACCTCCTGCACCTGCACAGGAGCGGCGGCCTTTGCCGGACGCACCAGCGTGATGGTCCGACCCTTGCGGCCCGACCGCTTGATGATCCCGCGCTCCTCCATGTTTTTCAGATGAAAGTGCACCGTCGAAGGGGACTTCAGTCCCACCGCCGCGCCGATCTCACGGACGGAGGGGGCAAACCCTTCCTCAGTCAGCATCTGAACGATGTAGTCATAAATTTTCTGCTGCATTTTCGTCATTTCTGCCATAAGCTGCTCCTTCCCCGCGCAAGCATATACGGATGAGGATAGTATACCACACTTTTCTTCGGTCTGCAACAACCGTTCTAAAATATTTTTCAATTTTCGCTTGCTTTTTTCACTTGACTGTGGTAGTATTGTTTTTACTGTGATAGATATGCCTGTCGTTTGGACAGGCATGCAAATACGTTTGGAGGGTTTTCCGTATGCTTCTCTTTGTTACGATTTTACAGCTGCTCGTCGCGCTGGCGCTGATCCTGATCGTTCTGTTCCAGTCCGGTAAGAGCCAGGGTTTGTCCGGCACCATCGGCGGTATTGCTGATTCCTACATGGCCAAGAGCAAAGCCCGTTCTCTGGATGCCAAGCTGGCCAAGAGCACCAAGTGGCTGGGCGCTGTGTTTGTTGTGCTGACCCTGATCCTCAACTGCATGATCGCCGCCGGTGTGTAATTAAAGTTGCTTTCAAAAGTGTCTCGATGCGCTGCATCGGGACACTTTTATTTTGCACATCTGTACACCTCGCCCGCCGTCGGCTCCACGCCCTTCCACGCCAGCAGCTCCGCCACCGTTACAAAGCGATAGCCCTGCTGCTGTAAATGATCCACCGCCCGCAGTGCCGCCTCCACCGAGTTGAGATATCGGTCGTGCAGCAGTATGATGTCCCCGTCCCCCGTCTCCCGGTAGATGATGTCCAGGATCTTCTCCGCATCCTTGCTCTTCCAGTCCTCCGTGTCCACCGACCAGTTGATGATGGGCGTCGCCGCGGCGGCGCACGCCTCCTCCGACAGCAGCCCGTAGGGCGGCCGTACCCAGTAGTCCCCCTCCCCCAGCAGCTCCTGCAGCAGTTCATCGTTCCGCCGCATATCCTCCTCCGCCGCGCCGCAGGACAGCTTATCCAGCTCCTGATGGTCATAGGAGTGATTGCCCACCTGATGCCCCTCCTGGGCCATGCGGATCACGATGTCCGGATCCTTCACCACCTGGCAGCCCACCACAAAGAACGTGGCGCGGACGCCCCGCTCCTTCAGCCCGTCCAACAGTTGGGGCGTACACCGGGGCGATGGCCCGTCGTCGAAGGTCAGCGCCACATATTTGATGTCCCCGCCGTTCTCTGCCGCCGCAGCACTGTCCGCCGCCACCGCGTCCCCGGCAGGCTGCGCTCCGCCGCAGACGGCTATCAGCACCAGCGCCGCCAGCGCCAGCCACACGCCCCGTTTCATCCCATCACCTCCCCACAGCATATGCGGCGGCGGGCATAAAAAGCACCGGGCAGGGTTCTCCCCCGCCCGGTCTTGCTCAGATCATGTTCTGAAACACGTCCGTAATGTTCACACGCACCTCGTAATAGGAATCCGCCACATCGCCGTAGTTGGTGAAGGACAGATATGCCTCCGTCACATTTTCCCAACCGAAATCATCGTCGGTGTAGCCGTACTGCCAGCAGCCCTCACCCATGTTGTTCTCATACCAAGTGAAGGTAAATAACTCTCTGCCGTCCTCATAAAGGGCATATAGCTCCGGCGTATAGGTGGGCTCCTTCTCCCAGTACACCGTGGCCAGCAGTTCCTCCGCGTCGAGCGCGGCACTCTCCACTCTTACCGTCTGGCCGTCGATGACGAACTGCTCTCCCGGCTCGTAATAGAAGATGTAGTCACCGGTGATCTCCTCCGCCGGAGCCTCGGGCACGATCTCGATATCGGGCCCCTCATCCCCTGCCGGATGGTTCGCGAACGGTATGATGCTGAACACAAACACCAGCGCCAGCATCACCAGGATGAACACAGCGATGGCTTCCACCGTTTTCTTTCCGGTGCCTCCCGCGCCCTCCCGAAGAAGCCCTCTTTTTCCCTGACGGACCGCCTCCTCGTGGCACTCCTTCTGCTCATAGCAGTCCTTCCGTTCCCGGCCCGCCTCGCTCTGCCGCAGAAATTCCCGCTCATGCAGCAGCTCCGCGTTGCCCTCCTCGTCAAAGTCCACCCGCATACGGGCGCTGGGCTTGTTATACGCGCCGCAGTGAGGGCACAGGTCGCTTTCGTGATAGCTGTACCGCTTCCCGCAGGATTTACATTTGATATTTGCCATGATTTTCTCCTTTTTCTACCGCACCACGGACAGGATCAAGAGCACGAAGGCCAGCACCCCCAGCAGCACCTTGCCGCCCTCTTCTGACAACTCGCCGTCCTCCGTCTTGCGGAGAGACGCGCTGTACTGCTTCAGCTTCTCCGTCAGCTGCAGGTGATCCAGGCCGGGAATACGCACTTGGCGGGCCGCACCCTCGTGACATTCTTTCTGTTCATAGCAGTCCTTCCGCTTCCGCCCCACCGCGCTCTGCTGTAAAAACTGTTTTTCGTTCAACAGCTCCGCGTTGCCGTCCTTGTCGAAGTCCACCCGCATACGGCTGCCGGGCTTGTTATACGCGCCGCAGTGGGGACACAGGTCACTGTCATGATAGCTGTACCGCCGCCCGCAGGCTTTGCATTTGATGCTGGCCATCGTCGTTCCCCTCCCTTATCGACACCACACTTCCAGATCCTCGCTCAATGGGAAATACGCTCTGAACCGGTCAATGATCTCTTTCTCCCGGCTGATCAGCAGCGTATAGCTGCTGTCCCATGGCACGATCTCAAACCGTGCCAGCGGGTGCTGTACCTCAATCGGCAGCCGCCACAGTGCATTGTTATCGCGGGCGTCGGGCAGCGGATACTCCAGCACCTGCTCCTCTGTGACGGACTTTTCAAAGGCGGACAGCACGGCCCATATCCACTGGGGGTTATGGTATTTCCGCTGCAGCGCCATCAGCTCATTGCCGCTCATCCAACAGTAGTTGTACTGCAGCTCCGGAATATCCACGTTGCACTCGCAGTCGGTGATCAGCCAGTTGTAGTTCTCCTGAATATTCCCCAGCGCGGCAAAGACCTTGTCCAGATCTGTATATCCCACCTCGCCCTTTGCCAGGATCGCACCATAGTGCATCATTGTCTATCCCTCGTTTCTGATTCAAAGTATTCCATACCGCGGTGGCATTGTCCAGCAAGTTGAAGTTGCGTTTTGTTTTTTTGCCGGGAAGCCTCCGCAACTTGAAGTTTACATCCTGTGGGAACCGGCGTCCCCGTCGGCCCGCACTTATGTTTTCAGTATAGCACATCCCCTGCCGCCTTGGCAACGGCAAGGAAGGAGTTTCGCCCTCCGGGGCGAGTTACTTTTGCCCTTGGCGGCAAAAGTAACCAAAAACGCCACTTAAACCTGCGGTTTAAGAATCCGCGCACGCTATACCTTGTTCGGGATGGAAACCTTTTACCACGCGCTCACAGGACACGGCTGATATCGCTGCGTATGACGAATCGACTTTCTTCTTGCGCCGCTGCCGCTTGCGATTGCGACGGTAGAAGCCGAATCGTTGTACGCGGCGGCCTGTGGTCAGGCCGCCCTACGAAACGTTACTGCACCCCTTTGTAGGGCGGGGTGACCTCACCCCGCCGCACGGTGAACGCATACGGTTTTTCGGCGTAGGCATGAGCGGCAGCGGCGTCGGGGTGTTAAGAAAGCATGCCGGTGGCATGTTTTTAACCCCGATCTCGGCGGCTATGCCGCCGTAGCATCCATCTGGTTTTGCACCGCACGATGGAAGTAACCCGTCGGAGACCGTCCTCGCGCTTGCAGCGCGAAACCCTACCCAAAAGTATCACTCATTCCATACATTTAGCACTATTGCACAAAAATATTTTTAAATTTTTGTAAGTTTTTATTGCATTTCTCCCGCTGACCTGCTAAGATGGAACCATAAGAGGAGAGGGCATGCGCCCTTGACAACCAAAGGAAAACCAGGAGGTCTTGTGTTATGAGCTATCCCACCACCGGCCATGAGGTCTATGTGAGCCTGAATCTGTCCAACACCATGCTGACCGGTATCGGCAAGGGCACCATCACCCGCGAGGAAGTGTCTGTGGACTATCTGAAGGATCTGTTCTCCCGTCACGGCGTCATCGTCTCCGCCAAGCCGGAGCAGGCACGTCTGCTGAATCTGGTCAACGAGCAGTACGACCTGGGTCTGGAGATCCCCGAAAAGCTGAAGCTGTTCCAGTTGAGCGAGCAGCACCGCCGTCTGGTGGTCATCAACGTCAGCGGTCTGCGCCGCAGCGGCGGCTCTCTGCTGGCCTCCTATACCGAGGAGGAATTCGCCGAGGCCACCTTCTCTTTCGTGAAGTACTATGTCCAGAGCGAGCATTATGACGAGCTGAAGGAACGCGTGAAGAAGCTGGAGTTCGAGCTGGAGCAGGAGCTGGCCTGGCGCAACCGCACCGACGAGGAGCAGGTGTAAAAAACTGGCATGAAATCGCAGATTTCATGCCAAAACGCGAGACTTTTATAGGGGACGGCTAAGGCCGTCCCCTTTTTTTGCCCTTGGCAAGGTTGTCCGCCCTCATCCGTCGCCCTTCTTCACCAGCGTCACCACGCCCATCACCAGCAGGTACACACCGAAGGGCCTGCGCAGTAGCTCCGTGTCGATGGCGGTGGCGGCCCAGGCGGCCAACGCCGCCGTCGCCAGCCCCCAGGGCACCGCCTGCCGCAGAGCATCCCTGTCCAGCAGACCG
>USAT01000038.1 GCA_900552725.1 uncultured Eubacteriales bacterium | reverse complement strand
GGTGGCGCCGCCGGTGGAGGGGATCATGATGACGTCGGGCAGCTCCTTGCGGATGGCGTCCATGACGACCTTGAAACGCTCGCGGCCCTGGGTGGGAGTACCGTCATCCTCACGGACGTGGATGTGCAGGATCGCCGCACCGGCATTGTAGGCGGACTTAGCCTCGCGGACCATCTCCTCGACGGTATAGGGAACAGCCTCGTTCTGGGCCTTAGTGACCTCAGCGCCGCAGATAGCAGCGGTAATGATAAGCTTCTCCATTGTTTCCGCTCCTTACTTCTCGATGGGCAGACGCTGGCAGTCCTTGGGGGTGACGCAGGTGCCGTGGGCACGGCAGACCACCACGGGCTCGGCCAGAACGTCAGCGGCGGAAGCGCTGATGTCGGGGCGGGAGACGATGACCTTGCGGGCCTCGAACTTCATGGTGCGGGAGGTGTTGCCGATCTTCTCGATCTCGCCGTAGGCCTCGATGTAGTCGCCGGCGTACACGGGAGCCAGGAACTCCACGTTGTCATACGCGCAGAACAGGCCCTCGTCACCGTCGCAGGCGATCAGCAGCTCGGTGGCCACGTCGCCGAACAGGTGCACCATGTGGGCGCCGTCCACCAGGTTGCCGCCGTAGTGGGCGTCCTTCGCGCTCATACGCAGGCGAAGCATAGAAGTGATCTTTTCCATAGATGTTTCCTCCTTCAAAATGATTCTTTTCTTACGTCTTGTTCGTATTCCTCATTCAGCTGGCCGGGAACTCTCTTTTTTCTTTGGAAAAACAAAGAGCCTGTGGGCAAAGACGTTCCAGATGGGCTGGCAAGTATTTTTTCTCCAGGCAAGATGGAAAGCGCAGGGAATACTTTGTGTATTGTGTATTTCCGAGCATTTCCATGAAGCATGGGGAAAAAGACGCCGCCAGACTCCGGAGTTGGCTTTGACCGCAAGCTCTATAGCAAAAGAGCGCTGTCGGTCAAGCGTTTTGACCAATAGCGCTCCATGTCGATAAAATCAACATGACAGCAACACCGTTTACGCGGCGCTGCCAAGGAAACAGAGTGGGCACACTGCTTCCTTTCGGCGAAAGACCCCTTCCCGTCCGGCCATCCAGGCCGCCCGCTCCGCTGCCGGACAGTACCCTGTCTCTCGCGCCTCTATTGACTGATATTCGGAATATTACCAGTGTCAATTATGACAGGTATTGCAAGACTTGTCAAGTGGGTTTGTGATACAAATAACAAACTTATTTTTTGTGCAACTTTCCAAGTGTTTGGCAAAAAATTTCGCTCCGGGAAACCGGAGCGATAAAATTTGCTCCAAATGGGCATCGCCCATTTGGAGCAAGCAGGCTCTCGCTGCGACCCGCGCTCATTCCCACGCAGTGCGTGGGAATGAACACTCTCTCCGCGCAAAGTGTTTTTCGCCACGCACATGTCGCGGCGAAAAACGATTCCAATCGTTCGCCGCCATGGCGGGCGGCGAATTCTGCGAAGCTTTTTCCAGGCCCGGAAACCTTAATAGTTCTCCTCGATCAGCCGCATGATCTCCGGTTTCAGCGAAAGCATGCGGCAGATGTTCAGGGCGTCCCGCGGACAGTCGGAGCGGCCCTCCACGCGGTAAAGGCCGTAGTTCATGTGGCGGGCGATGACAGCCACGCCGTCCTCGCTGGTGACGGCCAGCTCACGGCGGATCGCGTCGGGATCCACATCCCGCAGGCCGATGATCTGATAGTGGTCGTTGGCGCACTCGGCCACCTTGTCGTAGTGGGTGGTCAGCAGGGAGATGGCGTTGACGCCGTTGAGGTACTTGGTGACCGCCTGGACGATGACCGCGCCCTCGTCGGGGTTGGTGCCTCGGGCGAACTCGTCCAGCAGGAACAGGGAGTAGCCCTGCTCCACCTCGGCCAGAGCCTTCTGGAACTGGACGATCTCGGAGCCGAAGCCACTGAGGCCGGACTGGATGGACTGCAGGTCATCAAACAGCATCTTCACGCTGTGGAACAGGGGCATCTTTGCGGATTTGGCGCACACCAGGAAGCCCGCCTGCAGCAGCAGGGCGTTCAGGGCCACGGTCTTCATGGCCACGGACTTGCCGCCCATGTTGGCGCCGGTGATGACGGTGGCGCCCCGGTCCAGGGCGATGGACACGGGGACGAAGGCTCTCCCCTGCTCGGCCAGCAGATCCACCAGCTCCGGGTTCACCATGTCCTCCAGCACCAGCTCACCGTCGGTGATCTGGGGCAGGACGCCGCCGTAGCGGACGGCGAACAGGGCCTTCTGCACCATGAAGTCCAGACGGCCCAGGGTCTCGGCGTCGGCCAGCAGGCCGTCCACCATGGGGGCAAGCTGGGCGCCCATGGTGCGGCGCACCTTCATCTCCTCGCTCTCCTCCTCGGCGCAGATGCGGGTGCGCTGGAGGCGCAGGTCGTCCTTCTCGGCGTCGGTCTGGGCGTGGAACAGCCGCTCCTCGATGTCCTTCTTGGCGGTGCGGATCTCCTTCAGCTTCTGGGTGGCGCTGTCGGGAATGTAGAAGCCGCGGCTGCCGGTGTGGTTGGGGTCCAGGATATCCAGCGCGGCGGCGGGATCGTGGAGCGCCGCGTCCTTCAGATGGGCGGTGTCGTTGATGGTGTCCAGCAGGGGGCGGATATCCCGCAGCCGCTGGAGATAGCCCTTGATCTCGAACAGCTCCACATGATCCGGCACCTCGCCGTTCTGGCAGCGGCGCAGGGAGTTGCGGATGTCCTTGATCTGGCACAGCAGTGTCATCAGGCGGGTGAAAGTGTCCTTCAATTCCTCGTTATGGGCGGCCAGGGCCTGGACGTTATACAGCTCCGTCTCCAGGGCCGAGCGCTCATCGGGGGCATAGAACCGCAGGCGGCGGATGCGCTCCAGCCCGAAGGGGGAGCAGCCGTGCAGCGTCTCCAGGGCGTATTGCAGGCCGATCTTGACCTTTTCATCGAAAGATACGGTGATCATTGTAATTCCTCCTTCACGTTGATGACCGGGGCGTCCACGGCGGCGGTCATGGCGGCCATAAAGGCGTCCTTGTCGAAGCGCCAGCCGTAGGCCGAGACGGGGTTGATGGTGACGCACAGGGTGCGGGCGGCCTCCTCCGTTTCCAGCGTGACGCTGCGGGTGGCCAGCTTGTCCAGGGTGTCGGGCTTCAGCAGCACCTTGCTGGGATCCTTCACCACCAGGCGTCCGTTGCGCAGCACGCCGCTGCGCAGCAGGGGCAGTACCATGCTGTCGGTCAGCGCGCCGGTGATGAGGGCCGCGCCGTTTTCCCGCCAGCACTTTTCAAGGCCCTCGGCCGCCTCCGGCGGCAGGGTCTCCGCCTTGGGCAGGTTCATCAGGTGATAGATGTGGGCGGTGTCGGCCACCACCTTGTCCATATTCATATCGTAGCTGGCGCCGGTGCAGAGGATCACGCCCTCCGCCACGGCCCGGGCGCCCAGACTCTTGCGGCCCAGGGCGCCGTCGATGATGGAGATATCCGCCCCCAGGTCAAAGAACTCCCGGGAGACGGTCTTGAGCTGGGTGGTGATGGAGGGCCCGGCCAACTGGACGTATCCGGCGCTGCGGGCCCGGACGATGACCACCTCGCCCAGGGGCGTGGGGATGCCGGTGGTCATCAGGATCTCCTTGGTGATGTCCCCCAGCCGCAGCATGTCCCGCGCCGTGGCGATGAGGGTGCCCTCCCGGACGAAGATGCCGGGCTTTTCCGTGCCGGTGACGATGTCGGTGGATTCGCCGTCCCGGCCGATGGAGGTCAGGCCCAGGACACCCTGCAGCCTCCCCTGCTCCAGCAGCCAGTTGAGCATGGTGGTCTTTCCGGCGTTTTTGCACATGCCCACGATGGACATGGTTTTCACGCTGTGAAGCTGCCGCAAAAGCTGTTCTTTCATATCTGCGCTCCTTCGGAGTAGTCATATAGTCATTCAATAGATGATTATACCTGATATCACCGGAAAAAGAAACCCCCATTTTTTGATTTGTTTTTTTGGATGTTTCCTGTCAGTCGGTTGACAGCGGTGGTATAATAAGGAAAATTCCCGTAAAGGAGACCGCCGCCATGGAGATCACCCGCGCCTACGTCAAAAGCATCCTGCCCCACCGGGACCCGGAGGGCCACAAGGGCACCTTCGGCAAGGTGTACTGCCTGTGCGGCGCGGTGGGCTACACCGGCGCGCCGGTGCTGGCGGCCTCCGCCGCCGTCCGCAGCGGCAGCGGTCTGGTGTATCTGGGGGTGCCGGAGGACATCTGGCCCATCGTGGCGGTGAAATGCCACAGCGCCATGCCCTCTCCCCTGCCGTCCCAACAGGGTAAGCTGGCCCTGGCGGCGGAGGACGCCATCCGGCAGCGGATCGCCGGGTGCGACGCGGTGCTGATCGGCTGCGGCATGGGCCGCAGCGACGAGAGCGACGCCCTGACCCGGCGGCTCACCGACATGGACAAGCCCTTGGTGCTGGACGCCGACGGCATAAACGCCTTCGAAACGCATATACCTGACATCAGGGGCCGCCGGGACAAGGTGACGGTGATGACGCCCCACGAGGGGGAGTTCTTCCGCGCCGGCGGCGACCTGAGCCGAGGCCGGGAGAGCGGCGCACAGGCCTACGCCGCCCGCTGGGGCGTGTACCTGATCCTGAAGGGCCACCGCACCATTGTGGCGGCGCCGGATGGCCGTCTGGCGGTAAACACCACCGGCAACAGCGGCATGGCCAAGGGCGGCAGCGGCGACATCCTCTCCGGCATGGTGGTGAGCCTGCTGGGCCAGGGGATGGAGCCCTTCGACGCCTGCTGCGCCGCCGTGTACTGCCACGGTCTGGCGGGCGACATGGCGGCGGCGGAGCTGGGGGAACGGGGCATGTCCCCCGCCGACCTGCTGGCCCGGCTGCCCTACGCCTATAAAGAGATCGAGCAGGGATAAAGGGAATGCCTTCCGAGATCACATTTTCGGAGGGAGAATCACATGAAACGCATGCTGATCCTGCCGCTGTGCCTGCTGCTTCTGTGCGGCGGCTGCGGCAAAAAGAGCGGCGCGGCGGCGGATATCCAGGCCCAGTACAGCCGTATCGGTACCGCGCAGATGGAGGCGGAGGTCACGTTCCACACCCCGCAGGAGAACCGGAGCTTCACCCTGCAGTGCGCCTTTACGCCGGAAAGCTCCACCGTGACCGTCACCGCGCCGGAGACGGTGGCGGGGGTATCGGCCACGGTGTCCGGCGACGAGCTGACCATCGCCTATGACGGGGCGGTGCTGTCGGCGGGCAGCGTGGGACGGTTCGGGCCGGTCAACGCCCTCCCCCTTCTGCTGCGCGCCATCGGCAGCGGCTATCTGCTGGAGGAGAGCCGGGAGACGCTGGAGGACACGGACTGCTGCCGCCTGACGCTGGACACCACCGCCGGGGATACGCCGCTGACATGCACGGCGTGGCTGGACGCGGAGACGCTGCTGCCCCGGTACGCGGAGTTTTCCGCTGACGGCGCGGTGGTGGTATCGGTGAAGCTGCTGGCCTTTTCCTGCACACTGAACGAACCGGAGAATTGACCCTACCAACCGATGGTACAAGGAGGAAATACAGATGGAATCCACATTACGGAGAACCTGGGCCGAGATCGACCTTGACGCGCTGGCCCACAACTATAAGGCCCTGCGGGCCCACGTGGGCCCCAACGTGAAATTTCTGGGGGTGGTGAAGGCCGACGGCTACGGCCACGGCGCCGTACAGGTGGCGCGGACGCTGGAGGGGCTGGGCGCCGACTATCTGGCGGTGTCCAGCATCGATGAGGCCATGGAGCTGCGCCACAACGGCATCGCCATGCCCATCCTGATCCTGGGCCACACGCCCCGTGAGCAGGTGAAGAACCTGATCGACCTGCACATCACCCAGGCGGTGACCTGCGCCGCCAAGGCGGAGGAGTACAGTGCCGAGGCCGTCAAATGCGGCGGTACATTGAAGGTACACATCAAGGTAGACACCGGTATGTCCCGGCTGGGCTATCTCTGCGACGGCGACATGTTCGACACCGGCGTGGAGGGCATCTGCCACGCCTGCCGCCTGCCGGGACTGGAGGCGGAGGGCATCTTCACCCACTTCGCCGTGGCCGACGAGCCGGACGCGGACAGCCGCGCCTACACCCGGGCGCAGTTCGACCTGTTCCGCCGGGTCATCGCCGCCGCGGAGCAGCGGCTGGGCAGGCCCTTCGCCATCCGGCACTGCGCCAACTCCGGCGGCGTGGCTGCGTATCCGGAGACGTATCTGGACATGGTGCGGCCCGGCATCCTGCTGTACGGCTGCACCCCGGCGGCAAAGGAACTGGGCCTTGTGCCGGTGATGACCCTGAAGACCACCGTCAGCACCATCAAGACCTACGCCCCCGGCGTGGACATCAGCTACGGGCGGCTGTACACCACCACCCGCACCACCCGCATGGGCGTGGTGCCCTACGGCTATGCCGACGGGTTCTTCCGGGTGCTGTCGGGCCGCTGCGCCATGATGACGGCGGACGGCCCCGCGCCCCAACGGGGCAGAATCTGCATGGATATGTCCATGATCGACCTGACCGACCTGCCCGGCGTGCAGGTGGGCGACGAGGTGGAGATCTTCGGCCGCCGCGCCAGTGTGGACGATCTGGCGGCGCTGGCGGGCACCGTCTCCTATGAGCTGACCTGCGCCGTCAGCAAGCGGGTGCCCCGCGTGTACCTCCAGGGCGGCAAGGTGGTGGAGAAGGAGCTTCTCCTGCGGATGTAAAAAATGATCATGCCGCGCAGCGGCATACCGCATCTCTTCACTCTTCACTTTTATCTCTTCACTGAAAAATATCCCCGCATCCGATGGATGCGGGGATATTTTTCATACCAGCCGAGCCTGGGGCAGGCCGAAGCTGACGGCGATGGCGGCGTCCACGCGCTCCATCACATCGCTGTCCACCTGGCCCATCCGCTGGCGCAGGCGCTGCTTATCCAGCGTGCGCACCTGCTCCAGCAGGATCACCGACTCCTTGGGCAGGCCGTAGCGCATGGCCTGCAGCTCGATATGGGTGGGCAGCTTGGCCTTGCCCATCTGCGAGGTGATGGCCGCCGCGATCACCGTGGGGCTGTGGCGGTTGCCCGTGTCGTTCTGCACGATCAGCACCGGCCGGACGCCGCCCTGCTCGCTGCCCACCACGGGGCTCAGGTCGGCGTAATAGATCTCTCCGCGCTTGACAGTTGTATCCACAAAGTTCACACTCCGTATCGTTTCGTGGCCGCCTGGCGGCAGCCCCGGGAAATTACCCAATGGGTATCAGGTCATATCCATTGTCCCCGGCGCGCCGCCGGTTTATACACCCGTCCGCCATCTGCCGGGGCCGGGCTATCCCATCCTATGCCCGTCCCGGGCGGCGGGTACCGGTTTTCTCTCCAGAATACGCGAAAAAAGCGAAAAAAGGACTACCACATCTTGTCGGTGTATGCTATAATAGTTATGTATATTGTGTGCAAAATCGCTCTGGCGGCATGATCCGCCGGAAGGACAGGAGGACAAAGAGAGATGAAATGCCCCTATTGCGGATATAAAGAGAGCAAGGTGGTAGACTCCCGCCCCGCCGACGAGGGCAGCAGCATCCGCCGCCGCCGGGAATGTCTCAAGTGCGAAAAGCGCTTCACCACCTATGAGACGGTGGAGAGCCTGCCCATGGTGGTCATCAAGAAGGACGGCAGCCGCCAGAGCTTTGACCGCAGCAAGGTGCTGCGGGGCATCCAGCGCTCCTGCGAAAAGCGGCCCGTCCCCGTGGCGGACATGGAGCGCATGGCCCTGGAGATCGAGCAGGAGCTGCAGAACTCCCTGGAGCGGGAGACCAGCACCGAGGTCATCGGCGAAAAGGTCATGGAGAAGCTGAAGGCCGCCGACGAGGTGGCCTACGTCCGCTTCGCCAGCGTGTACCGCCAGTTCAAGGACATCAACACCTTCATGTCGGAGCTGAACAAGCTGCTGAACGAAAAGTAACCCCCTTACCATGTTGTAGGGGCCGATGCCCACATCGGCCCGCACGATAACAGGCGGCACCTTCGATAACCTCCGTAGGGGGCGGCGTCCCCGACGCCCCGCCGGTTTACCGCGAATGCCATCGTAAGTCGTTCGGGCCGTCGAGGACGCCGGCCCCTACGGATTTCTATCTGTGCCCCGCCATCTACAACACATTCTTGATGCTCAACTGCTCCAGCTCTGCCAGGCGGTCGAATTGCAGCGTGAGCTGCACCGCCGCGTCGGCGAGGGCATCCCCATCCCGGCTGTCCACATACAGTGTGCACTGGTGCAGCAGGGTGTCCGCCTCGTTGATCTCCCCGTGCTGCAGGGTGATGTGGAGATAGCTCTGCTTCCGCTGCCAGTCGGACCGAAGGGCGGCCATCTCCCCTGCCGCGGCGTCCCAGTCGCTGCTCTCGGCGGCGGCGGTGACGACATCCAGCCGCGCCGTCCAGTCACGGCACCGGGCGGTGAGATAGGCGCTGTTGGCAAGGCCCGCGGCCATCAGCAGCACCAGGGTGACAATGGCGATCCGGAGTGCCTTCATCGCGCCGCCTCCTTTTTGGCCAGCACCACGCTGCCGCCCCGGTCCACCGTCATCAGGAACACGTCCTGCACCCGGTGTACCTTGTGGGCCTTGAGCTGCTTCTGCAGCCACTTGTCGTCCAGCCCCATCTTCCGGAGATTGCTGCCCATCAGGCGGCCGTTGTCGATGAGGATCACCGGCAGGAACACGTCGTCATCCACCTTCATGCCCATCTGCCGGGGCGTGACGGGCTGCGCGTCAGCCTGCAGCAGCACGCTCAACTGGCCGCTGGTCTCCAGCACGGCGTACTTCACGTCCGCCAGGGACGACACCCCCTGCACCCGCAGCTCTTCCAGGACCTCGTCCAGCGTCAGGCGGCTGCGCTTCATGGCCGACTGCTGCAAAATCCCGTCCCGGACGATCAGCGTGGGCTCGCCGCAGATGAGGGATCGGAAGCGGATGCTCAGCAGACTGACGCCGCTGAGCAGGGTGCTGAAAGCCAGCAGCGTGGCGATGGGGACGATGCCCTGCAGAAGGGGCAGGCCGAAGTCCTGCATGGGCACGGAGGCCAGGTCGCTGAGCAGCATCATCAGGACAAATTCGATGGGCTCCAACTGGCCGATCTGCCGCTTGCCGGTCAGACGCAGACCCAGGATCAGCAGGGCATACAGCAGCACCGTGCGGAAAAACGCGGTGATCATCACATATCAACTCCTTTTTCATGGAGTATGGACGGTTTTTCAAAAAATATTGCCCAACGCGATAAAACCGGTCACATCCGTGGCCGATTTTATATATTTATGAATACGGGACGCTTCCACCGTCCCCAGCGCAGAGGAAAGGAGGCCTTCGGGAAAATTATTACCCCGACATGAGCGCCATGCGCCCGCCCAAAGAGGCGGGACGACGAGGAGGAGAGAGTATCGAAGCATTCGGCGGGCGCTCTCCCGTACCGCCTTCGGGTACGTCAGGCCGCGGACAAATATGCGGGCGACCGCAAAACAAAGCCGCTGCCGCCGGAGAAGAAAATGACAGATGACTGCGCGTTTGTCCTTTTGATAGTTGCAATCGAGATTGTATCAGGAGGTACGACATTATGTGTGGAATCGTAGGATATGTAGGCACGCAGCAGGCCGCGCCGCTGCTGCTGGAGGGGCTGCGCCGTCTGGAGTACCGGGGCTATGACTCCGCCGGTATGGCGGTGCGGGGCCCGGAGGGACTGATGGTCCAGAAGGCCAAGGGCCGCCTGCAGGCGCTGGCCGACCTGACCCGGGAGGGCAAGGCCATGCCCGGCACCATCGGCATCGGCCACACCCGCTGGGCCACCCACGGCGAACCCAACGACGTGAACGCCCATCCCCAGGTGAGCCAGAGCGGCACCTTCGCCGTGGTACATAACGGCATTATCGAGAATTACGCAGAGCTGAAAAACAGCCTGCTGAAAAAGGGCTATACCTTCCGTTCCGAGACGGACACCGAGGTGGTGGCCCAGCTGCTGGACTGGTACTACCGGGAGAGCCGCGACGTGTTCGAGGCCGTCACCAGCATGCTGTCGGCGGTGGACGGCACCTATGCCCTGGGCATCCTGTGCGCCGACACGCCGGACCGGCTCATCGCCGCCCGAAAGGACGCGCCGCTGCTGCTGGGCTACGGCGAGGGGGAGAACTTCATCGCCTCGGACGTGACGGCGCTGCTGCGGCACACCCGCAACGTGGTGTACATGGACGACGGCGAGCTGGCCGTGGTGTCCGCGGGCGGCATCCGCATCTATGACGAGCGCCGCCGCCCGGTGGAGAAGGAGCGCCACTACATCGACTGGGACGTGGACGCGGCGGAAAAGGGCGGCTATGACCACTTCATGCTGAAAGAAATTTTTGAGCAGCCCACCGCCATCGCCAAGGCCATCACCGGCCGCATCCAGGAGGGGAAGGTCATCCTCAGCGACCTGGCCATGACCGACCGTGAAATTCGCGACATCGGCCGCATCTGCATCGTGGCCTGCGGCTCCAGCTACCATGTGGGCATGGTGGGCAAGTACAATCTGGAGCGGATGCTGCGCCGCCCGGTGGAGGTGTGTCTGGCCTCCGAATTCCGGTACAGCGACCCCATCATCGGCCCCGGTGATCTGGTGATCGTCATCAGTCAGTCCGGCGAGACGCTGGACTCCATGGCCGCATTGCGCGAGGCCAAGAAGCGGGGCGCCCGCATCCTGTCCATCGTCAACGTGGTGGGCTCCTCCATCGCCCGGGAATCCGACGACGTGCTCTATACCTGGGCCGGGCCGGAGATCGCCGTGGCCACCACCAAGGCGTACAGCACCCAGATGGTGGTGCTGAACCTGCTGGGCCTCTATTTCGGCGACATCATGGGCACCATTGACCTGGAAACCTATACCGCCATGGTGCAGGGGATCCAGGCGCTGCCCCGGCAGATGGAGGAGATCCTAGCCGACACCGGCGCTGTCCAGGCGGCGGCCAAGGCCCTGGCCGGACATGACCAGGTGTTCTTCATCGGGCGGAATCTGGACTATGCCCTGTCGCTGGAGGGCAGCCTGAAGCTGAAGGAGATCTCCTATATCCACTCCGAGGCATATGCCTCCGGTGAGCTGAAGCACGGCACCATCTCCCTCATCGAGGAGGGCACGCCGGTGATCGCCGCCGCCACCTACATGCCCCTGTTCGACAAGGCCATGAGCAACGTGGTGGAGGTGCAGGCCCGGGGCGCCAACGTGCTGGCCCTGACCACCGTCGCCGGAACGGAGCGGATGCACAGCCGGGTGGAGAACGTGCTGACCGTGCCGGAGACGGAGGCTATGCTGCTGCCCCAGCTGGGCGTGGTGCCCCTGCAGCTTCTGGCCTACTACATCGCCCTGGAGCGCGGCTGCGACATCGACAAGCCCCGCAACCTGGCCAAGAGCGTCACGGTGGAGTAACGGTATATCGTCCAAGGGGAGGGGCAAAGCCCCTCCCCTTTTTATACCCGCCCCGCCGCAAATCAGCACCATCGGGACGGGATTCTGCCCCGCCCGCTCTATGCCGCGTGATTGCCCGCTGGCGCTATACACGGCGGCATGTGGTCATGCCGCCCTACGGAATTCTATCACCAACCGCTTCGTAGGGCGGGTCGGGGCGTTAAGAAAACATGCCGGTGGCATGTTTTTAGCCCCGATCGCGGCGGCTAGGCCGCCGCAGCATCCATCCGGCTTCGCTGGTACCATTTCACCCCGCCCCTACGGTGGTGCAGAGATGTATCGGTGGGCGGGGTAGAACCCCGCCCCTACGCACATTCAACGTACATTATCCGGCAAACGGCGGGGCGCCGGGGAACGTACCGGGTTCCCGCAAACAAAAAACCGTCCCGATTTATCGGGACGGTTTTTGCTATGTATGATGTTTTTCAGCCCTTCACCGTGCCGTCGGCGTTGAACACGGGCAGCTTCTCCAGGAACATGATGTCCTTGCGGTCTGCCGCGCCGCCCTCGGCCAGCACGGCGATCTTGGCCACCACCTCGCCGCCGGCCTTGTGCACCAGGGCCTCCATGGCCTTCAGGCTGCCGCCGGTGGAGATCACGTCGTCCATGATGACGATCTTCTTTCCCTTGATCAGCTCCGCGTCGTCGCTGCCCAGATACAGCATCTGCTGGGCCAGGGTGGTGATGGACTGATCCGCCACGGAAATGGGGTTGGGCATATAGACCTTGGGGCCCTTCCGGGCGATGAAGTACTTCTTGGCGCCGCTCTGGCGTGCCATCTCGTGGATGAGGGGGATGGACTTGGCCTCGGCGGTGAACAGATAGTCGTATTCGATACCCTCCAGCCGCTTCAGCATTTCGGCGGCGGCGGCCACGGTGACCTCGGCGTCGCCGAAGCAGATGAACGCGCCGATATACAGATCGTCCGTCACCTTGCAGATGGGCAGATCGCGCTTACAACCGGCGATGGTCATGGTATATGTCATTGTCATAATCTCCTTTTCCCTGAATCGGTCGACTTGGCTTCCAGCCAACATCTCATTATAAGGTATTGGCGAAAAATGTCAAGATGCCATAAGCAAAAACCACCCCCTGAGCGGTAAAAAACGCAGGGGCGTGTTGCACTTTAAATGATGAAACGACATTTTGCACAAATTTTCCTCTTGAATTTTTACTATCGTTCACCGGAGAATTCGTCCGTTTCCTCTTGAGAAATCCCGGAATCCGTGTTATCATCAAAGGCGATGGAATAGGGTCCGTCAAACGTTCCCCAAAACACTGAGGAATAAAATTTGAGGAGGCAAATTATTATGAATGCTTATCTGGCAAGCGTGCTGGAAAACGTCAAGACCAAGCACGGCAATGAGCCCGAGTTCGTCCAGACCGTCGAGGAAGTCCTGTCCTCTCTGGAGCCTGTGATCGAGAAGCACCCCGAGTATGAGAAGGTCGATCTGCTGGGCCGCATGGTCGAGCCTGAGCGTATGTTCACCTTCCGCGTTGTGTGGTGCGACGATAACGGCCAGTGGCACACCAACCGCGGCTGGCGCTGCCAGTTCAACGGCGCGATCGGCCCCTACAAGGGCGGCCTGCGCTTCCAGAAGAACGTGTACGAAGGCATCATCAAGTTCCTCGGCTTTGAGCAGACCTTCAAGAACAGCCTGACCGGCCTGCCCATCGGCGGCGCCAAGGGCGGTTCCGACTTCGATCCCGCCGGCAAGTCCGACGCCGAGGTCATGCGTTTCTGCCAGAGCTTCATGACGGCTCTCTATCGCTACATCGGGCCCGACATCGACGTTCCCGCCGGTGACATGGGCGTGGGCGGCCGCGAGATCGGCTACCTGTACGGCCAGTACCGCCGCCTGAAGGGCGTGTGGGAGAACGGCGTTCTGACCGGTAAGGGCATGAGCTACGGCGGCTCCCTGATCCGTCCCGAGGCCACCGGCTACGGCGCTATGTACTATCTGCAGGAAGTGCTGAAGCACGAGAATGACACCATCGAGGGCAAGCGTATCGCCATCTCCGGCTACGGCAACGTGGGCTGGGGCATCATGAAGAAGGCCGCTCAGCTGGGCGCCAAGGTCACCTACTTCGCCGGTCCCGACGGTTACGTTCACGATCCCGACGGCGTCATCACCGACGAGAAGCTGAACTTCATCCTGGAGATGCGTGCCAAGGATCCTATGCACTGCAAGCCCTATGCTGACAAGTTCGGCTGCGAGTTCGTCGCCGGTGAGAAGTGCTGGGGCGTCAAGGATGTCGACGTGTACATGCCCGCCGCTATGCAGAACGACGTCAAGATGGAGTCCGCTGAGAAGATCGCTGCTTCCGGCGTGAAGTACTACATCGAGGTCGCCAATATGCCCACCACCAACGAGGCTCTGAACTTCCTGCGTCAGCAGAAGCACATCATCGTTGCTCCCTCCAAGGCTGTTAACGCCGGCGGCGTGGGCGTCTCCGCTTTGGAAATGTCCCAGAACTCCGAGCGTCTGGTCTGGACTGCCGACGAGGTCGACCACCAGCTGCACAAGATGATGGAGAACATCCACAAGGTGTCCGCCGAGGCCGCCGAGGAGTACGGTCTGGGTTACGATCTGGTCGCCGGTGCCAACATCGCTGGCTTCAAGAAGGTCGCCGAGGCTATGATGGAGCAGGGCTGCTTCTAAGCCGAACGCCATCATCTGTACCAAAGTACATAAAAAGTTCCGGTGCATATGCACCGGAACTTTTTTATTGCATGCGTATGCATCCATATGGTACAATAAAGGCGGTTATTGCACCGTATAACGGCCTTTATTGTACTAAGTTTGCCACTATTTTTGCAGGAGGACACCCTTATGAGAGAAATCCGCCGCGTTGCCATCGCCGGAGCGGGCACCATGGGCTATTCCCTGGCCCAGGCCTTCGCCGCCGCCGGATACCCCGTCCGGCTCTATGACCTCTTCCCCGCCGCCCTGGCCAAAGCGCGGGACATGATCGCCCTGAACCAGCAGACCGAGGTGGCCAGCGGCAAGCTGACGGCAGAGCAGTCCGCCGCCCTCATTGGCCGCATTTCCTTCACCGACCGGCTGGAGGAGCTGGCGGACACCGATTTCCTGGTGGAGGCCATCCTGGAAAAGCTGGAGGTCAAGCACGATTTCTACCGCAGGCTGTGCCCCATCGTGGCGGAGGACGCTATTCTGTGCAGCAACACCTCCGGCCTCAGCATTACCAAAATTGCCGAGGCCGTCACCCACCCGGAGCGCTTTGCCGGGATGCATTGGATGAATCCGCCCCACATCATCCCCCTTATCGAGATCGTGGAGGGCGAAAAGACCGCGCCGGAGACGGCGGAGCTGGTGCGCCAGGTGGCGCTGGGTATGAAGAAAAAGCCCGTCATCGTCAAGGACGCCCCCAGCTTCGTGCTGAACCGCCTGCAGCAGGCCATCCTGCGGGAATCCCTCCACATCGTACAGCAGGGCATCGCCAGCCCCGAGGCGGTGGACGACGTGATGAAATACGCCCTGGGCTTCCGCTACGCCTGCTTCGGCCCCTTCGAGACCTGCGACCTGGGCGGCCTGGACATCCACCACAACATCGCCAAATACACCTTCGCCGACCTGTGCAACGCCACCGAGCCCTTCGGCCTCATCAGCGAGTGCATCCAGCACGACCGCCTGGGCGTGAAGAACGGCGCAGGGTTCTATGACTACTCCGACGGCAGAGACGTGGAGGTGATCCGCCATCGGGATCACATGTTCAACAAGCTGGCCCAGTGCCTGTTTGAGGACGAGGATTAAACCATAAGAAAAAGGCAGCCTGCGGCTGCCTTTTTCTTATGAATTTTTCACCAGTCGCAGTTGTCGGCCCGGGAGATGCCGCCCAGCATGCCGCAGGCCAGGGGGAAGTCGTTGATGAGGATGCTGATCTCCAGCTTATTCTCCCCCGTCAGCTCCGCCAGCTTGTCGGTCAGCGCCGTCATGATGGCGTTTTTGGCCGCCTGGGTGCGGTCCGGGATGGCCGTCCAGTCGATGCGCACGATGGGCGCGGTCTTGCGGACGTTCTCGGGATCCATCTCGTGGATGTAGACATACACATTCTTCAGCGGGGTGCTGGTGTTGGCGTGGATGGTGGCCGCGGCGAAATCCATCAGCTCCTGCTTCCACTGGCGGGTGTGCTTTCCGGTAACGGTGACATGAACGTGGGGCATGGTGATATCCTCCTGTGTATCATTTTGCGGCGGCTGCGCGCCGGTGATCATTCCCCGATGGCCTGGCGCACCTTCTTGAGCTTCTCCGCCAGCGCGGCGAAGGCGGTGCAGCTCATGGACTGGGCCGGGTCGCTGAGGGCGGCGGCGGGCCGGTCATGCACCTCGATCAGCAGGCCATCTGCGCCTGCCGCCACAGCGGCCAGCGCCAGCGGCGGC
>USAT01000037.1 GCA_900552725.1 uncultured Eubacteriales bacterium | reverse complement strand
TGAAGCGAGGTGAGCGAGTGGCAGCGGTCAAAATTTCAAGCGCCCGCCGTAAGGCAGCGCAGAAATTTTGGGCACCGCAACAGGACACTTTTGGGACAGTGGCCAAAAGTACCTCGTCCCCACAGGGACGAAACGATTCATTGCTTCGCGTTGATGTTCGTCGTGATCTCCTTCACCGTCTCGGCAAAGGCGGTGTCTGACCGCATCTGGGCCTCGACCTTGTCCAGGCTGTGCAGCACCGTGGTATGATCGCGGCCGCCGAAGGATTTGCCGATGTCCTTCAGGGACATATTGGTCATCCGGCGGATCAGATACATGGCGATCTGACGGGCGTTCACCACGTCGCGGCCGCGGCTCTGCCCCTGCAGGGTCTCCGGTTCCAGCTCGAAATATTTGGCGATATATTCGATGATAGCCTCCGGCGTGGGAATATATTCGTTGCTGTTCTTCACCACGTCCTCCAGCGCCTTCATGATGGCCTCTTCGTCCATAACGCCCATCAGGTCGCTGTACGCCAGGATCTTGTTCAGCACGCCTTCGATCTGCCGGACGTTGGCAGTGATATTCTCGGCGATCATATTGGTGATCCGATCCGGCAGATTGATGCCCAGCAGCGCCGCCTTGTTGCGGATGATGGCCAATCGCGTCTCGTAATCCGGCGGCTCAACGTCCACCATCAGTCCCCACTCAAACCGCGTCCGCAGGCGGTCCTCCAGTTGGGTCATCTCCTTGGGCGGCCGGTCGGAGGTCAGCACGATCTGGCGGCCCGATTCATACAGGGCGTTGAAGGTATGGAAGAATTCCTCCTGCGTCTGCTTCTTACCGGCAATGAATTGGATATCGTCCACCAGCAGCAGATTCTCGCTCTGATATTTCTCGCGGAATTCGGAGGTGGTGCCGCCGCGGATGGCCTCGATCAGGTCGTTGGTGAAATCCACGCCCTTTACCAGCACTATACTGCTCTCGGGCCGCAGGCGCTTGGTCTGCCGGGCGATGGCGTGAAGCAGATGGGTCTTGCCCAATCCGCTGTCGCCATAGATGAACAGCGGGTTGAAGGAGCCGGCTGGCTTCTCCGCCACGCTGCGGGCGGCGGCGTAGGCCATCTTGTTCTGCGGGCCCACCACATACGTCTCAAAGGTAAACGCCTCGCTGTCGGCCAGCGTATCGGGATGATCCGGCCTGACCCCGTGATAGGCGGACAGCTGATCGTCATCCAGCAGCTTTACCTCAAGATCAGAGGAAAAGATATCCCGCAGCGCCTCCTTGATCTGGGGCGTGAAGCGTTTTTCAATGGTGCTCTTTTTGAATACGTTCCCACAATGCAGCACCAGGGCCGAATCCTCCATGGTGACCACGGTCACCTCGTCGAACCAGGTATTGATGGTGGTATCGGAAAGCTGTTTTTTCAGCCGGTCAAGCACTGTTTTCCATACATCGGACAGTGAATTCATCCCTGTACTCCCTTCCCGTTTGCGCATATTTATCTCACCATAATTATACCAGAAAGTAATGAAAAAGTAAAGCAATACTTATTCTAATTAAACGCGCGAAGAAAAAAGAGCGGACGCATGTCCGCTCTTTTCAATGAAATATGATTTTATCCCAGTAAGCTCTCTTCTCCGCCGCTGTTGGTGCCGTGCTCCGGGATCTTGGCGATCAGCGTCCGGTACAGCCGCCGGAAGAACGCCAGCGTTACGAACAGCGACGCCACCTCTGCCAGGGGGAAGCACCACCACACCAGGTCGTCGTTGCCGATGCTCTGGCCGTACCGGGCCAACACATAGGCCAGAGGGATCAGGAACACCAGCTGCCGCACGATGGAGGTGATCATGGAGTACAGGGACTTTCCCAGCGCCTGGAAAGAGCCGCCCAGTGCGATACAGGCTCCGGCGATCCAGAAGCTGAGGGAGATGATCCGCAGGGCGGGGATGCCCACGGTCAGCATGGTGTCGGTGGCGTCGAAGATCTTCAGCAGCGTGCCGGGGATGGCCAGAAACAGCGCCATGCCCGCCAGCATGATAATAGAGGCATAGATGGCGCTGCGCTTGACGGCCTCCACCATGCGGGCGCGGTTCTGCGCGCCGTAGTTATAGGCGATGATGGGCACCACACCGTTGTTCAGGCCGAATACCGGCATGAAGATGAAGGAATTCAGCTTGAAATAGATGCCGAAGGCGGTGGCCGCCGTCTCGTGGGCGGAGTGATAGGTGATGAGGATCTTGTTCATCAGGAAGGTCATGACGGAGCCGATGGCCATCATGATGACGCTGGGCAGACCGATGGCGTAGATGCTGCCGATCAGCCGCCAGTCGGGCCGGAAGCCCCGGATGCGGAGGGTGATGTCGGTATTTTTCTTCACGTTGAAGTAGGCCGCCAGCAGCATGCCGCAGATCTGGCCGATGACCGTGGCGATGGCCGCGCCGGCCACGCCCATGTCGAATACGAAGATGAACACCGGGTCCAGGATGATGTTGATGATGGCGCCCAGACCCTGGGTGTACATGCTCAGCAGGGAGCGGCCCGTGCCCTGCAGCAGGCGCTCCAGCATGATCTGGCCGAACAGGGCAAAGGAGCCGCCCATGACGATGTGGAGGTACTGCTCACCCATGGTGATGATCTCCTCCACTTGGGTCTGGGAGCGGAGGAACGCTCCGGCACAGGTCAGGCCCAGCACGCAGCTGAGGGCGAAGCCCACGAATGCCAGAAACAGGCCGTTCACCGCCACACGGTCAGCCCGCTCCTGCTCACCTGCACCCAGCGCACGGCCCATCAGGGCGTTGACGCCCACCGCCGTACCGGCGCCCAGTGCGATCATCAGGTTCTGGGCCGGGAAGGCCAGGGACACGGCGGTCAGCGATGCCTCGCTGACCCAGCTGACGAACACGCTGTCCACGATGTTGTACAGGGCCTGCACCAGCATGGAGGCGATGATGGGAAGGGACATATTCCAGATGAGCTTGGAAATGGGCATGACGCCCAGCTTGTTTTCTGCTGCCATGAGATAGGGTTCCTTTCCGGTTTGCAAATTGTTCAGTAAATAATAATGATACTACGGGACAGGGAGAAATGCAAGGGGGAGACAGATTGCCGGTGATCCTTTTTCGTAGGGGCCAGCATCCCCGACGGCCCGCCGGTTTACCGAAACATTTCCGTAAGGGGAACGGGGCGTCGGGGACGCCGCCCCCTACAAAGCGATATCAAAGGCGCGGCGGCATGTGGTCATGCCGCCCTACGAAATTTTATCGGGGGTTATTACGTAGGGCGGGATGACCTCACCCCGCCGTATTGCACCTTTATTTGTTTCCATCTTTCGACAGACACACAATATTTAGTTGTTGACAAACGTTACTGTTTTTCTGTATAATATCAGTTGCGCGTTTGCGCATTTTTCCAAGTCGACTGCGGCGGGCTTGCGTCCGCTGTCGAGTACGCGCCGCCATGCAAGCATGAGCGGAGGCGATATTTTGAAGATGGAGGTGTCATGCAATGTTCCGTACCTATCAGCCCAAGAAGCGCCAGCGCTCCAAGGTGCACGGCTTCCGTAAGAGAATGGCTACCAGCAATGGCCGCAAGGTTCTCGCCCGCCGCCGCGCCAAGGGCCGTGCCCGCCTGACCCACTGAGGACGGCGGAAAGTGCACCCCAAACAAGCTTAAATAAGCCAGGGACGGTGGAAGGGAAAACTGCCGTCCCTGTTGGTATTTGCATTTTTCGGGATAAACAAGCGGGTCACATGATATGTTGTAGGGGGCGGCGCCCTCGACGCCCCGCTCCCCTTACGAAAATGCTTCGGTAAACCGGCGGGCCGTCGAGGACGCCGGCCCCTACGAAGCATCCCCCGCAAAGGAGAAACCATGAAGGCTGCCGTGACCGTAAAAGAGAATTATGTGTTCCGGCGCATTTACCGAAAGGGAAAGTCCAGCGTCCAACCCTGTCTTGTGGTCTATTGCCAGAAGAACAAGCAGGGCCGCACCCGTCTGGGCGTCACCGTCAGCACCAAGCTGGGCAAGGCCGTGGTGCGCAACCGCATCCGCCGCCAACTGCGTGAAATGTACCGCCTGCACCTTCCTCAGATGAAGAAGGGCTATGACGTGATCCTGGTGGGCCGCGTCAAGGCTGTCCATACCCCCTACGCCAGAATGGACAGGCAGTATGCCCGTGCCCTGGAGGCGCTGGGTCTGGTGGAGACGGAGGCATGAAGCGTGCGCTTCTGAAGGCCATCCGTTTTTATCAGACGGCTGTCTCTCCCCTGTTTCCGCCCCGGTGCCGCTTTATCCCCACCTGCTCCCAGTATGCGCTGGAGGCGGTGGAAAAGTACGGTGCGTGGAAGGGCGGCTGGCTGGCGTTCCGCCGTTTTCTCCGGTGCCATCCGTTCCATAAGGGCGGGTGGTACGACCCCGTGCCATGAACCGAACCGTTTGAGGTGTTTTCCCACGATTTTCCACATCCGCAACACAAGTAAACGACCTACGGAGGAAAAACAATGTTTGCACAAATCGGATATTATATCTGTGTGCCTTTCGCATGGCTGACGAGAATGTTCTACAGCCTGACCGGCTCCTACGGCGTGGCGCTGATCCTCTTCACCCTGGTGGTGAAGCTGGTGATCCTGCCCTTCCAGATGAAGAGCAAGAAGAGCATGCTGCGTATGAACCGGATGCAGGGTAAGATCAAGGATATCCAGACCCGCTTCGCCAACAACAAGGAGCGGCAGCAGCAGGAGATGGCCGACCTGTACGCCAAGGAGGGCGTCAACCCTATGTCCGGCTGCCTGTGGTCCTTCCTGCCTTTCCCCATCCTGATCGCCCTGTACTATATCATCCGTACCCCTCTGCGGTTCTTCATGAACCTGTCCAACGACGTGATCGCCGAGATCACCACCCTGGCCACCTCTCTGGGCTATACCGCGCCCGCCAGCAACAACGCCTATGAGCAGATCTATCTGACCGACTTCATCCATGAGCACTGGGCCGACTTCGCCGGCAAGTTCGACGGTCTGATCGACCTGGACTACAACTTCCTGGGTGTGGATCTGGCCAGCCAGCCCTCTCAGGTCATGAGCCAGTTCCCCGGCGGCGGCTGGCCGGTGTGGGGCCTGCTGATCATGCCCTTCATCGCCGCTGCACTGCAGCTGCTGATGAGCATGGTGTCCATGAAGGCCAGCTCCAACACCATGAACAGCCAGAGCAAGATGATGATGTACCTGTTCCCCCTGATGACGGTGTGGATGGGCTTCATGTTCCCTGCCGCTCTGTGCGTGTACTGGATCGCCAACGCCGCTTTCTCCGCCATTCAGGAGCTGATCCTCAACAAGTACTTCGGCAAGAAGCTGGAGGAGGAGGAGACCGAGAAGGAGCGGGAGAAGCGGGAAAAGCGCGCTGCCAAGATGCAGGCCGCCCGCGAGAACTATAACCGCCAGCTGGAGCAGGTCAACACCGCCAAAAAGCCCCAGCAGGGCAGCAAGAAGAAGCAGCCCAAGGAGGAACCCAAGGATAAGCGCGCCTCCACCACCGAGGCAGGCCGTGTGGGCAACCGTCCCTACGCCCGCGGACGCGCGTACAGCGAAAAGCATTACGACGAATAAGGAGTTTTGTCTATGAGTTATATCGATGTAACAGGCAAGACCGAGGAAGAGGCCATCCAGAGCGCCCTTGCCCAGCTGGGCATGGATCGTGACGATGTGTCCGTGGAGATCCTGGAGCGGGCCAAGAGCGGCTTTCTGGGCATGGGCGCCAAGCCTGCCCGCGTCCGCGTGACCTATGGCCCCGACGAGGCTCCCATGGAGGAGGTCGCCGTACCCGTCAAGCCTGCTGTCGTTGAAAAGCCCGAGAAAACGGAAGAACCCCAGCCCAAACCGCAGCAGCCCAAACAGCCCCGTCCCCAGCAGTCCAGACCCCAGCAGCCCAAGCAGGCCAAGCCTCAGCCCAAGCGTGAGGAGAAGGCCGCCCCTGTGGAAAAGCCTGCCGCTCCCGCCGTGGAGCTGCCGGAGTGCACCGACGACAACGCCGTGCGCATCACCGCGTTCCTGACCGGTCTGCTGGAGCATATGGACAGCCCCGCCGCCGTGAAGGTGTACGAGGAAGAGAAGGGCCGCTATAAGGTCATTCTGGAGGGACAGAAGCTGGGCGCGCTGATCGGCCGCCGGGGCGAGACCCTGGACGCCATCCAGCAGCTGACCAACTACGCTGTCAACAGCGGCAGCGAGAAGCGTATCCGCGTCCACGTGGACGCCGAGAACTACCGGGCCCGCCGCGAAGCCAGCCTGGAGAGCCTGGCCATGAAGGTGGCCGGCAAGGTGAAGAAGTACCGCCGCAGCGTCACGCTGGAGGCCATGAACGCCTACGAGCGCCATGTGATCCACGCCGCCCTGCAGGACGTGAAGGGTGTCACCACCTATTCCGTGGGTACTGAGCCCAACCGCCGTGTGGTCGTCGCCTACGACCGGGGCGAGAACAACTGAAGCAAAAAAGAACACCCCATTGGGGTGTTCTTTTTTGCTTATTCCACGGTGTCAAAGGAAAACGCGTCGGCGATGGTCTCCAGCACCTCGCGGGGCATGGTCATCTCGTCTGCTTCCGTGTCGCCCCAGCGGATATCCAGCACATTTACCACCAGAAATGCCTCCGGCCGGTCCACGATGATCAGCGCCTTGTCAGGCCCTGTGGCCAGCATGATCGGTACGCCGCAGGCGGTCTCGTATTCCCACTGGGTATAGTCGTCCGCGTTGCCGATGGCCAGATAGGATACGGACAGATAGCCCTTCTCGTTGCATACCAGCTGGTAGCTGACGGGATAGGGCCAGCGTCCGTCAGAGAGCGTGAAGGTGCCCTCTGCCATGAAGCTGCCGCTGTCATAAGCGTAGCCGCCGTCAAATACATGGCCGTAGGTCTCGCAGCTCTTCGGCAGGACGTTGGCGATCCGCTCCGGCAGCGCGTCGCTGATGCCGTACAGCATGGGGCTGTTCAGCAGCGCCAGGCCGTATTCATTGGCAATGGCGTCCAGCTCGTCGGCCATTTCCTGGGTATAGCAGGGATAGGCGTTATAGCGGGCGTCCAGCCCGGTGTCACCGTTGCCGATGCTGGCCAGGATCATGCCGTCCGGGTCATAGCTGTTATAGAAGTTTTGCCAGCGCATGTTGGCCATAGCCTCCGGGCTGTCTGCCAGCCCCTGCAGGCTCAGCACGTCCGTGTTGTCATAGGGTTCGCCGGTGTCGCTGTTCTGATGGTAGAGAATGGCCGAGCGCAGGCCGAATAGGTCGGTGGCGTAGGTAACGGTGGCAAAGGCCAGCACCAGCGCCAGCGCCGCCGCCAGGATCAGCGTTCTCCGAAAGGTCCGCCGCCCGGCGTGCTTTTTGGTTTCGGGACAGGCGGACTGCGCCGCCTGAATGGCCCGCAGCATCCGCTTCTTTGCCTCGTCACTGGGCCGAAGCCCGTCATAGGCGCGATAGATGTCGTCAGGCGTCATGGTCGTACACACCTCCCAAGGTCAGTTTCAGTTTCTGTCGTACGCGGCTCAGGCGGCTGCGGACGGTGGCAGGCGCCACCCCCAGCATTTCGGCGATCTCCGCCGTCTGATAGCCCTCGTAGTAATAGAGATAGACCGGCAGTTTATAATCCTCCGGAAGGGCCATCACGGCGTCCAGCGTCTCATCCGGGATGGTGTCCTCCACCGTGGGCGGTTCGCTCATGGTGTCGATATCCTCCCGCCGCCGCCATGGACTGCGCAGGGCACTTTTGCACAGGTTGGACACGGTGACGATCAGCCACGCCTTTTCATGCTGAACGGAATCAAAGACCATACCGCTGCGCAGCAGACGGATAAAGGTCTCCTGTACCATGTCCTCGGCATCCGCGCCGTTTTTCATAAAGGAATAGGCCACGCGGTAAAGCATCTCCACATGGCGATGGTAAATACGCTCGATGTCTTTGTCCGTACGCAACAAAGTCGCCGTTGTGACCACCTCCTTTCATAGGGGATACGCAGAGCAGGGGAGAATTGTTGCAGATTTTTTGTGTTTCCCAGTATAAGAAGAGATTCCGCACAAAAACCATAAAGCCGAAGGCGCAGCGCCCTCGGCTTATTATGGCAGGAAGATTGATGAAAAAAGTTTTTTGTCTCTTGCAAGTATTAAGATACCCGACGGTTGTTAAAAATCATCGTAAGGAATCATTACAAAAGTATTAAATATTTCCCCAACCTTTGTTACAACTGCCCTTTCCCCTGTTTTCGCAGGCGCTCCTCCCTACACTGACAGGTGGAAAGGAAGTGTGACACATGCGACAGATCATTGCCGCGGCCATCGTTTTACTGATGCTGCTGTTCCTGCCGCCCTGGCTGCGGGCGGAGGAAAACACCCCGGAAACAGACGCAGCCCTCCAGCCTCTGCAGACGGAGCAGCCCAACCCAGCGAGCGGCGCAGGCTCCGACGCCGCCCACACGGTGCGTCTGTGGGACGGCAGCGCCGTGCAGACTCTGACGGCGGCGGAGTACCTGCCCGGCGTGGTGCGGGGCGAGATGCCCGCCACCTTTGAAGAGGAAGCCCTGAAGGCCCAGGCGGCGGCGGAACGCACCTATCTCTACTACCGAATGACCGCCGCACCAAAGGACAGCCATCCAGACGCCGATGTGTGCACCGATCCCGGCTGCTGCACGGCATGGCTCAGCGAAGCGGACGCCAGAGCCAAATGGGGCGGCAAGTTCGACCAATACGAGGCCAAGGTACAGCAGGCGGTGGCGGACACCGACGGCCAGGTGGTGCTGTACGACGGCGCGCCCATCATGGCGGTGTTCCACTCCTCCTCCGCCAGCGCCACCGCCGCCAGCGGCGACGTGTGGGCGGCGGAGCTGCCGTATCTTGTCAGCGTGAAAAGCCCGGAATCCCCCGACAGCGTCCCCAACTATTACAGCGTCAACACCTTCACCGCCGAGAGCTTCCGCACTGCCTTTCTGGCGGCCCACCCGGAGGCAAAGCTGTCCGGCGACACGGGCGGCTGGATCCGTGACGTGCTGCTGACGGACACGGGACGGGTGGCCTCCGCCACAGTGGGCGGCGTCTCCATCACCGGCAAGGAGCTGCGGAGCCTGTACGGCCTGCGCAGCACCGCCTTCACGGTGGAGGCATCCGGCGACAGCGTTATCTTTCGGGTCACCGGCTACGGCCACGGCGTGGGTATGAGCCAGTACGGCGCCAACGAACTGGCCAAGGAGGGCAAGACCTGGCAGGAGATCCTGCAATGGTACTACACCGGCGTGACGATCGGACTGTACAACGGCTGAAATGTATGGTATACTATGCTATTATTTCCTGCGCATGTTTACAGAAAGTTCAGGAAACGCCCCATATCTTCGATATAATGACAATATAGTATAGAAATACATTGGGAGGCTATGTATATGGCACGCAACATCCTTGTGGTGGAAGACGACCACAATATTTCCGACCTCATTCGCATGTACCTGGAAAAAGAGGGCTTCGAGGTGCGCATTGCCTACGACGGCGGCAAGGCCGTGGAGGAATACGACGCCAAGGCCCCGGACATGGTGCTGCTGGACATCATGCTGCCGGTGATGGACGGCTGGGCCGTGTGCGCCCACATCCGGGAAAAAGGCAAGACCCCCATCATCATGCTGACCGCCAAAGGCGACGTCACCGACCGGATCACCGGCCTTGAGATGGGCGCCGACGACTATCTGGTGAAGCCCTTCGAGATGAAGGAGCTGATGGCCCGCATCAACGCCGTGCTGCGCCGCAGCGAGATCCCCGACGACACCCGCAAGCGCCTGACCTTCGACAAGCTGGTCATCGACCTGGACAGCTATGAGCTGCTGGTGGACGGCAAGAAGGTGGACACCCCGCCCAAAGAGCTGGAGCTGCTGTACCACCTGGCGGTGACCCCCAACCGGGTGTACACCCGCAATCAACTGCTGGACGAGGTGTGGGGCTTCGACTACTTCGGCGACAGCCGCACCGTGGACGTGCACATCAAGCGCCTGCGGGAAAAGGTGGAAAACGTCTCCGACCAGTGGGCCCTGAAAACCGTGTGGGGCGTGGGCTACAAGTTTGAAGTGAAGCAGCCGTCATGATCGAACGATTCAAGCGAAAATTCAATAGTCTCTACTGGCACCAGTTCGCGCTGACCGCCGGTATGGTGCTGCTGACCCTGCTGCTGCTTGGCGTCAGCTTCTTTACGCTGAGCTACGGCACCACCACCGCGGACAAGCGGGGCGAGATGCGTACCCGTGCCGAGCTGATCGCTCAGGTGTCCGCCGACTACTTTGCCGCCGCCGGCGACGCCAGCATTGACGAGGGCACAGCCCTGCGTAAGCTGGCGGACATGGCCTCCCGCATGACGGACGTGGACTTTCTCATCTGCTCGGCCCAGGGCAACGTCCTGCTGACCACCGACGAGGATCTGGTGGGCCGCAGCATCACCATTCCCCAGGAGATCGTGGACGACATCCTGGGGGAAAAGGGCCTGTATCAGGGCCGCAGCAACGTCAGCGGCACCTACAGCGTCAAGAAATTCGCCGTGGCCGTCCCGGTCAAGGGGGACGAGAGCCAGCTTCTGGGCATCGTGCTGGCGGTGATGGACGAGTCGGAGATCATGCAGGTGTGGCGTTCCTTTATCGGCATGTTCCTGATGACCTCCGCCATCATCCTACTGATCGCCTTCCTGGCCAGCTCCGTCACCTCCATGCGGCAGATCCAGCCCATCACCGACATGGTGAAGGCCACCCGTGCCTACGCCGCGGGGGACTTTGACGTGCGCATCCCCGAGCTGGACCGCAGCGACGAGATCGGTGAGCTGGCCCAGTCCTTCAACGCCATGGCGGACTCCCTGGCGGAGACGGAGCGCCAGCGCCGGGACTTCATCGCCAATGTGTCCCATGAGCTGAAGACCCCCATGACCACCATCGCCGGTTATACCGACGGCATCCTGGACGGCACCATCCCGCCGGAGCGGGAGCGGCACTATCTGCAGATCATCTCGGACGAGAGCCGCCGCCTGAGCCGTCTGGTGCGCCGGATGCTGGATATCTCCCAGATCCAGTCCAAGGAGATGAAGAAGGAGGACTTCGACATCTGCGAGGTCATGCGTATCGCCCTTTTGAGCATGGAGCAGAAGATCAACGACCGGGGTCTGGACGTGGAGACCAATATCCCTGACGATCCCACCATGGTGCAGGGCGACCGGGATCTGATCACCCAGGTGATCTATAATCTGCTGGAGAACGCGGCCAAGTTCGCCTCCCCCCACTCCGCGCTGTATCTGGGACTGGCCACCAACGACGAAAAGGCCATCATCTCCGTCCGCAATCACGGCGCCACCATCGCCCCGGAGGAGATCCCCCTGCTGTTCGAGCGGTTCCATAAATCCGACAAGTCCCGCAGCGAGGATAAGGACGGCTACGGCCTGGGCCTGTATGTGGTCAAGACCATCCTGGCCCAGCATAAGGAGCACATCACCGTCACCAGTGAAAACGGCCTGACCTCCTTCGACTTCACCCTGCAGCTGACTTCCCCCCACAACACCGAGAGGTAATACACATATGGATGAATTGAGAGACAGAAACGAACCACAAGAGGTGGTGGATTGGTACGTTCCCCAACAGGGGAAGGAGGTGGTGGATTACTACGTCCACCATCAGCCGCTGCCGGAAAGCGTCCGTCCCGCGGCGCCCCAGCCGCCCAAGAAGAAAAAGCGCCTGGGCCTCTGGATCTTCCTGGGCATCATGGCGGTGGTGGCAGTGGTCGTGGTGCTGTTCGCCATCTTGGGCCAGCCCCAGGACGACGGCAGCACCTATGACGGCGAAAACGACGACGCCAGCAGCATCGTGGACATCTTTGCCGACCACGACACCACCATCCCCCGGGTGGACAACTACGATCCTACGGTGAAGCTGTCCATCACCGGCAGCCATGGCCCGGAGCTGACGGCCCAGGAGGTCTATGCCAAGGTGAATCCCGCCACCGTGCTGGTGGTGGCCGAGCAGGGGGACAGTGCCTCCATCGGCACCGGCGTCATCATGACCGCCGACGGCTATGTGATCACCAACGCCCATGTGATCTCCGGCGGCGAGGACTGCTGGGTGGTGCTGGCCAGCGGCGTGAACTACGATGCCCGTCTGGTGGGCTATGATTCCGACGAGGATCTGGCCGTGCTGAAGCTGGAAAACGCCTCCGAACTCCCTACTGCCGAATTCGGCGACAGCGACCTGGCGGTGGTGGGCGACACGGTGTACGCCATCGGCAATCCCCTGGGCATCGAGCTGCGGGGCACCCTGACCGACGGCATCCTCTCCGCCATCAACCGTGACGTAGAGCTGGACGGCCGTACCCTGACGGTGCTGCAGACCACCGCCGCCCTGAATAACGGCAACTCCGGCGGCCCCCTCATCAACCGGTACGGCCAGGTCATCGGCATCAACACCCTGAAGATGAGCGGCACCGGCGCGCCGGATGAAGCCACGGTGGAGGGCCTGGGCTTTGCCCTTCCCATCTCCAACGCCAGCTTCGTCATCAACGACATCATTGCCAACGGCAAGTTCCACGGTACGCCCACCCTGGGCATCATGGTGGCCACCTATGAAACCGAGGACGGCGGCACCGTCGTGGCGGTGGTAGAAGTCAACGCAGGCTCCTCCGCCGAGGAGGCAGGCGTGCTGGCCGGTGACGTGATCCTGGCGGTCAACGGCCAGACCATCGCCGATACCGCCGACCTGATGGCCGTCCGCCGCGGCTGCGCCATCGGCGACACCATGACTCTGACTATCCTCCGGGACGGCGAAACGCTGGACATCCCCGTGGTGCTGCGGTCCAATAAGAAATAAAAAGAGTGAGCTGCTTTGCAGCTCACTCTTTTTATTTCGCAGGGACGGCGGGATGCTGCCCCTTTATTCAACGATCGGAGCCTTCGGCCAGAACGGCGTCAAATTCCGTGTACGCTGCCGCCGCGCTGTCAGGGACGGCCACGGTGATGAACCAGCCCGCTGTATCGTCTGTTACGACTTCCGCGTGGGTCGTTTCCGCGATCTGGACGCACAGGCCCGTGCCGTCGCCGGTGATGGCATCTACCGCAAAGCGGTACGTTCCGCTGCGGGCTCCCACATATACCAGCAGCAGGGCGTTTTCGGAGAAAAACGTCTCGTTATATTGTCCCGTCGCCTCGTTGAAGGACGGTATCCCATCATAACTGTAAAGGCTGGCAGAAAGGCGCTCCGGATGCTCCAGAGAGCTCTTGAACTGCGTCAATTCCTCCAGTGTGTCAAATTTGTAGATGGGAAGATGGTGAACGCTGCTGATGGTCATTTGATCCGCGTTCAACGCGCTGGAATGAAGCTTATCCATGCCAAAGGTGCCTACTTCGCTTACGGTGGTATCGGGGTTCTCCATCCAAGAGGTGTCGATGGGCTTTCCGCCGCAGCCCGCCGCGCTCAGCAGAAATAGGAAAGCGAAAAGGAAACAGATCAGCTTTTTCATGGGATGTACCTCCTGAAAGTAGTGGGGCATCTGTTTATGAGACGGAAAATCCTGCTGAAATATTCCAGATATTCGCACTTTTTGAAAATTTTCTCTATTTCCGCAGTCCTTTGAAAAACTCCGACAGCACCATCTGGCAGTCCTCCGCCAGGATGCCGCCCACCAGCTGGGGATGGTGGGGGAAGCTCTCCATGAACAGGTTCAGTACGCCGCCGCAGGCCCCCATGGCACGGTCGCGGGTGCCGTAGAACACCCGGCGCACCCGCGCGTTGATGATGGCTCCGGCGCACATGGGACAGGGCTCCAGCGTTACATACAGGTCGCAGTCCTCCAGCCGCCATGTGCCGAGGGCGGCGTTGGCCTGGGCCATGGCCTCCATCTCCGCGTGGGAACTGACGGCCTGCTTCTCCTCCCGCCGGTTGCGGCCCCGGCCGACGATCCGGCCGTCCCGGACGATGACGCAGCCCACCGGCACCTCGCCGTGGGCGGCGGCCTCATGGGCCAGCGCCAGCGCCTCCTGCATATAGTCCTCGTGGGTCATGGCGGTGCTCCTTTCAAATTTGTGGGTTAAACTCTGGCATATTTGTCCAAACTACTCGTACACTGTAAGGCAGGGGAAGCATGGCCTCCCCGCCTCGAACGAGGAGGACATTGCAATGGCAAAAACGAAAAAGGATACCCAGTGGCCCACCGACAAGGAGCTGCGGCAGGAGCTGGAGCAGATCAACCGGCAGCTGAAGGAGGCCTATGACCGCTTCAACTACGCCTGCGAGCCGGAGCTGGTGGAGGCCAGCATCTTCGAGATCAACGCCCTGAAGGCGAAGTACGATTATTTCCTGCGGTGCGTCAAGGAACGGGCCGGAATGCCCGTGGGCCGCGGCGCGGCAGTCCCGCTGCCCCGCGAGGCCTGCGCGGCGGCATCGGCGGTGAAGGGAGGGAAGGCATGTCGGTCGTAGAAAAGATATCGTTGGGGCTGGTGCTGCTGTTCCTGCTGGTGGCCATCTGGCGGCTGTTCAAAACGCCGCTGAAGCTGGCGCTGCGGCTGGCAGGCAACACGGCGTTGGGGTTCGGCGCGGTGTGGGCGCTGAACCTCACCACCGCCTATACGGGACTGAGCCTGGGGTTGAACCTGTTCAACGCCCTGACGGTGGCGATCCTGGGCCTGCCGGGGTTCTGCCTGCTGCTGCTGGTCAAGTGGGTGCTGGGGGGTACATAAAACGGCCTTATGGCGCATTGCAGGAGGCGATGGGCATCGTCTCCTGCAATGGTATTTCGGAACGCTACCTCTCCCCCAGCGCCGCCGCCCGTGCCGTCAGCATGGGCAGCGCCCGCTCGAACTCCACGCCGTACCAGGCGGCCTGGGGATCGGTGCGGGTCACCTCGATGCAGTGCAGGGTGAAGTCTACCGCCAGGCAGAAGGCGTCCTTCAGGCTCATGCCCCGCATAATGCCGCCCACCGCCGTGGCGGAGAAGATGTCGCCGGTGCCGTGATAGGCGTAAGGCTCCCGGCGGTTGAAGTAGTGGTCGTATTCACCGGTGGCGCTGTCATAGGACATGAAGCCGATGGTATCCGGCTCCAGCGAAACGCCGGTCAGCACCACCTTTTCCGCGCCCAGGGCCGCCACGCCCCGCAAAAGCGCCCGGACATAGTCCTCATCATAGGTCTCCCGATAGGGCAGGCCGGTCATGAGACTGGCCTCGGTGATGTTGGGCACGGTGATCTGGGCCTTGGACACCACCTGGGCCATCAATGACGGGAACTCCGGGCCGAAGCCTGCGTACAGCTTCCCGTGGTCGGCCATGGCGGGATCCACGAACAGCAGGGTGTCCTCCTCCCGCAGCAGCTCCAGCAGCGCCAGCACCACCGCCACCTGCCGGTCAGAGGCCAGATAGCCGGTATACAGGGCGTCGAACTTCACGCCCTGGGCCTTCCAGTGGCGGGCAATGGGCAAAAGCTGATCCGTCAGGTCGGTGCAGCGGAAGTCCGGAAAGCTGGTGTGGGTGCTCAGCACGGCGGTGGGCAATATGGCGCACTCCACCCCCATGGCGGAGACCACCGGCAGCGCCACCGTCTGGGAGCAGCGGCCCAGGCAGGACACATCCTGAATACTGGCAATGCGTTTCATGGAAAAGCCCTCGTTTCTTCGTAAGTACAGTAATATTTTATTATACCACCTTTTGGGTATCATCGTATGTCCAGTTTTTGCGTGAGTGATGATACCAGATGCAGGGAAAATTTTTAAAAAAGTATTGACAAAACACGCCGGCATGTGCTATAGTAACTCATGCCTGTCGAGCACATGGCGGCGTAGCTCAGTTGGCTAGAGCATGCGGTTCATACCCGCAGTGTCACCGGTTCAAATCCAGTCGCCGCTACCACACCGGAGAGATGCGTCAGCATCTCTCCGGTATACCCCTCGAAAGACGGCCCGTTGGTCAAGAGGTTAAGACACGGCCCTTTCACGGCTGTAACATGGGTTCGATTCCCGTACGGGTC
>USAT01000036.1 GCA_900552725.1 uncultured Eubacteriales bacterium | reverse complement strand
AGACCGGCAAGACCGTCCATCCCAAGGTCTATGTTGCTCTGGGTATCTCCGGCGCCATCCAGCATAAGGCTGGTATGCAGGATTCCGAGTGCATCATCGCCGTCAACAAGAACGAGACCGCTCCCATCTTCGAGGTTGCCGACTACGGCATCACCGGCGACCTGTTCAAGGTCGTCCCCGAGCTGATCGAGTCCATCAAGGCCGCCAAGGCCGCCAAGTAACAACGCTTTCTTCCTTCTCTTCTTACATTGCGGATTCACTCCAAGACCCGCGGGCAGGCCCCTCCTACATCACATCCAATACATCCCATCTTTCATCTCAGCGAACCATGATTTATGGAAAGCTTGCTCATCTCTACCTGTACCAATTTTAGTGACTTTCAGCCTGCTCCGGGTCTGGAGCATCTGCAACGCAAGAGAGGTTTTTTATGTGACATTGCCCGGAAGGGCGGCAAATAGAACAGAACAAGACAATCAAAAAACGAGGAGGTATACACATGACAGAAATTCGCTGGCACGGACGCGGCGGTCTGGGCGCGTTCACCGCGGCACGACTGCTGGGCTGTGCCGTATCGCTTTTCGAGGGAAAATACGCTCTGGCGTTTCCCTCCTTCGGCCCGGAGCGCCGCGGCGCACCGGTGTTCGCCTTCACCCGTATCGACGACAAGGCCATCACCGACCGCAGCGAGGTGGTCTCCTGCGACTGCGCCGTGGTGCTGGATGACACCCTGTTCGGCGATCCCGTCAAGAACGGCCTGAAGCCCGGCGCCACCGTCATCATCAACACCACCAAGGACAAGGCCCTGTTCGCCATTGACGGCGTACAGGTGGTCACCGTGGATGCCACGGGTCTGGCGCTGGAGATCCTGGGCCGTCCCATCACCAACGTGCCCCTGCTGGGTGCGCTGATCGCCGCCACCGGCATCACCAGCATCCCTGCCGTGGAGGCCGCCATCGACGACCAGCTGGCGCCCAAGCTGCGTGAGAAGAACAAGAAGCTGCTGAACAAGACCTATGAGATCGTAAAGGAGGCGCTGTAAATGGAAAGACCTCTGGCTGATTTGACCTACGTTGTGAAGGAGCTGCCTCTTGGCCCCTCCTTCCCCACCGGACAGCTGCACGACATCAGCTCCGGTATGCGTACCTTCCGTCCCGTTATCGACACCGAGAAATGCGTCAAGTGCCTGCGCTGCTTCCTGGTCTGTCCCGACGGCGCCATCGACAAGTCCGGCGCCGCGCTGGAGATCGACTATGACTACTGCAAGGGCTGCGGCGTGTGCAACCGCGCCTGCAAGCTGGGCGCTATCACCATGATCAAGGAGGCTGAAGTATGAGCGGAAAGCTGTTTGTTTCCGGCGACGAGGCTGTGGCACTGGCCGTGCGCCAGGCAAAGCCCCATGTGATCGCCGCTTATCCCATCACCCCGCAGACCATCGTGGTGGAGCGTCTGAGCGACTTCGTGGAGGACGGCTCTCTGGAGAGCGAATACCTGTATGTGGAGTCTGAGCACAGCGCCATGTCCGCCTGCCTGGGCGCCAGCGCTATGGGCGCACGCGCCTTTACCGCTACCTCCAGCCAGGGCCTGCTGTACATGGTGGAGGGCCTCCACTACGCCAGCGGCTCCCGTTTCCCCATCGTGATGATGAACGCCAACCGTTCCATCGCCACCCCCTGGAACATCTACGGCGACCAGCGCGACTCTCTGGCCGAGCTGGAATCCGGCTGGGTGCAGCTGTATGCCGAGAACGCCCAGGAGGCCTATGACACCATCCTGCAGGCCTATAAGATCGCCGAGGATCCCGAAGTCATGCTGCCTGTCATGGTGAACCTGGACGGCTTCGTGCTGACCCACACCTATGAGCTGGTGAGCCTGGCCGAGCAGGGCAAGGTGGACGCCTACATCCCCTATCAGAAGTTTGAAAACCGTCTGGATCTGGACGCGCCCCGCGGCACCTGCATCACCGCAGGCCCTCCGTACAACACGGAGTTCCGCTATCAGCAGCACCAGGCCACCCTGAAGGCCGCCGAGAAGGTCAACGAGGCCGACGCCGAGTTCGGCAAGCTGTTTGGCCGCAGCTACGGCGGCATGGTGGAGGCCTATCGCTGCGACGACGCCGAGGCCATCCTCATCACCCTGGGCAGCGTGGCCGGAACCACCCGCTGCGTGGTGGACGCGCTGCGTGAGCAGGGCAAAAAGGTGGGTCTGCTGAAGATCCGCTGCATGCGTCCCTTCCCCAGCAAGGAAGTGACCGAGATCGTCAAGAACGCCAAGTTCGTGGGCGTTCTGGAAAAGGATATCAGCTTCGGCTTCGAGGGCGTTGTCTACACCGACGTTTGCTCCGCGCTGAAGAGCGCCGCCGTGGACGTTCCCGCCGCCAACTATGTGGGCGGTCTGGGCGGCCGCAGCATCTCCAAGGCCGACATCGAAGGCATCTACACTGAACTGCTGAACGGCAGCGCCAAGGTTGGCGAAGCCAACTTTGTGAATCTGAGGAGGGATATTTGTGGCGCTTAACGCAAAGACGATCACCAATAAGGAATATTTCTACGGTCATAAGGCCTGCGGCGGCTGCGGCGCGGCGCTGGCCATCCGTCTGGCCCTGAAGGTGCTGGGCGACCGCGCCATCGCGGTGATCCCCCCCAACTGCATGTCCACCGTGGCATTCATCTATCCCCACATGCCCCTGTTCACCAACGGCATGATCCCCCCCTTCGCCGGTACTGCCGCCGTGATGAGCGGCATCCTGGCGGGCGCCAAGGCCCAGGGCCTGGAGGACTATCACGTCGTGGGCTTCGCCGGTGACGGCGGCACCGCCGACATCGGCCTGCAGGCCCTGTCCGGCATGATCGACCGCAACGACAAGGCCATCTTCATCTGCTACGACAACGAGGCGTACATGAACACCGGCGTGCAGAAGTCCGGCCTGACCCCCTACGGCATGAAGACCACCAACACCCCCTCCGGCAGCCGCATCCACGGCAGCCAGTCCAGCAAGAAGCGCATGTTCGAGATCGTGGCCGCCCACGGCATCCCCTACGCCGCCACCGCCTCCCTGGGCTATCCCGAGGACTACCTGGCCAAGGTGGAGAAGGCCATGAACACCGACGGCACCTCCTACATCCATGTGATGGCGCCCTGTCCCACCGGCTGGGGCACCGCCTCCGACGTGACCGTGGACATCGGCAAGGAGGCCGTGGACTGCGGTCTGTGGTACCTGGCCGAGTTCGAGAACGGCAAGTTCACCGTCAACCGTGATCCCAAGGAGTTCGCCTCTGTGGAGGATTACCTGAAGAAGCAGAGCCGCTTCGCCAACCTGGACGACCATGACCTCGAGCGCATCATCGCCGAGCGCGACGCCACCTGGCAGCGCATCCGCAACGACTGGGTGAAGTAAGGAGAAACGCCATGAAAACTGCCAAGGAATATAAAGACAGCCTGCGCGACCGGAAGATCAAGGTCTATCTGAAGGGCGAGCTGCTGGATCCCAAGACCCTCATCGACCACCCCTTCGTCCGTGGTCACGTCAACTCCGCCGCCATGACCTACGCCCTGGCGGGCATGAAGGAGTATGAGGATCTGATGACTGCCACCTCCCACCTGACCGGCAAGAAGATCAACCGCTTCACCCACATCCACCAGTCCACCGACGATCTGGTGAAGAAGGTGAAGATGCTGCGGATGATCTCCCAGAAGACCGGCACCTGCTATCAGCGCTGCGTGGGCTTCGACGCCATGAACGCCACCTACTCCGTCACCTACGAGATCGATCAGGCCATGGGTACCAACTACCATGAGCGGTTCAAGAAGTATCTGGAGTACGTCCAGGAGAACGACCTGATGATCGCCGGCGCCATGACCGACGTGAAGGGCGACCGCAGCCTGCGGCCCGGCCAGCAGAAGGATCCCGACCTGTTCGTCCATGTGGTGGAAAAGCGGGATGACGGCATCGTCATCCGGGGCGCAAAGGCCCACATGACCGGCATGGTCAACAGCCACGAGATGCTCATCATGCCCACCATGGGCATGAAGGAGGACGAGGCCGAGTACGCCGTCTGCTGCGCCATCCCCGTGGACGCCGAGGGCGTGCTGCACATCTTCGGCCGCCAGACCAACGACGACCGCAAGTGCGAGGGCGACGTGGATCAGGGCAACGCCCAGTACGGCATCGTGGGCGGTGAGTGCCTGACGGTGCTGGAGAACGTGTTCGTCCCCTGGGACCGCGTGTTCATGTGCGGCGAGACCGCCTTCTCCGGATTGCTGGTGGAGCGCTTCGCCTGCTATCACCGTGCCAACTACGGCGGCTGCAAGAGCGGCGTGTCCGATGTGGTCATCGGCGCGGCGGCCCTGATGGCCGACTACAGCGGCTACGGCAAGGCCAGCCACATCAAGGAAAAGCTCAACGAGATGATCCACAAGGAGGAGACCCTCTTCGCCTGCTCCCTGGCCTGCTCCTGCGAGGGCAAGTGCACCGCCTCCGGCGCGTACTTCGTCGATCCTCTGCTGGCCAACGTGGGCAAGCACAACGTGACCCAGCTGATCTATGAGATCGACCGTCTGGCCCAGGACATCGGCGGCGGCATCATCGCCACCATGCCCTCCGAGTCCGACCTGAAGAACCCCGAGATCGGCCACTATGTGGACAAGTACCTCCGGGGCGTGGACTGCATCCCCACCGAGGACCGTATGCGTGTGGGCCGTCTCATCGAGAATATGACCGGCGGCACCGCTCTGGTGGAGTCCATGCACGGCGCAGGCTCTCCCCAGGCCCAGAAGGTCATGTATTCCAAGCTGTCCTCTCTGGAACAGAAGAAAAAGTTCGCCGCCGCCATCGCAGGCGTCGGCCACGGCGAGAAGAAGGAGTAAACCATGGAGCTGCGTATTTCTGAGCTTGCCAAGCAGTACCCCGCCTCCGGCATCCGCAAGATGTTCGACCTGGCGGCGGGCTACGACGATGTCATCGCCCTGACCCTGGGCGAGCCCAACTTCGAGACCCCGGCCTACATCAAGGAGGCCGCCAAGAAGGCGCTGGACGAGAACTATACCCACTACGCACCCAATGCCGGTCTGCCCGTGCTGCGCCAGGCGGTGGCCGACCGCTACCAGTCCTACTGGGACGGCTACAAGGCCGACAACGTGGTGGTGACTGTCGGCGCCCTGGAGGGCCTGACCCTGTGCCTGCTGGCCCTGCTGAACCGGGGCGACGAGATCCTTGTCCCCGACCCCTGCTTCGCCAACTACTACGGTCAGGCCATGATCGCCGGTGCCAAGGCGGTGCCCGTGCCCGCCCACGAGGAGAACGGCTTCAACATGACCGCCGCCGACGTGGAGAAGTGCATCACCCCCAAGACAAAGGCCATCATCCTGAACTCCCCCTGCAACCCCACCGGCGCGGTGATGAGCAAGGAGGACGTGCTGGCCATCGCTGAGGTGGTGAAGAAGCACGACCTGTGGGTGTTCTCCGACGAGCCCTATGACGCCATCGTCTATGACGGCGTGGAGACCTTCTCTATGGCCCAGGTGGACGACGTTCGTGATCACGTCATCGTGCTGAACAGCTTCTCCAAGACCTATGCCATGACCGGCTGGCGCGTGGGCTATCTGCTGGTGCCCGACGCCGCCTATGTGCCCAAGTTCGCCGCGCTGCAGGAGGGTCTGGTGTCCTGCGTGTCCAGCTTCTCTCAGGTGGCCTGCGCCGAGGCTCTCAAGAGCACCGAGTGCGTCAAGGCCATGCTGGCGGACTATACCCGCCGCCGTGACATTCTGGTGGACGGCATCAACGCCATCCCCGGCTTCACCTGCGCCAAGCCCAAGGGCAGTTTCTACGCCTTCGTCAACATCAAGGCCTTCGGCAAGAGCTCCCAGGAGTTCGCCGAGGAGCTGATCCGGGGCGCCCGCGTCATCTGCGTGCCCGGCACCGCCTTCGGCGCTATGGGTGAGGGCTACCTCCGTCTGGTGTTCGCCAACTCCGACGACAACCTGAAGGAAGCCGTCCGCCGCATCGACGCCTACATCCGCAAGGCATATCCCGATATGAAGTAACTCGTTTCCTCCCGCACCGGAGGAGAGCCGGTGCGGGAGGAAAACAAATATGACAAGGAGGACATTCAAATGAAGAAGATCGTATTTTTCGGCGGCGGCCCCATGGGCGAAGGCATTATGGGCGGTCTGATCCGCGGCAAGGTGGTGGAGCCCCAGCAGATCACCGTCAGCGAGCTGCTGCCCGCCCGCCGTGAGTACCTGGAAAAGACCCACGGCGTTCTGACCACCACCGATCCTGCCGAGGCCGCAACTGCCGACGTGGTGATCCTGGCCGTCAACCCCAACCAGATCCCCAATGTCACCAAGTCCCTCAAGCCCCACCTGAACAAGGAGACCATCGTCATCTCCATCGCCTGCGGCGTGGCCCTGGCCACCCTGGAGGAGCAGCTGGGCGCGGACAAGAAGATCCTGCGTGTCATGCCCAACACCCTGATCCAGTCCGGCAACGGCTATTCCGCCGCCTGCATCAACCCCAACGTCAACGACGATGACAAGGTCATCATCACCACCGTGCTGAACGCGCTGGGCCAGACCATGTACGTCACCGAGAACATGTTCGAGACCTTCACCGCCTTCTGCTGCACCGGCCCCATCTGGTTCTACAAGACCGTTGAGGCCCTGATCGACGCCGGTGTGTACGCCGGCTTCTCCCGTGCCGAGTCCCGCGCCATGGTCATCAAGAACATGCTGGGCGTGGCCCAGGTGCTGGACGCCACCGGCGCCCATCCCGCACTGAAGGTGGACGATATGACCTCCCCCGCCGGTGTCACCATCGAGGCCCTGCAGGTGCTGCATCAGGAGCGCTTCACCGGCGCGCTGATGACCTCCGTGGACGCCGCCGTGAAGAAGGCCAACTCCATCCACTGAGCATTTATCCCCGCGAAAAGAGAGAACAAAGAGAGAATTTAAGAGAGAGTTAAAAGAGAGAAAAACGGAAAAGGAGAAAACATGGAAACGAAGAAATCTGGTTACTCATCCCGCTTCGCGCTGATCTGCGTGCTGATCGGCGGCAGCGTGGGCACCGGCAACCTGTGGCGCTTCCCGCGTTTGGTGGCCAACACCGGCGGCGCGGCCTTCATCATCGTTATGACGGTCTGCGTGTTCCTGACGGCACTTCCCCTTTTGTACGTAGAAAACTTCATGGGCCGCGCGACCCGTCACTCCGCACCCGGCGCGTTCCACGACATCTGCGGCAAGAAATATACCTGCCTGGGCATGTTCGCCACGCTGGCCTATCTGCTGATGCTGGCCTACTATCTGGTGGTTCTGGCCTGGTGCCTCCGCTATGCCGGTATGTCCCTGACGGGCGGCTACTTCGGCGTGGATAAGGAAGCCCTGTTCACCTCTGTCACAACGGCCAATCCGGCCACCATCGGCGTCTGGGTGGTGGCACTGGTCTTGGTCTACTTCGGCATCGCCAAGCAGGAGGCGCTGGAAAAGGTGTCCTCCATTCTGATGCCCTGCCTGTTCGGTCTGCTGATCGGCCTGGTGGTCTATGCCCTGACCCGCAAGGGTGCCTACGAGGGCCTGAAGTACACCTTCACTCTGGATCCCAAGAGCCTGGTCGACATCAACATCTGGAAGGAAGCTCTGACCCAGGTGGCCTGGTCCATCGGGCCCGGCACCATGATGATGATTACCGCCGCCATGGTCTCCCACAAGGACGGCGATATCACGCTGAACTCTCACGTTCAGGCCTTCGGCGACATGACCGTTGCCATGCTGGGCACCGTCTGCGTGCTGCCCATCATCTTCGCCAACGCCCTCTCCCCCGAGGCTGCCAGCGAGATCTGCGCCTCCGGCAACAACGGCCTGACCTTCATGGCCCTGACCGAAATGTTCGAAGGCATGGCGGGCGGCCGCTTCGTGGGCTGCGCCTTCTTCCTGTGCCTGAGCTTCGCCGCCTTCACCTCCGCCACGCTGATGGCCATGTGCGGCGTCAACATCCTGATCGACTGCGGCGTGTCCCGCAAGAAGGGCTCCCTGATCGTTGTCCTGTTCCTGGCCATCGTGGGTCTGCCCTCCGCCATCAATCCCGACATCCTGAACAACCAGGATAACGTTTGGGGCTTCGGCCTGATGTGGGGCTCCCTGTTCCTGGGCATCGCCGCCATGAAGTTTGGCGCCAAGAAGATGCGTACCAAGTTCCTCAACCCCGTTTCCGATATCAAGATCAACAAGACCTTCGATATCCTGGCCCCCTATGTTGCGCCGCTGCTGGTGCTGGCCGTGCTGGTGGTCTGGATGGTCTCCTCCATCGGCTGGAGCGATACCCCCTGGGCCATGACCTTCACCGGCGTCACCACCGGTACCATCCTGTATCAGTGGATCGTGGTGTTCATTGCCAGCATTTTCCTGAGCCGCTGGTACAACAAGAAGATCGTCGCCAACTACTACGACGGCGAGGAGTTCCCCGAAATGCCCGAGGGTCTGCTTTGATCCCGCGAGAGAAAGTAAGGAGGCTATATTTATGTGGATTCTGTGGTTGATCGTTTGTCTGGGCCTGAACTGGGGCCTGTTCGTGTACTACATCATCAAGGCAGCGCTTGCCAACAAGTAACATCTATTCTATACTATAAGGAGACACATCATGGTATCTGAAAAGCTGAGCAATCTGGAAGTCATGACCAAGGCCAACGTCTATTGGGACGGCAAGGTCACCAGCCGCACCTTCTTCACCGCCGACGGCGAGAAGCACACCCTGGGCATCATCACCGCCGGTACCTACACCTTCGGCGTGGGCGACCGTGAGATCGTCACCCTCATCGCCGGTGAGGTGGAGGTCAAGCGTCCCGTGGACACCGATTGGGTGAAGTTCGCCGCTCCTCAGGAATTCGAGATCCAGGCCAACTGCGAGTATGACATCCGTACCTACGGCGTGGCCGAGTATCTGTGCGACTACTACAAGGACTAATTCATTCTAACCTATTCTAAACCTATCCGAAAACCTATCCTATTTTTTCCGACAACAGCGATACATCCAAAGTAATCGTGATCAAGAAGGGAGAAAGCGCAATGTCTACTGTTTCCATTCGCAAGACCCATGGTGAGGACTATGCCTCTATCAAGACCGTCGTCGATCAGGTCATCGCCGATCTGGGCGGCCTGGAGGATATCATCAAGCCCGGCTACAAGGTCATCATCAAGCCCAACCTGGTGGCCTGCCCCACCGAGCGCCTGTCCGGCGGCGTCACCCGCTGGGAGGTCTGCCTGGCCATCTACGAGGCCGTCAAGGCCGTGGGCGGCGAGCCTGTCATCGCCGAGTCCTCCGCCGCCGGTGCCGACACCGAGCTGACCATCGCCAAGTGCGGCTATCAGGAGCTGCGTGACAAGGGCATCCCCGTCATCGACCTGAAGCAGAAGGAGAACGCCCGCTGCACCGTGGATATCGAGAACGGCGTGGTGTTCAACAAGATCAACACCTGGGAGCTGGTCCGTGACTGCGACGCCATCATCACCGTCCCCGTCATGAAGACCCACGACCAGACCGAGGTCACCCTGGGCATGAAGAACCTGAAGGGCCTGCTGATCGACACTCAGAAGAAGGACTTCCACAAGAAGGGCCTGATCGAGGGCGTCGTGGACTGGTGCCTGCACCTGAAGCCCTGCCTGGAGATCATCGACGGTACCTATGGCCAGCAGGGCCTGGGCCCCATCTTCGGCGAGACCAAGAAGATGGATCTGATCGTCGGCTCCAAGGATCTGGTGGCCTGCGAGGCCGTCACCAGCAAGATCATGGGCTACGAGCCCAAGGAGGTCATGATCACCAACGCCGCCTACAAGCGCGGCTTCGGCGAGATGGATCTTTCCAAGATCGAAGTCATCGGCGAGAAGGTGGAGAACGTCGCCAGTCGCTTCAAGCGCTCCTGCGAGGTGGAGATCGAGGGTATCCCCCAGAGCTTCAACCTGATCTTCAGCAAGGATGCCTGCACCGGCTGCCACAACACCGTCATCAGCGCCCTGATGGACATGAAGGCCCAGGATCTGTTCTCCTATCTGGAGAACATGAACGTCTGCGTGGGTCCTTGCACCGAGGACATGCTGCCTGCTGACGCCAATGCCGACAACACCGTCTGCATCGGTATCTGCTGCAAGAAGCTGGCGGATGCCAAGGGCTTCCGCTGGGTCGTCGGCTGCCCTCCCGGAAATGCCGACGTGGTCAAGGGCATCCTGGGCGACCGTCTGGAGTACGGCGTGCGCTACAACTAAACGGTATCTTTCGGGCGGAGGCAACTCCGCCCGAAAGTCCTATCTGTCATACGGAGGTATCCTGATGAAAACACTGTATCTGGACTGCGCCATGGGCGCGGCGGGCGATATGCTGACGGCGGCGCTGCTGGAGCTGATGCCGGACAGGGAGGAGGCCCTGGCGGAGCTGAACGCCATCGGCATCCCCGACGTGGTCTACGGCTGCGAGAGCGTCCTGCGCTGCGGCATCCGCGGCACCCACATGTCCGTGAAGATCCACGGCGTGGAGGAATCCGAGACCATGCACGACCATCATCATGACCATGACCACGATCACGCGCATCACCATGACCATGCTCACGGCCACCATCACCACACCGGCCTTCACGGCATCGCGCACATCGTGGAGGATCACCTGAACCTGCCGGAGGCGGTGAAAAAGGACGTGCTGGCGGTGTACAGCATGATCGCGGAGGCGGAGAGCCACGCCCACGGCGTGCCGGTGACGGAGATCCACTTCCACGAGGTGGGCACCATGGACGCCCTGGCGGACATCTCGGCGGTGTGTCTGCTGCTCCATAAGCTGGCCCCGCAGCAGATCCTGGCCTCGCCGGTCTGCATGGGCAGCGGCCAGGTACGGTGCGCCCACGGCATCCTGCCGGCGCCCACCCCCGCCACGGCGTACCTGCTGCAGGGCATCCCCGCCTACAGCGGTACCATCCAGACGGAGCTGTGTACCCCCACCGGCGCGGCGCTGCTGAAGCACTTCGTGTCCCGCTTCGGCGACATGCCCGTCATGACCACCCAAGCCATCGGCTACGGCATGGGCACCAAGGAGTTCGCCGCCGCCAACTGCCTCCGCGCCTTCTGGGGCGACACCCAGTGATCGGTGCTGTATATTGCAAAAGAGACGCCCCCGGCGTCTCTTTTCTGCCGTACAGCGCACAGCGCACCACATACAGCCCACCCCACGAAACGCTCCACCGGCGCTCCCGCCGTAGGGGGCGGCGTCCCCGGCGCCCCTCCGTAGGGCGGGGTGACCTCACCCCGCCGCTTGCCTGCACACCCCCGCCCCTGCACGGTGCCTTCGGGGTACTGCGTTTACCAATATTCGTAGGGGAGGGGCGAACGCAGTGGAGCAAAGCGGAACGAGTACCCTTGGGGTATCGCCCCTATGGGAGATTTGCCGGGACGTCGCCAGGGCGGACAGGGTCGTCCGCCCCTACGAAAAAAATGCTGAACCCTGCCTGGATGCCGCACGGGGCGATGTGGGCATCGCCCCCTACGAAAGCACCGCTGCGGTTTTCCGCGTTTTGCGCAAAAAAAGAGACGCCATAGGCGTCTCTTTTCTGCTTTTAATGGTGGCTGACCCGCTCCCATTCCTCGCTGTCCTCGTGCAGCAGGGAGAGATCCTTGATATACGCCGTCTCCAGGGGGTTGCTGAGGGGCGCGGCGGCCTTGTACTTTTCCAGCCACGCCTTGGACTTCTCCGGCGGGCGGACGGTACCGGCACCGGCGATGCAGCCGCCGGGACAGGCCATGCCCTCCAGCAGGTAGCCGTCGTACTTGCCGGTGCGGGCAACGCGCAGCATCTGGCGGCACTCCCGCAGGCCCTCGGCATACACGGTCTTGACCTCCATATTGGGGCGCTCACGGTGGATCACGTCCTCCACTGCCTTGGCCACGCCGCCGCTGGCGGCAAAGCCTACGCCGGGGGCGCTGGCCTCAAAGTGGGAGGGCGCGTCGGGGATCTGGCTGAAGTCGATGTTCTTGGCCTCGAACATGCCCCGCAGCTCCTCGAAGGTCAGGACGAAGTCCACCTCGCTGCGGACGCTGCGGCGGCTGGCCTCCAGCTTCTTGGCAGCGCAGGGGCCGATGAAGGCCACGCGGCAGTTGGGGTCACGGCGCTTCATGAGCCGGGCCGTCAGCACCATGGGGGTCATGGTCATGGAGATATAGGGGGCCATGCCGGGAAACTCCTTCTTGGCCATCATGGCCCAGGCGGGACAACAGGAGGTGGCCATGAAGGGCTGCTTCTCCGGCACGTTCTCCACGAACTCCTCGGCCTCCTCGATGGCGCACAGGTCAGCGCCGATGGCCACCTCTTCCAATGCGGCGAAGCCCAGCTGCTTCATGGCCTCCTTGATCTGGCCTGCGGTGACCTTGTCGCCGAACTGGCCCCAGAAGGCCGGGGCGATGATGGCCACCACCTTCTGGCCCTGGTTGATGGCGTGGATCAGCTGGAACAGCTGGCCCTTGTCCACGATGGCGCCGAAGGGGCAGTTCACCAGGCACATGCCGCAGCTGACGCACTTATCCTGGTCGATCTGGGCGCGGCCCAGCTCATCGCTGGTGATGGCGTTCATGCCGCAGGCCTCGGTGCAGGGACGCTCGAACTTGACGATGGCCTGATAGGAGCAGCTCTGCTTGCAGCGGCCGCACTTGATGCACTTCTCCTGGTCGATGACGGCCTTGCCCTTGACGAAGGAAATGGCGTTCTTGGGGCAGGCGTGATAGCAGTGATGGGCCAGGCAGCCCTGGCACATATTGGTGACCTCGTAATGGGTGGGCGGGCAGGCGTTGCAGGCGTATTTGATGATGTTGATCAGGGGGGGATCGTAGTATTTCTCCGCGATGGCGCTCTCCTCCACACCGTCGCTGAGCAGGCTGTGCTCGGACACGGAGCGCAGGGGCAGGCCCATGGCCAGGCGAATGCGCTCGCCGACGATGGCGCGCTCCAGGAAGATGGATTCCCGGACGGTGGCCTTTTCCCCGGGCATGATCTCATAGGGGAGCTTCTCCATACGGGAGTAATCCTCGTCATAGGCCATTTTTGCCACCTCGGCGAACACGCGCTTGCGGGTGTCGGCGATGCTGCAGGTAATGTTTCTCATGGTTTTTCCTTACTTTTCCTTTCTGTGGGTAGGTTGTTCCAAGTATTTTATTATACTGGCGGGCATGACGGTTGTCAACCCCGGTGCGGGGTAGTCTGCCCGATTTGGGGCGGGTTTTTTACGTCATGTTGACGCTGGAAAAAATTGCCTGTTGATGGGCAAAAAAATGACCGTCTTGCGACGGTCATTTTTTATTAAATTCAGCGGGTCTTGCGCTTCTTGCCGATGACAACGGCGGAGCCGGTCAGGGACAGGATGGACAGGCCAACATACACACCGACGCCAGCGTCGAAGGTCTTACCGGACTGGACGGTCTTGGTGCCGGAGGGACGACCAGGCTTGCTGGGATTGACGGGGGTGACGGGGGTGTTGTCCACGGTGGTGGTCTTTACATACCCGCAGGTCTCGCACTTCTCGACGGTGGTGGTCTTGTTGCCGTCCTTGGTGGTGCTCACGGTCTTGAAGTCATGCTTAGCCTCGCCCACATGGGCGGTGCACTTGGGGTCAGTGCACTTGTGCCAGTGGTTGTTCTCGTCGCGGAACCAGTCGTTGCCAGCGGCATGCTGGTGATTCTCGTCGACCTTACCGCCGATGGCGTAGCCGCACTTGCAGGTCTCAACACCGGTGGTATCGTCCTTGACGAAGGTATGCTTTTCACGGGACTTTTCGATCTCAGTACCGCAGACGGAGCAGGTCTTGAAGTGCTCGGTGGCGTTGGTGACATAGTCGCCGGAGGTGTGAGCCTTCTTCGCGATGGTCAGATTGTCGAGGGTGGTAGCAGTGGCACCCTGCTCGTCAGCGAAGATGCCCTTGCAGCGGGAGCAAGTCCAATAAGCCTCGTGACCGGTAGCGGTGCAGGTGGAATCGACCTTATCGGTCTTGGTCAGCTTATGGCCCAGAGCGGCAATGGTAGTATCAGCCAGAGCGATCTTGTTCTTGCCAGCAGCGTCGCTGAACACCTTCTTGCACACATCGCAAGTCCAGTATTCCTTGTTGCCGGGGGTGGTGCAGGTGGCAGCCTTGGCATCGGTCTTGACCAGCTTGTGAGCGGCGGGGATCACCAGCTTATCAGCGGTGGTCTCGTTCTTACCGGCAGCGTCGGTGAACAGTCTGCCGCAGCTCTCGTTCGTGCACTTGTAGTGTTCCTTGGTGCCGTTCGTGGTGCAGGTAGCAGCGACAGCATCCACCTTCACCAGGGTGTGAGCCTTCTTGGTGGTCAGTTTGTCAATCGTGGTCTCGTTCTTGCCAGCAGCGTCGCTGAACAGCTTGCCGCAGACGGTGCACTCGTAGTGCGCGGCAACGTCATCACTACCGCAGGTGGTGGAAACCACAGCGTCCACAGGTTTCAGGGTATGCTTGTTGGTCTTGGGGATCACGGTGTCAGCCAAGGCGATCTCAACATACTTGCCGTTCTCCAGCTTGGCATACTTGCCGCAGGAGCAGGTGTAGTACTCGATGTTGCCGGCTTCCTTGCAGGTAGCAGCCTTGGCATCCTTAGCCTTAGTCCAGCTATGGACATGGGCACCCTCGACGGTGACAGAGATGGGTGCACCAGCATCATGCTTAATTGCGGCCAAGGAACTGTCCATACCATTCATAAACGCAACACTAAAACTTCCGTTTTGAGTACCCGTCACATCAGCCTTAGCCTTAAAAACAAGTGTACAAACCACACCTGCATTATAGGTCAACCCCTGAGAGGTCGGATCCATTGTGCTGATCTTATAGTAAGAACCAGTTTTATCCGTTTTCGCTGCATCACTTACAGTCCAACCAGTGCTACTTTCCAGTTCAAACAAATCGGGATTGAAATACAGCTTGTAAGCAATCGTTACGATCTTCTCGATTTTCTCATCCAGCTTCAGAGTAACCGTAACTTCTTCTCCTGCTTTTACTGTCTTTGTGTTGGTGTCCGGAGACAACGTCGCAGCAAATGCAACAGAACACAGAGAGAGCACAAGGCTCAATGCTAAGATTACAGAAAGTACCCGTTTCAAATGTAATTCCTCCTTTTTATGCTTCTGCAGGGAACTTCGATATCACTTCGTTGAAATACGCATAAATCAACGCTGCGTCAATGTTGTCAACTACCTCATCGCCGTTTACATCACCCGCTGATAACTGCTCTTCAGTAAAGGAACACTTATCATTGAAGTAAGCGTAAATCAGTGCCGCATCAATGTTGTCAACTTCGCCGTCGCCGTTGACATCGCCCAGCAGTACGTCATCTGCGCCATACTTTTCGCTGGTGGCAACACCGGTGCAGGCGTCTTTGACTTCGTACTTACCGTTGCCGACATCCACGGACTGGCCCACGGTGAAGCGGCCGCTGCTGCCGGCGGTCGTATCCACGGCCAGGCTGCAATTCTTCGCGCCGTCGTTCATGGTGACCTGCAGGGTCAGGATCAGGGTCTCGGTGGGGTTCCTCCAGATATGAGCGGGATACGTCACACCGCCGTAGGTGTACTCATTCTTGGCCGTTCCGGCTGCCAGGAACTTATAGACGGTCTTGTTCGAGGTGATCTCGCCGCCAAACTTCTCAAAATAGCCGTTTACAAAGTCCTCGGCACCTACCTTCTCCTTGTAGAACTGGAGACCGCCGCCCTGCGTGCCATCTTCGCCATTGTTCAGATAGACCACGCGGTCAATGGTGCAGTTCTGGGCAGTCAGGGTGAACTGGAACGCGCCGATCTCCGTCACGTTCTGGGGCACCAGCTTGACATCAAACTGAACCACATTCGCGGTGTTGGTTGCCTTCGGCGTGATGACCAGGTCGACCTTGCCGCTCTCTGCCGCGCCTGCCACGACGACCAACGACAGCATCATGGCAACAGTGAGTAATAATGATAAAACTCTCCTCATTTGCACTCCCTCTCTCGTTTTGATTTGGTACGTCAAGTACGCCGAAGCGGCGTTCCCCGGGGGGTATGACGCGCCTTTATGAGATTCAGCCGAACGTGCTTTCCATACACGGGTACATTGTACCCTATTTTGCGCCATATGGCAAGCACTTTTTTGGCGTTTTTTGGAGGTGAGGGGCAGTTTTTTGGGAGGTGAGTAAGAGGGTTTCGCGCCCTCGGGCGCGACCCACTTTTGCCCGTGGCGGCAAAAGTAGGCAAAAACGCCATTCAGGGGAAGGGGATTTCGTACTCCCCTTCCCCTGAAAACCCCATCCCAAACGACCATGAGGGGGCCGCGGCCCCCTCCTTGGAACCACCCCCAAAGGGGTGGGTGCGGGGGTACGGCGGGTATCGGTGGGGCGTGTGTAG
>USAT01000035.1 GCA_900552725.1 uncultured Eubacteriales bacterium | reverse complement strand
CCGGATCGCGGCGGCTACATACCTGTGCGCGGCGGCCGCCGCCGGAGGACGGATCACCGTGTCCGGCGTGGACTACCGCCATCTTGCCACCGTCACCACGGCGCTGCGGCAGGCGGGCTGCGCCCTGCAATGCGAGGCCGACGCCATCACCCTGGAGAGCGGCGAGCACCTGCGGGCCGTTCCGCCGGTGCGCACCTCACCCTATCCCGGCTTCCCCACCGACGCCCAGGCGCTGCTGATGGCGGCGCTGCTGCGGTCGGAGGGGGCGTCCATGTTCGTGGAGAACATGTTCGACAGCCGCTACCGCCATGTGCCGGAGCTGGCCCGCCTTGGGGCGGACGTCCGGCTGGAGGGCCGGGTGGCCGTGGTCTACGGCGTGCCGGAGCTGCATGGCGCCGCCGTACACGCCACCGATCTGCGGGGCGGGGCCGCCCTGGCCATCGCCGCGCTGCAGGCCCGTGGCACCACACAACTACACGACATTCACCACATCCAGCGGGGGTACGAGGATCTGGCGGGAGACCTGCGGTCTCTCGGCGCGGACATCACCGCCGCGGAGGGATCAGAGATATAGAAAGGATACACTATGGCCAGACGGAACCGCTATAACCGCAAACGGCGTCAGGGACGCTTCTCGTTTTTGTATAAGATCTTGGTCTTTGCGGCCATCTGCGGCGCCATCGCCGTGGCGCTGGCCCTGTTCTTCAAGGTGGAGACCGTCACCGTCACCGGCAACAGCCGCTATACGCCCCAGCAGATCGCCGAGGCGGGCGGCATCCAGGTGGGGGACAACATGTTCTTCCTGAACAAATACAAGGCGTCGGAGCAGATCACCGCCGCCCTGCCCTATGTGGAGACAGTGCGCATCAGCCGTCAGCTTCCCAGCACGCTGGTGGTGACGGTGACGGAGTGTACCGCCCCCGCCGCCGTGTCTCAGGACGGAAAGCTGTGGCTGCTGTCCGGCGACGGCAAGATCGTGGATGAGAAGACCGGCGACGGCAAGCAGTACGCCCTGGTGAAGGGGCTGAGCCTGCTGGAGCCCCAGGTGGGCACCGCCATCCAGGTGCCGGAGGAGGAGCAGCCCGCCGCCCAGCTTCTGCTGACGCTGCTAGGCCTGCTGCGGGACAAGAGCATGCTCTCCGACGTGCAGACCATCGACCTGAGCGACAGCGCCTCGGTGGTGATGCGGTATCTGGACCGGTTCGACGTGACCTTCCGCTGGGACGCCGACTTCGACTATAAGCTGGACTATCTGCTGGCGGTGGTGGAGCGGCTGGAGATCAACGAAAAGGGCGCCATCGACATGACCCAGGAGGGCAAAGCCAGCTTTATCCCCGGCTGATCCCCCGGCGCGCCGCACTTTTTGTCAGCAGCGATGAACTTTTTTTGAAAAAAGTCCGATTGCACTTGACCTGCGGCCTTTTCCGCAATATAATACAAGATATAGTATTCAAATTTGGACGATTTGTCGTTTTTATACCATTTCTGCCGGAGGGAACGAACATGGCTTTTGGACTGGAAACAGGCGTGGAAAACGTTGTCAATATCAAGGTCGTCGGCGTAGGCGGCGGCGGCAACAATGTGGTCAACCGCATGGTGCACAGCGGCGCCCAGGGCGTGGATTTCATCGCGGTGAATACCGATAAGCAGGCGCTGAACGCCTCCAGCGCCAACTATAAGCTGCAGATCGGCGAAAAGCTGACCGGCGGCAAGGGCGCGGGCTCCAACCCCGAGATCGGCCGCAAGGCCGCCGAGGAGAGCCGCAACCAGATCAGCAAGGCCCTGGAGGAGACGGACATGGTGTTCGTCACCGCCGGTATGGGCGGCGGCACCGGCACCGGCGCGGCCCCTGTGGTGGCCGAGATCGCCCGTGAGCTGGGCGTGCTGACCGTGGGCGTGGTCACCAAGCCCTTCGGGTTTGAAGGCCGCCGCCGTGCCCAGCAGGCCGAGGCCGGTATTGCCGAGCTGAAGGAGAAGGTCGACTCTCTGGTCATTATCCCCAACGAGCGGCTGAAGTACGCCACCGACCAGAAGATCACCTTTGCCAACGCCTTCGAGATCGCCGACGATGTGCTGCGCCAGGCGGTGCAGTCCATCTCTGACCTGATCCGGGACACCGGCTTCATCAATCTGGACTTCGCCGACGTGACCGCCATCATGAAGGACGCCGGTATGGCCCACATGGGCGTGGGCCGGGCCGCCGGCAAGGGCAAGGCCGAGGAGGCCGCCCGCATGGCCATCTCCAGCCCCCTGCTGGAGACCTCTATCGACGGTGCCCGCGGCGTGCTGATCAACATCACCGGCTCCACCGACATCGGCCTGGAGGAGGTGGAGCAGGCCGCCACCCTGGTGCAGCAGGCGGTGCATCCCGACGCGCTGACCATCTTCGGCGCCACCTTCGACGAGTCGCTGGACGACGAGATCCGCGTCACCGTCATCGCCACCGGCTTTGCCGAGACCCAGCCGGACAAGCCCCAGGAGAGCGCCGCCCCACAGGTGTCCCAGCCGGACAAGCTAAAGCTGGATCCCCTGCCCGCTGACGGCGAAAAGGCCGACGACGACATGGACAAGTCCTTCAACGATATTCTGAAGATCTTCCAGAAGGACAATTTCTAAAGCGTGCACAAAAGGCCGTTTACCACCCGGTAAACGGCCTTTATTTCTGAATTCAGGAGGCAATTTTCTATGAATCCCACCGATCTGCTGGCCGTTCTGCACACGGCGGAACGCCTGAAGGACACCACCCGCCACTGCTATACCAGCCAGGGCCGCCACGAGAGCGTAGCGGAGCATAGCTGGCGCGTCACGCTGATGGCCTATCTCATGCGGGATGAATTCCCGGCGCTGGATATGGACAAGGTGATGCGGATGTGCCTGATCCACGACCTGGGCGAGTGCTTCACCGGCGACATCCCCTCCTTCGAGAAGACCGCCGCCGACACCGCCAAGGAGGACGGCCTGCTGGCCCGGTGGGTGGCTTCCCTGCCCCAGCCCTACCGGGAGGACATGGCGGCGCTGTACGCCGAGATGGACGCCCTGGAAACGCCGGAGGCCAGGGTCTATAAGGCCCTGGACAAGCTGGAGGCGGTGATCTCCCACAACGAGTCGCCGCTGGACACCTGGCTGCCCCTGGAGTACGAGCTGAACATGACCTACGCCAACGACAACGTGGCCTTCTCCCCCTACCTGACCGCCCTGCGGGAGGCCGTCCGCAAGGAGACAGAGGAAAAGGTGGCAAAGGGGCAGTAGACGCTATACAAATTGTTATATCTTGTCTCATTTATACAAAACCGCATCAAAAAGGCAGCTCCCAATAGGAGCTGCCTTTTGATCATATGCTATTCCACCGGCTCCTCCGTGCTGGCGGCAGGAGGCTTGGGGGGCGCGGCCATCACATGAGTGGCCTGGGGATGGTGCAACACCACACCGGCATAGTCATACTGGATCAGCTGCCGGGCATAGGAGTACTTGGCGTCCACCAGCGCCGACACCGTGTCTACATAGTCGTCCGCCACGGTGATGCCGTAGTTGGGCGTGAAGGTACGGGTCTTGGCGTCATAGGTGCCGGCGGCGGTGATCCAGCTATACCCCCGGTTGGTGGGCAGGATCACCAGCGGCATGCAGGTACTGGCCTGGGCGGCGTTATAGTTCTCGGCAAACACGTCGTGGCCCGACATGAGCCGGGAGTCGAACTCCAGGCCGAAGAGATTGCTGACGGTGGGCAGGATGTCAATGGCGGAGCAGGGAGTCTTGACGGTGACGCTCTCCTCCATGCTGCCGCTCCACAGCAGCCAGGTGTTCTTATAGCGGGAGATGTCCAGCTCGCTGTCCTGCCTGCCGCTGAGCTCCTGATAGTAGTCTCCGCTGTCGGTGACCAGGGCGTAGGGATAGTGGTCGGCGGTCAGGCAGATGACGGTGTCGTCGGCGATCCCGGCGGCCTCCAGCTGCTCCAGCAGATAAGTCAGGGCGTATTCCAGCTCCAGATTGGCGGCGATATAGCCCTGCACCGGCTGGGAGGCGTCGGGATAGGCCGCCACGGCAGCCTCGCGGTTCTTGGCGGACATGGCGTTGCCCCAGCCCCAGTTGGCATGGCCGCTGACGGACATGTAGTAGGCGTGGAAGGGCTTGCCGTTCTGGACGTAATCCTCGATATACGCCGGGGCGGTCAGCTCCATCATCTCCAGGTCGGAGTAGGGCCAGCCGGGGCCGGTGATGTTCAGGCCGTTGCCCTGGCCATAGTAGTCATAGCCCAGGTTGGGATGGGTGAGATGGCGGTTGTAGTAGGTGTAGGAGTTGTTGTGGTAGGCCACGGTGGTATACCCCAGCGCCCGGAACTGGTTGCCCAGGGCGAAGGGCATATAGTCCTGATGGCTGGCGTAGAAGCTGAGGTTGCCGTTGACCCAGGTGGGGATGATGCCGGTCATGTGGGCAAATTCACCGCCGGTGGTGGACTGGCCCCAGCCGGGCTGGTAGTAGTTGGTAAACACAAAGCCCTCGTGGGTCAGCTTATACAGGGTGGGCGTCAGCTCCCTGCTGATGACATAGGGAGAGAACGCCTCGGCGGTGATCTGAATCAGGTTCTTCCCTGCGAACATGCCGGTATACTCGTTCTTCTGGCTGGCGGTCTTGCTGCTGAAGTACTTGTGCATGTTCTCCAGCGTGGAGCCGCCCACCAGGTCGGACGTGGCGGTGAAATCCAGCTCCATCTTGTTATAGTCGTACACCACCGGCTCCGGATCGGGTTCCGGCTCCGCCACTTCGATCACCGGGGCATCCGGCAGGCCCACCAGGGCATACTGTGCCTCCAGGCGGATGGTAGCCGCCAGGCCGAACCGGGGCACGGCGTAGTCGGCGACGTAGTTATAGGTATAGTCCGCCCGGTCATCGCCGGTATAGCACAGGGCGGAGCCTGCGGCCTGGCACACCAGGAACACCGCCAGGGCGATGAGCCGTGTCCGGCCGCGGAGAGCCTTGCCCGGCAGCAGATGGCGGCGGAAGATGATCAGCGCGATCAGTGGCACGAAGGCCAGCAGGATGAACACGATGCGGCCGAGGATGATCTCCACCATGGTGGTGAAGAAATTGCCTACCACGTTGCCAGTCATCTGGGTGATGAAGCTCAGACCCCAATAGGTCTTGAAATAGCTCTTGCAGCAGTATTCGATGCACGTCAGCACCGTCCAGAAGATACACAGGACGTAGGTGATCACATGGGCGGCCTTCCGGGGCAGCAGATCCACCAGCGCCGACAGCAGAAAGCCGATGGCGGCGGAAAACAGCAGGATATACACCAGCGGCATGTCCCAGAACAGGATGGTGCGGTCAAAAATGTGCAGCAGCATCTCATGGTACAGCAGCGCCATGGGCAGGAAAAACAGGGGCCAGAGACTGCGCTTGGGAACAGCCTCCTTCTCCTGGGGGATTTGATTCTCGTGATCCATAAAGTCTCCTTGATCGTCCCGCGGCCGGGACGAATACGGTAAATTTTGTCGAATAGGCAGTTTTACTATCTTAGCACGCTTTGTCCCGTTTTGCAATGCCGCCGCCGGATCATCAAGGAAAATTTACAATTTGACCTTGGCTGTCATTCAGTCGTCCCAGCCGCTGAATTTGCCGGTATTGCCGAAGGTGATGGCGTCCTTGCCGAACTTGCCGCGGATGGCGTCCATGGCCTGCTCCAGCCGCTCCTGCTTCTCGTCCCGTTTGGCACTCTCCCCCGCCAGCAGGTCAAGCTGCTGATAGCTCTCGCCGTCCGGCGTCAGATACAGCGCCGTGACCGTCAGGGCCCGGATGGGCTCCGGCGCATGCCACGATTGCTGGGCCAGGGTCAGCACCGCGCGATAGATGTCCTTCTGCAGATGGGTGGGGCTCTCCAGCCGGGTCTGGCGGCTGAACTGGCGGAAATCGGCGTACCGGATGGTCAGCGCCACGCCGCCGCAATACATATTATGCCGCCGCAGCCGCAGCGCCACGCTGTCGGCCAACGCCGACAGCCCGCCCCGCACCTGCTCCCATCGGGTCAGATTGGCGGGATAGGTGGTGCCGTTGCCCACGGATTTCACTGGCTCAGTCTCATGCTGGGGCCGGACGGGACTGTTCTCCAGGCCGTTGGCATAGTCGTGGAGCTGGGCCCCGTGCTTGCCCATCAGGGTCTCCAGCGTCTCCCGTGGGAAGGCCGCCAGTTGGCCGATGGTTTCCACCCCGTACTGTCCCAGCAGCTTCTGGGCGGAGCGGCCCACCCCCAGCAGGTCGCCCACCGGCAGGGGCCACACGATGTCCTGCCAGTTGTCCCGGCTGATGACGGTGGTGGCGTCGGGCTTTTTGTAGTCGCTGCCCAGCTTGGCGAAGATCTTGTTGAAGCTGACGCCCACCGAGATGGTCAGCCCCAGCTCCTGCCGCAGCCGGTCGCGCAGCTGGTCGGCGATGGCCTTGCCGTCGCCGCCGAACAGGTGCATGCTGCCGGTGATGTCCAGCCAGCTCTCGTCGATGCCGAAGGGCTCCACCAGGTCGGTATACTGGCCGTAGATGGCGTTGACCTTCCGGCTGTACTCCTGATACAGCCCGTGATGGGGCGGCAGGGTGATGAGGTTGGGTGCCTTCCGCTTGGCCAGCCAGATGGTCTCAGCCGTTTTCACGCCCAGGCGCTTGGCGGCCTCGTTCTTGGCCAGCACGATGCCGTGGCGGGACTCCGGGTCGCCGCACACCGCCACCGGCACGTCACGCAGTGCCGGATAGCTTAAAAGCTCCACCGACGCGAAAAAGCAGTTCAGATCGCAATGTAAGATCACACGGTCAGCCACGTCCGTCCCTCCCTCGCTCTTTTGTTCGAGGATAGTATAGCACATCTCCCGCCGTTTGAAAAGCGAAAAATTTTTTGGAAAGCCGGGAATCTTTCTTTCGCCGCCTCCGTCTAACAGGGCGTAAACAAACTGAAAGACAGGTTTTGAACCATGAACATGACGAAAAAAGTGACCGCGCTGATGATGGTGCTGTCCCTGGCCGCCTGCGGCGGCAAGCAGGACAACAACAAGAACGATCCCGCGCCCGCCGCCGACATGACGGCCCAGCAGGTGCTGGACACCCTGAAGGAAAAGCTGGGCGACAGCTACGGCTGCGACCTGGCCGAGGATGAGGACCGCATGACCAACTACTACGGTCTGGATCTGAGCCAGATCGACAGTTGGGCCGCCGAGAGCAGCGAGAACAGCGCCCTGGACGCCAGCACCGCCGTGGTGCTGAAGGTGAAGGACGGCTACGCCCAGGATGCCGCCGCGGCGCTGCAGACCAGCTACGACCAGGTGCTGGATTACAGCAAGATGTACAGCATGAATCTGCCCATGGTGCAGCAGGCCCGTCTGTTTGTCAACGGCAACTATGTGGCGCTGCTGATCCTGGGGCAGCTCCCGGACGATAACACCGCCGACGAGGCCAAGCTGGCCCAGGACGAGGCCGCCAAGGTGGACGCCGCCTGGCAGGAGCTCTTCGGCTCCGCCAGCAACCAGATCGTGGTGAAGTAAAAAGTGCAGGGCGGGGCAGCCATGTCCCGCCCTGCGAAACGCTGTCGGCATCCGGCGCGGCGCCGTTTCTTCAGAACACCTCCGGACGGTCGTTGAAGGCCAGCTCCGCCGTAGCTGCCTTCAGCTCCTCCATGCTGCGGATATCCCGCTTGCGCAAATCGGTTTGGGTCTGTGCGGGCAGGGCGTAGAAATAGGTATACGCCTGGGGATCGTTGTTGAGCAGATCGGTCAGATCGATGGCATACTTCATAAAAAAACCCCTCCGCCGCTAGTGTGCGCGGCGGAGGTGTCCTTTATGCGGTTTCAGCGCTGGTACTCAAATTCCAGGTCGTACATGCTGACGATGTGGCCGTCCTGGATGCCCATCTGCTCCAGCCGGTCGAACAGACCGCTCTGGCGCAGCATTTTGTCGAAATACATCCGGCTTTCGTAGTCGGAGAAGTTGATGTTGGCCATGAGCCTTTGCAGCCACGGGCCCTCCACCAGCCAGGTGTCGTCCTCCCGGTGGATCTCCAGGGGCTCGGAGGTGTCGATCTGGGGCGGGCGGGGCACATACTCCGGCTCGTACACCGTCACCGGCGGCAGCTCACTGAGCCGCTGGGCGATGTGCCGCACCAGCTCACGGGTGCCCTGGTGGGTGGCGGCGGACATGGCGAAGAACTCGTAGCCCAGCTCCTCCACATGGGCGCGGAAGGCGTCAAGCTGCGCCTCGTCCATGAGAAGGTCGGTCTTGTTGGCCACGGCGATCTGGGGACGGGTGGCCAGCTCGGGGCTGTACTCCTTCAGCTCGGCGTTGATGGCGTCGAAATCCGCGATGGGGTCCCGGCCCTCGCTGCCGGAGACATCCACCAGATGCACCAGCAGGCGGCAGCGGTCGATGTGCCGCAGGAAGTCGTGGCCCAGGCCCGCACCCTCGCTGGCGCCCTCGATGATGCCGGGGATGTCGGCCATGACGAAGCTGACGCCCTCGTCCACATACACCACGCCCAGATTGGGGTACAGGGTGGTGAAGTGGTAGTTGGCGATCTTGGGGTGGGCCTTGGTCACCACGCTCAGCAGCGTGGATTTGCCCACGTTGGGGAAGCCCACCAGACCCACGTCCGCCAGCAGCTTCAGCTCCAGCACCACATCGTGGCTCTCGCCGGGCAGGCCCGCCTTGGCGAAGCGGGGCACCTGGCGGGTGGGGGTGGCGAAGTGCTGGTTGCCCCAGCCGCCCCGGCCGCCCTTGCACAGCACATAGGGCTGGTCGTCGGACATGTCCTTGATGATCTCGCCTGTCTCGGCGTCCCGCACCAGCGTGCCACGGGGCACGCGGATGGTCAGGCTCTGGCCGTCCTTGCCGGACTTGCGGCCGCCCTGGCCGTCCACGCCATTGGACGCCACATATTTGCGCTTGTAGCGGAAGTCCATCAGGGTGGACATGTTGTCGTCCACCTTCAGGATGATGGAGCCGCCGTCGCCGCCGTCGCCGCCATCCGGGCCGCCGGCGGCAATGTATTTCTCCCGATGGAAGGCCACCGCACCGTTGCCGCCGTTGCCGGCGCGGCAGGTGATGCGTGCCTTGTCGATAAATCCGTTTGCCATTGTGTTACCTCGTTCTATCTGAAAAATGTGCCTTTTACACCTAGTGTATCCTATTTTAGCGGAAATTTGTGAGTACGTCAAGGGTAAGGGGAGGTTTCGCTCTCCGGAGAGCGAAATACCCAAAAAGCACGCCTGCCGTGCGGCAGGCGTGCTTTTTGATCAAGACAAAATTACTCGGCGGGGTAAACAGAAACCTGCTTACGATCCTTGCCCAGACGCTCAAAGCGGACAACACCGTCAGCCTTGGCGAACAGGGTGTCATCGGTACCCTTGCCCACGTTGGTGCCGGGGTGAATGTGGGTGCCGCGCTGGCGAACAAGGATGTTGCCAGCCAGAACGAACTGACCGTCAGCGCGCTTGGGGCCAAGGCGCTTGGACTCGGAGTCGCGGCCGTTCTTGGTGGAGCCCATACCTTTTTTATGGGCGAAGAACTGCAGACCAATGTGCAACATTTCGCAGTACCATCCTTTCTAAAAGATACGAAGGGCGGAAGCCTACGCCTCCATCACCTCGATGTGTTCCGGATATTCGTCGTGAAGCTGGGCCAGATAGACCATCAGTCCCGTCATGAGATTCTGACAGGTGGATTCCGCAGTGGGCGCCAGTCCTCCGGGCAAACGGAGCGAGATGGCGGCGGTCTCCTGGTTGACCTTCACGGAGGCACACAGCCCCATCACGTCGTTGACGGTGGCTTCCACCAGCCTTACGGCGCTGGTCACGGCGGCGCAGACGATATCCTCGCCCTCTTCGCCGTATCCGCTGTGTCCCTGTGCATCAAATCCGATGATGCGGTCTTCCACGGTGTGGAAAATGACGCTCGTCATGCTGTCACCTTAGAAGCTGATCTTGCCGATCTCAACCTTGGTGTAGGGCTGACGATGGCCCTGACGTTTGCGGTAACCCTTCTTGGGGGTGTACTTGAAGATACGGATCTTCTTGCCCTTGCCGTTCTTCACGATGGTGGCGTCCACCTTCGCGCCCTCCACCACGGGAGTGCCGAACTTGGTGTTCTCGCCGTCCACGATCGCCAGCACCTGGTCAAACACCACGGAAGCGCCAGCCTCGGCGTCCAGCTTTTCGATAAACAGAGTGTCGCCCTCAGAGACGGCGTACTGCTTACCACCGGTCACGATAATAGCCTGCATTACTTGTTGCACCTGCCTTTCCTTTATTACGGACTCGCTGTCGGGGGCGTCTGGCTTAAGCCAAAACTTTTGACCCATTCAAAGCGGCCTTACTAGTATAACAGCGGAAAATCCCTTTGTCAACAGAAATTCCCCGTTTTTTCCGGCAAATTTTCCGGAAAAACGCCCCGTTTTCCCTTACTCCGGATAGACCAGCTTTTCCGCCGTCCAGCCGTCGATCACACCGGCATAAAACGCGCAGCACTCACGGGCCAGAGCCACGTCCAGGTTGACATAATTCCCGCACTCCCGGGAGGACTTGCCGGGCACGGGGCCTTCCCACGCCGCGCCCTGAGCGAATACCTGCCGCAGCAGGTCGATGGCCTGCGCGTCGGTGAGCTGCGCGCTGTCGAATAGGAAGTAAAAGCCCGTCTGGCAGCCCATGGGGCCGAAGTAGATGACGGCGTCCTTCTGCTCACTGTTGCGCAGGGCGGTGGCGATGATGTGCTCCACCGAGTGCATCTGGGCGTTGGTCAGCAGGTCGCCGGTGTTGGGCTTCTTGAAGCGCAGATCAAAGGTGGTGACGCTGCCGTCCCGGCGGCTGAGATACAGTCCCGGCACCAGCACGTCGTGGTTCACGGTAAAGCTTGCGATACGTTCCATGGTTCAGTCCTCCAGATGGTCCACAAAGGCCATGACGGCGGCGTTCAGGTCCCGCATGGCGGTGGGGAAATTAAAGTTGTAGTCGTGCTTGCTGGTCAGGCAGTCGGACACGGATTTCAGCGCCATAAAGGGCACGCCGCAGCGACAGCACACCTGGGCCACAGCGCCGCCCTCCATCTCGCACAGCAGGGGGTGGAAGGTGTCCCGCACCCAGTCGGCCCGGTCGCCGGGGATGCCGAACCAGTCGCCGGTGGCCACGGTGCCGGTGCGGTAGGGATAGCCGGTCTTGTCCATGGCGGCCTTGGCCTTTTCAAAATCGGCGGTGGGGAAGTCCACACGGTTGACGGTGGACACCAGCCCGATGGGGTCGCCCACGCCGGTGGTGTCCACATCGTGCTGGACGAATTTCTCCGCCAGCACCAGCGTGCCGATGGGCACCTCCTCGAAGCAGCCTGCCACACCGGCGTTGAGAATCAGTTCGGGATGGTAGCGCTCGATCAGCAGCGCGGCGGCCATGGCGGCGTTCACCTTGCCCACGCCGCCGCAGCAGGCGATGACATTGGGCCGGATGCGGTAAAAGGACACACCGTGCACCGTCTCCATGGGGGCGGCCCCGTGGATGAGGCTGTCGATCTCCGACGGCATGGCGTAAAAAAGGGCGATATGCATAGGTACAGACCTCGTTTCATTGTGTTGCTCCTATTGTAAATATGGCACGGGGCAAATGTCAAGTTGCATTTACGGCACGGGTAGGGTAAAATGGGAGAAAACGAGAAAGGAGCCCCATCTATGACCGTTGCGGGGATCATCTGTGAATTCAATCCGCTTCACAGCGGCCATGCCTATCTGATGGCGCGGCTGCGGCAGCAGGGCGCGGACGCCGTGGTCTGCGCCATGAGCGGCAACTTCGTCCAGCGGGGCGAGCCCGCGCTGGTGAACAAGCTCTCCCGCGCAGAGATGGCCGTGGCCTGCGGCGCGGATCTGGTGCTGGAGCTGCCCACCCCGTGGGCCATGGCCACGGCGGAGACCTTCGCCCGTGGCGGCGTGACGCTGCTGGCTATGGCGGACTGCACCCACATCGGCTTCGGCAGCGAGTGCGGCGACGCCGCAGCGCTGCAAGCGACGGCGGACACACTCCTCTCCCCCGATCTCCAGGCGGATATCCGCGCGGCGCTGGCGGAGGGCGTTACCTATGCCGCTGCCCGCCAGAAGGCCGCGGAGGCCCGTCTGGGCGGCAGTGCGGCGGTGCTGCGCCAGCCCAACGACACCCTGGCGGTGGAATACCTGAAGGCCTGCCGCCAGCAAAACGCCCCCCTCTCCCCTATCGTCATCCCCCGCGTCGGCGCCGCCCACGACGGCAACGCGGAGGCGGGCTATGCCTCCGCCTCCCACATCCGGCAGTTGGTGCAGCAGGACATCTTTGACCGGGCCCTCCCCTATCTGCCGGAGGCCGCGGCGGCGGTGCTGCGCCGTGAGCTGGCGGCGGGGCGTGTGACGGACGTCCGGAATGTGGAACGGGCCATTCTGGCCCGTCTGCGGCAGATGAGGGAGGAGGAATTCGCCGCCTATGACGGCGGCGGCGAGGGTCTGTACCACCGGGTATACGACGCGGTGCGCCGCTGCGCCACGGTGGAGGAGCTGCTGGCGGCGGTGAAGACCAAGCGCTATCCGGCGGCCCGGCTGCGGCGGCTGGTGCTTGCGGCATGGCTGGAGCTCCCCAAAGCGCCGGAGACCGTGCCCTACGCCCGGGTGCTGGCGGCCAACGAGACGGGCCGCGCTCTGCTGCGGCAGATGCGGAGGGCGGAACAGCCGGTGCTGACCAAGGCGGCGGACGTGGCGGCCCTGGGCAGCGCCGCGGCGGAGCTGTTCCGCCGCGAGGCGGCGTATACCGACCTCTACACCCTGACCTACGACGATCTGACCCAGTCCCACCCCGGCAGCGACTGGCGGCTGACCCCCATTATGCGATAAAACCAAAACCTCCGGCATAGCCGGAGGTTTTGACTATTTTTTCAGATCACGCGCCGTGCATCGGCTCATCGCTCTTTTTCCGCAGACGAATACGGTCAGAGATCATGGCGATAAATTCCGAATTGGTGGGCTTTCCCTTGGCGCTGTTGACGGTATAGCCGAAATAGCTCTGCAGCGTCTCCAGGTCGCCCCGATCCCACGCCACCTCAATGGCGTGACGGATGGCACGCTCCACGCGGGACGGAGTGGTGTGGAACCGTCGTGCCACCTCCGGATACAGCATCTTGGTGACCGCGTTGATCATCTCCATGTCCTGCACCGTCAGAATAATGGCCTCTCTGACATACTGATAGCCTTTGATGTGGGCGGGGATGCCTACCTCATGGATAATGGCCGTGACCTCCGCCTCCAGGGAGGGTCGTACTACGGTGGTCTCCTCCGGCACGACGGCTTCACGGATCCGTTCCAGCAGGGATTCCACATGGGCAGGCTTGGGGATAAAGTACCACGCGCCCAGCTGCATGACCTCCTGTACCATGTTCTGGCTGCAAAATGCGGACAGAACGATGGTTTTCACCGTCTTAGGCATCCTTTGCAGCAGACTGATACCATCCAGACCCGGCAGGATCACATCCATGACCACCACGTCGGGCCTCGTCTGCTGGATCAACGCCCATGCCTCTTCGCCGTCACCGGTCTCGCCCACGACCTGGAATTCGCCTGTCTCTTCCAGTGTGCGGCGCAGCAGCAATCGAAATTCTTCGCTGCTGTCGGCCAGCAGGATCTTGGGGTTGTTTTCCATTGCTCTCTCGTTCCTCTCTCATAAACTTGCAAGGCGGTTTTCGTGACATTCCACACTCTGTCGCCCTGCTGCATTACAAATTACCAGAATCCATCATCGTTTTCAAGGAATTTTTGTCGAGTCCAAACAAATTGTTTGATTTTTCATTCGACACTTCAGGGAATATCTGGAATTTTCTGCTGTATACTTTTTCTCAGGATAGTCCTTCCCCGTCCCCACTGTCAATAGCACTGCGGGAAATTTCCCCTTTGGGACTGGAAAAGGCCGGAAAAATAGCGTATAATGCATGTCAAACACATTACACAACGAGGTATGTACCATGGAAGAAGTACGCAGCTTTGGCTATATCTGCCCCAAATGCGGCAAAGCGGTGCTGGGCAGCCGCAGCGCCTTTGCCCTGCAGGCCGCCGCCGTGCGCATCGGCTGTGAATGCGGCGAGAGTGAGCTGGAGATTCAGACCGACGGCGTCAAGTTCCGGCTGTGGGTGCCCTGCGGCCTGTGCGGCGGCACCCATCAGGCGGAGGTGGACGTAAACGCCATCCTGACGGGCCGCGGCGTAGGCCTGGCCTGTCCGGAGACGAAGCAGCTGTGCTGCTACGCCGGGGACACCGCCCAGGTGCAGCGCGCCATGGAGGAGCTGGCCATCCGGGCGGAGAAGGAAAAGTGCGAGGAAAAGGAAGCCTTTACCGATAACGTCATCATGTACGAGGTGCTGTCCGAACTGAAGGACATCGCCGCCCGGGGCGGCATCCGCTGCTCCTGCGGCAGCACGGAGTATGGCATCCAGGTACACCGGGACGCGGTGGATCTCGTCTGCCGCCGCTGCGGCGGCAAGCTGCGGCTCCCCGCCGGAACGGACGAGGATCTGGACCGCCTGTGCTGCCAGATGACGCTGACCATTCGAGGTGCGGAATGATCGGCACGCTTCTCTGCTTTGCCCTGTTCCTGGGCGCTATGGTGGCCTGTCTCATTACAGGGCAGAGCTTCCTGTGGGCGCTGGCGCTGGGGCTGATGCTGTTCACGCTCCACGGCCGCAGACAGGGACACACGCTGCGCTCCATGTGGGCCATGGCCTGGACCGAGGGCTGCCGGGTGCTGATCGTGCTGCGGATCTTTGTGTTCATCGGGGCCATCACGGCCCTGTGGCGCGCCAGCGGCACCATTGTGTTCTTCATCTACTACGGCGTGCAGGCCATCTCCCCCAAGCTGTTCGTGTTGGTGGCCTTTCTGCTGACGGCACTGATCTCCTACGCACTGGGCACCTCCTTCGGCGTGGTGGGTACGGCGGGCATCGTGCTGATGGCCCTGGCCCGCTCCGGCGGTGTCAGCGAGGCGGTGACGGCGGGCGCCGTCCTGTCCGGGGCCTATTTCGGCGACCGGTGCTCCCCCGCGTCCTCCTCCGCCGCGCTGGTGGCGGCGGAAACGGGGACGACGCTGTACGATAATCTGCGGAACATGTTCCGCACCGGCGTGCTGCCGGTGGCACTGACCGTCATCGTATACGGCGTGCTGTCGGTGCGCCATCCCATCACTGCGGTGGACGAGAGCCTGCTGCAGGCTCTGCGGGACAGCGCCGTCATCTCCCTGTGGGCGCTGCTGCCGGCAGTCATCATGCTGGCGCTGCCCCTTGTCAAGGTGCCGGTGCTCATCAGCATCGCGCTGAGCGTGGCAGCGGCGGGCACGGTCAGTGTCCTGGTGCAGGGCATGACGGTGTGGGACATGCTGAAAACTGCCCTGCTGGGCTACTATCCCACCGCGGGACAGCTAAAGGACATTCTCTCCGGCGGCGGCATCGTATCCATGGCCAAGCCCGCGGCGCTGGTGTTCACCACCGGACTGCTGGCGGGATTGCTGGAAGGCACCGGCGTGCTGAAGGGCGCGGCGGGGCTGGTAGAAAAGCTGGCGAACCGTTGGGGCAGCTTCGCTGCCTCGGTAGCTGTAAGCCTGGGCGCGGGCATGATCTTCTGCAACCAGTCGGTGGCCATCGTCATGGGCAACCAACTGCTGCGCCGCTGCTATACCGACCACAATGAGCAGGCGGTGGACATGGAGAACAGCGGCATCGTGCTGTCGGCCCTGATCCCCTGGAACATCGCGTGCAGCATCCCGCTGGTGATGCTGGAGGTAAATGAGCGGGCCATCCCCTACGCGGTGCTGCTGTACATGATCCCGCTGGTGTACGGCCTGACCAAGCAGTGGGTCTACCCTGCCGAAAGGCAGGCAATGAAGGAGTAGTTTATGATCTCTCTATTGGCAAAATGGTTCATCCCCCGCCGCGAACAGGTGGCGGACAGTGCGGTGCGCCGTGCTTGGGGCGCGCTGTGCGGCTTCGTTGGCATTGCCCTGAACCTGCTGCTGTTCGCCGGAAAGCTGGCGGCAGGCAGTCTCAGCGGCTCCATCGCCATCACGGCGGACGCCTTCAACAACCTGTCGGATGCGGGCTCCTCGGTGGTGACGCTGCTGGGCTTCCGCCTGGCGGGGAAAAAGCCCGACGCGGGCCATCCCTTCGGCCACGGGCGGATGGAGTACATCTCCGGCCTGGTGGTGGCGGGCCTGATCCTGCTGATGGGCGCGGAGCTGGCCAAATCCTCGGTGGACAAGATTCTCCACCCGGCGGCAGTGACCTTCTCCTGGCTGGCCTGCGGTATTCTGCTGGCCTCCATCGTCGTGAAGCTGTATATGTATACCTACAACAAGGCCGTTGGCAAAAAGATCGATTCCGCCGCCATGGCCGCCACCGCGGCGGACAGTCTCAGCGATACGGCGGCCACCGCCGCCGTGCTGAGAAAATGCTCATTCTGCCAATCTGGAAAGGTACAAACGCTGTCC
>USAT01000034.1 GCA_900552725.1 uncultured Eubacteriales bacterium | reverse complement strand
GGTAGCCGCCGTTGGTGTGACGGCGCATGACCATGCGCTCGTACAGACGGGCCAGATCCATCAGGGCCTTTTCCTTGTCCTCGGTCTCCAGGGGCTTGGTGAAGTTCAGGGACTCCATTTCCACCAGGATGTCCACACCCCAGCAGTTGGCCAGCCAGTTGGAGAAGTTGGCGTAATAGTGGGCGGGGCAGGACCACACGATGCCGCGGTACTTCATCTTGCCGCGCCAGGCCTCTTCGCCCCGGTCGTAGGCCTGCAGCATCAGCTTGTTGACCTTCTTGCAGGTCTTCATCACGCGGGGATCGGCACCGCCGTCCATCTCGTAGTTCCACTTGCGGAACAGCTCGTAGCAGGGGCCGAGGATCTGGGGCTTGGCGGTCTTGTTGACCTCCCACTTCTCCAGCTCGTACTTGGTCTCCTCATTGAACCGCTTCATGGCGGTGAAGTAGGCGTCCCAGCTCCACTTGGCGCCGGTCTGCTCCTCCACGAACCTGATGCAGGCCTTGATATCCTCGGCGGCGTCCTCCACTGTCTCCTCGTACTCGTAGCGGACGGGGAAGGTCAAGTGGAACACAGGCAGGTCGGGGAAGCGGCGGGACATATAGCTGGAGGCCATAGTGGAGCCGTCGCAGGGCATGGAGGAGGAGATGAAGCACTTACCCATATGGGGCAGGGCGTCGATGACCAGCGCGCCGCACTCGGAGGAGGGCACCGGGCAGGTATCGGCGGGCAGGCCGAAGGACTCCACCGCGTCGATATAGGGAACGCAGGTCAGCTGGTCGATCTCAGACACCAGGAACACGGGCATCAGCTGATAGGGGATACCCAGCAGATCGGGGAAGCCGGCCATGATCTGGCCCATGGTCATCTCGTCAAACAGCACCACCTTCTTATTCAGCTCGGCGCTGTTGCCGTTCTTCTTATCGCACTTGGCCAGGAACACCAGATTCTCAGCCACATAGCGGAAGATGTCATAGATCATCAGATGGCTCATCTTCAGCGCCCGGCCCCGCTGGCCCATGGTATTCTTATCCATGAAGCTGACGCAGCAGATGTAAGAGATCATCCAGCGGTAGTAAAGCGTGGTATTCAGGGCGGGCACCAGATCCTTGGAGAAGGTGGCCAGCAGCATGCCCCACATCTTCAGCCAGCCGGCGAAGTCGATGGCAGTGCTCTCCAGGCCGCGCCATTCGCGGCGGACGGTGACCATGTCGCCCTTGCGGTACAGGTCGCCCAGGCGCTTTTCGCCGTTCAGCAGCAGATCCTTCCGCTCGGCGCAGGTCATGGTGCAGATGTCCTTGACCTCCCGTGCCACGCGGCGGCCGTCGTCCTTGATGCACTCCCACTGGCGGCGGAAGAAGGCCTTATAGTCGGCCTCCTTGGCCATACCGGCGATGATGCCGCCCACTTCCTTCAGGTTCTCCAGCTGGGCCTTCAGATCCATATTATCCTTGGCCTTGAAAAAGGCGGGATTGGGATACTTGTTGTTCTTCTTGGCCATTAGTTGCTACCTCCGTTCTTCTGGATGCGCTTGATCTCCAGCGACTCCACGAACGCCTGGAAGCGGGTGCGGAGCTGGCCGGAGGAACGGGCGTTATAGGGACGGTCAATGGACAGCACGGGCCAGCCCATTTCGGTGGACATGATGTGGCTGGCCAGCGCACGCTCGAAGCCCCAGTAATCGCAGAACTTCATCTGCTCGTAGATGATGCCGTCGGCGTTGTACTCACGGGCCAGACGGTCAGCGGTCTGGCGGCGCTGGGCCACCTTTTCATCGCTGATGTAGCGGGCGCACTCGCTGACCTCCATGTAGTGGCGGCAGATCTGATCCAGGGCGGGCTCGTCGTCGTTGAGCTCGATGACCTCGCGGCCGGGGGTAGAGCCGAAGCAATAGCGGTCGGACACCACCAGTGCGCCGCAGTCCTCGATCAGCTTGGTGAGGCTGGGATCGTCGATCTCACTGCCCACCACGGCCACCTTGGCACGGAAAGCGGGCTTCTCATCGGGCTCACGGTGCTTCAGCTCCTCCAGCGTCTCGCGCAGGTAGGGGAGGATCAGATACTTGGGACAGGTATAGGTCACCAGGTTCAGCACATGGAACTCGTAGCCGGTGATAACGGGATTCTCCGCCTTGCGCATCTGGCCGATCTCGGAGATGATGCGGCAGACCTCGTTATGCTCCTTCACGGCCTTGCGGATGGCCTTGTCGGAGGTGTCCACGCCGTAGTTCTTCTCCATGATATCCAGCAGGCGGATGCGCATCTGCTTGATGTAGTGGCGCACGGAGTAGTCCACCACCTTATAGGGCATGTCGGTGTGGGTGACGAAGAAGTTGGGCTTCTCGTTCATTTTCAGCAGCTCAAAGTGCTCGTAGAAGCGGTTCATCATGGAACACGCATCCACGCCCGCCAGGCCGTCCAGGAAGTTGTAGCCGCCCTCGATACCGCGCTCTACCAATGCCCGGGCATACTCGCAGGTATAGTTGGACATGTAGTAGGTGGCGATGTCGATGGAGCCGGTCCGGGGCGCCCGCAGACGAACGGAGAAACAGTTTCCCACGTTCAGCAGTACCTCGGGAATGTGGAAGCAGGTGTAACCGATGGCCAGCTTGCCGTCGGCTTTCGCCTTTTCCACCAACTCGTTGTCGGCGTTTTCCAGCAGGTTTTCAAAGTAGATCAAATGCTTCAGGTCTCTCAAGTTGTCAACACCTCTCTCCTAGATTTTCAAAGGATCTCCAGTTTTGTCAGCGCTTCCCTTGCGCCGTGCATAATGGGGGAATCGTCGGGCAGATCAAACACACTCTTACCTTGAATATCATTTGCGGCGTGGCTGGCGTCGCCGGGGATATAGGCCAGCACCTCCGCGCCCTCGATATGGATGCAGGGGATCATGCTCTCATCCATGACCCGGTTCACGATGGCGCCGCAGCGCTGGTACATCACCAGCTCGTCCGCCACACGCTTGATGGTGTCGATGACCTGGGTGCCCTTGCGGCTGGGGTCGGTGATCAGCACCAGATGGGTGACCTTTTCCATCACCCGGCGGTTGATCTGCTCGATACCGGCCTCGCCGTCAATGACCACATAGTCGAAGTCCCGGCTCAGCAGGCCGATGACCTCCTTCAGGTAGGCGTTCACCTTGCAATAGCAGCCGGCGGTCTCCGGCCGGCCGATGGCCAGGAAGGAGAATTTCTGCTGCTCCACCATGGTGTCGAAAATACGGTAGCGGGCCTCGCTGAGCAGCTCGATAGCCTCTCTCGGCGCGCCGTCCTCTACCGATGCCACGATGCTCTTGCGGATGTCGTCCAGCGTCTCCTTCACCTCGACGCCCAGCGCGGTGGAGAGGCCCACGGCGGGGTCGGCGTCGATGGCAAGGATCCGGCTGTCGGGATAGACCTCCGTCAGCAGGCGGACAAATGCCGCCGAAATAGAGGTCTTTCCCACGCCGCCCTTACCGGCCACGGCAATGATCTTGGGTTCTCTGTTCAATGGTCGCTACACGCCCTTTCTTTCAGCTGTACGTCCTGTGTTAAAAATGAACGTTACTATACAGATGTAAAAGTTTTTGTGCATTATTACTATTTTTCTAATATCATTCTACCATGAAACACAGCAAGTTGCAATGAAATAATTCCGTTTTTTGCACTTTTTTTGTTGATTCTGAAAAGATATTGTGATATGCTACTTTTGTAAGTGAATCCTGCCGCGGGCAGGTGATAACAGGAAAGTGAGGGAATATCATTGAAAAAAGACGCATTAGTTCAGCAGCTGGTCAACAGCTACGGAAACTGGGTTCGTACCGATTGCGAGAATCGCGAGGGCGGTACGTCGCGGATGACCAAGGCGTATTATCCGTATACCTCCCTGTTTTCCCCCATTCAGATCAATAAGCTGACGGTGAAGAACCGCCTTGTCATGGCCCCTATGGGCAACTGCCAGATGGCCGAGGAGAGCGGCCGTCCCAATGACAAGATGCTGCAGTACTTCTTCGCCCGTGCCGAGGGCGGCGTCGGTCTGCTGACCACCGGCCTGATCCCCATCAGCCATCACATCGACGCCTCCGTCACCGAGAAGGGCAATTATTCCTACTTCCCCCGCATCGACGGCACCCGCACCAACTTCATGGGCTGGCGCGACCTGGCTCAGGGCGTTCACGCCCGCGGCAGCCGCATCTTCATTCAGCTCACCCCCGGCCTGGGCCGCGTGGGCAATCCCCAGTGCCTGCTGACCAAGTTCCAGTTCCCGGTGTCCGCCTCTGTGAATCCCAACTTCTATCTGCCTGACGTGCCCTGCCGTCCCCTGACGGATCTGGAGTGCGACCGCATCATCAAGAACGCCGGTCAGGCCTCTATCGACGCCAAGACCATGGGTCTGGACGGCGTATACCTGCATGGCCACGAGGGCTATCTGCTGGATCAGCTGACCAGCCCCGCCTTCAACCGCCGCAAGATCGGCAAATACGCCGACTGGCAGCGCTTCGGCATCGAGCTGATCAAGACCATCCGCAAGCGCGTGGGCCCCTACTATCCCATCATGTACCGTATCGACCTGAGCCTGGCGCTGGAGGAGACCTACGGCGAGCGCATGAATACCGTCAAGACCCTGAAGCACTTCAAGAACGGCCGCTCCATCGCCGATACCCTGAACTACATGGAGAATCTGGTGAAGGCCGGTGTCGATATGTTCGACGTGGATATGGGCTGCTATGATAACTGGTGGCTGCCACATCCCCCCGCAGGCATGCCCGCAGGCTGCTTCCTGGATGTCAGCAAGGTGGCCAAGGAGTACTTCGCCGCCCGGGGCATCAAGTCCAACGTGGGCGTGGAGGTGCCCATCGTGGCCGTCGGCAAGCTGGGCTATCCCGACATCGCCGAGAAGGCGCTGCGTGACGGCAAGGCCGACATGATCATGCTGGGCCGTCCCGTACTGGCCGATCCCGACTGGTGCAACAAGGCCTACGCCGGTAAGGTGGAGGAGATCCGCCCCTGCATCGGCTGCCAGGAGGCCTGCGTCAATGAGTTCGTGGAGGGCGGCCATCCCCAGTGCGCCGTCAATCCCCGCACCGGCTTCGAGGATGTGCTGCCCGCCATCCCCGCCAAGGCCGAGAAGGTCAAGAAGATCGCGGTGGTTGGCGCGGGCTGCGCCGGTCTGAACTTCGCCATCACCGCCGCGCAGCGCGGCCACAAGGTGGAGGTCTTTGAGAAGTCCGACAAGATGGGCGGCAAGATGCACGCCGCCGGTGCGCCCCTGAGCAAGTACGAGCTGAAGAACTACATGGATTGGCTGATCGCCCAGGTGGGCAAGACCGAGGGCGTTACCGTTCACCTGAACACCGCCGTGGACAACGACCTGCTGAAGAAGGGCGGCTATGACGCCGTGGTGTTCGCCAACGGCAGCCGCGAGGGCGTGCCCCCCATTCAGGGTCTGGACACCGTCCGCCACATCGACGCCATCCATCTGCTGACCCATCCCCAGGAGCTGGCTGATACCGACAAGAAGATCATCGTCATCGGCGGCGGCGCTGTGGGTCTGGAGACTGCCTATTGGCTGGCCACCGAGAAGCAGCGGAAGGTCACCTGCCTGGAGATGCTGGAGCACTTCGAGGAGGGCGCCTGCACCGCCAACCGCGGCCATCTGATCCACTACTTCGAGGCCGACGGCGGCGAGCTGGTGAACTGCGCCCGGGTGCTGCGCATTGAGGACGGCCATGTGATCGTGGCCCGCAACCGCTCCAAGGCGGTACCTGATCCCTACTGCACCTGGTCTCCCATCATTCCCAAGAACATCGAGAACCCGCTGGCTCCCAAGATGACCAACGAGGAGTACATCGAACAGTATGACGCCGACCTGATCGTGATGGCCATCGGCGCCAAGGGCGATGACCGTCCCTTCCTGGCCGCCCAGGCCGCCATGGTTGCCCCCGAGGTCCACAACATCGGCGACAGCTACAACACCGAGAAGCCCGGCAATATGTGGCAGTGCACCAAGGCTGCCTACAACCTGGCGATCCGCATCTAATACATTTCTGCCATATTGGAGAAAGCCCTCCCAAACGGGAGGGCTTTCTTTTTTCGTCACCGCTGCGGGGCGGGGGACATAAGATGGGATAGAGCCTGAGCAGGGAGGAGGGAACCACATGAGAGGGAGCGGAGAGCATTGCCTGGGGATCTGCGCGCTGGCGCTGGGACTGGGGATCTTTATCGCCGCCGTGTTTCCGGTGGGGTGTCTGATGTTTCTGGTGGCCTTCCTGCTGATCGCCTGTGGTATCGCGTGCTTGAGAAGGAGGTAGGTGCAAGGTGAAGATCATCGTCTGGAAGGCGCCCAAAATGCTGCGGGGCCTGCTGCGGAGCATTTTCGGCATGAAGGAATAAACGGCGGAACGCCCTCATACAGTGGACTAACAATACGGTATAGAGAGGGCTGGACATATGGAATTGGGCTTGCAATTTGACAGTATTTTCTGCTATGAGGCCACCGGCGGCATCACTGCCGCCCACGAGGAGGCGCTGGAGACGGCGATCCCGGAATACTGCCCGGACATCGCCCGGATCGTGGACACGGCGGGCCAACTGACCATCCGGGAGAAGCTGCTTTCCGAGAGCCGCTGCACCGTCTCCGGCAGCGTGAAGGTGACGGTGCTGTATACCTCCGAGGAGGTGGAGGGACTGCGGAGTTTGACCATGTCGGTGCCGTTTTCCTGCGTGGTGGAGGATCGGGCGCTGGAGAAATGCGGTACCGTCAGCATAAGGGGCCGCGTGCTGCTGACCGAGGGACGCACGGTCACATCCCGCAAGCTGTATCTGAAGGTGATGCCGGAGATCACCGTGACCGGCTATCGCCCGGTGAAGCGGCAGTTCTCCTGCGACGCGCAGGAGGAGCCCACCATGCGAAAGCGGTGCCGCCAGCTGCCGCTCTCCCTTTTGAGTGCGGTGACCGAAAAGGGATTTTCCTTCATAGATGAAGTGACACTGGACGGCAGCACCGCTGCGGAGGATCTGCTGCTTTACCGGCTCTGTCCGTCGGTTTTATCGGCCCAGCGGCTAGGCAACAAGCTGATGGTAAAGGGCGAGATGGCGCTGTACGCCATCTATCGGGACGGAGCGCAGGGACTGCGGCAGTACAGCGGCTCTCTGCCGTTTTCCCAGATCCTGGACGCGGCAGAGCTGCCGGAGGAGGCGGACTATGTGCTGACGCCCACCGTGGGTGAGGGGGATGTGCGCATCCTGCGGACGGACACAGGCTGCGGCTTTGGGGTCACGGCCCATGTGGACGTTCTGGTGCGGACGTATCAGCAGCGCACCGTCACCTATCTGGAGGATCTGTACAGCACCCGTTTTGACACCACTCTGGAGCGGCAGGAGGCGGTGATCCCCACTCCGGCACCTCCCCGGGTGCTCTCTCAGGAGGCGCAGCTCCGGCTGGAATTCGAGGGCGCTCAGCCCTTTATCAGCGTGACGGGGATAGACTGCTCGCCAGTGGAGCTCACGCCGGGGGACGGCATCACGACGCTTCGTACCACGCTGCATGTCCGCCTGCTGTATCTGGATGAATCCGGCGCGCCAGTCAGCACGGAGCGCACGGCGGAGGTGTGCGGTGAGGTCAGCGAGATCGGCGGCCCTGTGACGGTGGACTGCTGTCCGGCCACGCTGCAATTCTCCGGCGGCGCCTGTCAGGTGCGCCTCCCGGTGACGTTCACGCTGGGCTGCGCGGGAGAGCAGCGGTTCATCAGCATCACCGCCGCTACGTTTGCGCCGGCGGAAAGCAAGAACGCCCCCAGTCTGATCCTGTGCCGCATGAGCAGCGGCGAGAGCCTGTGGGATATCGCCAAGCGCTTCCATACCGACGAGGAGGCCATCCGCGTCGCCAACCAACTGGAGAATGAGGAGGACGCGGCGCAATACATGCTTCTGATTCCAAAAATACGGTGAATCAACCGCGAAAAGAGCACCCATTTGGGTGCTCTTTTCCGCTATAAAACGGTACTGTCCGCTGTGCCGCCCATGGCACTGTGGCTTATGCTGTGGCGGGCGATGCGATCCTCCGGGCAGGCGGCAAGAGCCGTTCTCGTCCAGACGGTGGCGTCGAAGGGCCGCAGATACATGGTGCGCTGGGTCAGGTCGTACATAACCTCGTACTGGGTATAGCCGTCCCGGTTTCCCACGGGCATGCCGTGGCCGTCCAGATGGCGGTAGTGATAGATGCCCTGATGGGGCGGTTCACGAACCGTGCCCAGAATCCCAGCGCCCATGGGCAGCATCTGGGCGTCGTCGATGCTGCGGCCATCGTGGTTCAGTGCCTTCATGACCGCCAAACGGACGAAGCGGTCATAGGGTGCGTAAGAGGCGGGCAGGTCGCCGCTCCGGGTCATGTGGGGTGCACTGGGATCGCCGGTGATGGGGACACCCTCCCATGCGGGCTGGCAGATGGGGCAGTCGTCGCCGCCCCGGTGCAGTTCCATGGACTGGGACAGGAACCAGCGTAGATTGTCCAACTGCAGGGGATAGGGCGGCGAGTTGGTCAGCACGCCGATGCTGTCCTCCCGATAGCATTGCAGACAGCCGGGATGCTGGGGATCCGCCGCCTCCAGCACCACTGTATCCCCAGCGGCGTCCACAAAGAAATAGTGCATGGTGGCGGGCAGCATTCCGCCGTCCGCCGGAATGTGGGTGAGCTGTATCCGCCGCGCGGCACGGCATACCTCGGCCACGGTGCGGCAGGAGGCCAGCAGCGCGGTGACAAGCTCCATACCCATTACGCCTGCGCGGCCCTCCTCGGCCGCCGGGACGCTGGTGCCCTCCTCCAACAGCAACAGGCCGCCGGTCAGGCCCTGGCTATTGATGCCGTCCAGCAGCCAGGTGTCCCGGTCGTTATAGGTGACGCCCAACAGGGCGTATCGGGCCTGCGCCGGGCCGCCGGCCAGTTGGATGGACTGCCGGGCAGGAAAGGACACCACATGGGCGCCGGCCTCCCACACGCTGGTGTGGAGATCGCAGGTACGGAACCAATAGGAGCGGCCCTGCTTCGAGGTCAGGGCCAGGCAGGAGCAGCTTGCGGGAAATTCGTGGATCATGCGGCTTTCAGACATATTGACGCCTCCTTTTTGCAGGTAGTATGTCCGAAAAAAGGGAGGATATGAAAACATCCCGGCGGCACAATGCCGCCGGGATGTATCGCTGTTCGTATGGAAGCTTATTGCAGAACGCCGACGCCGTTCATGATGATCTTTCCCGCCAGTTGGGCCATCTCCTCCGGTGTCTCCTTGGTGCCGTCGTTCAGCCAGGTCAACGCCAGATTCAGGTTGCCGGACACAATGAAGGCGCAGAAATGCTCCAGCCGCTGCTTGTCATCCGGGTAAAACCGGGAGAGAAAATCGTAGAGGAAGTCATCGTGCAGGATGCCGCAGATCCGCTGGCGGTAGGCAATATCGCCGTTGGGCCCCAGCAGGACACGGCAGAGGTCAGCATTGTCCAGCACAAAGCGGTAAAGATCCGTCAGGAACGGATAGGAGCTGATCTCCGTATTGCTGGCGTGATGGCGGCACATGTCGGAAAGCCGCTCGGCCATTTCATCCTCCAGCCGCTGCAAAAGGTCAGAGACATCCTTATAGTGGATGTAAAAGGTGCCGCGGTTGATGTCCGCCCGCTCGGCCAGCTCACGGACAGAGATGTTTTTCTTGGCTTTTTCGCTCATCAGATCCATCAAAGCCAAGCGCAGCTGCTTCTTTGTCTTTTTGACCCGGCGGTCAACGCTCTCTTCTGGCATATTCATCGCTCCCATTATGTAATTTCACTCTCACTTTGTCTTTATCATACCATACACACAGACATGTATTCAACAGGTTTTGACAAAAATGTAGGAATTTTTTTGCATAGAAGCAGGCTCGTTCTCATACACATAGAAATAAAAACAGCAGCGGAGGGCGGTACTATGAATCAATCCACATGTATCTATCAGGACATGGCGGCGCGGACCCAGAACAGCGTGTATATCGGCGTTGTCGGGCCGGTCAGAACCGGAAAGTCCACGTTTATCAAGCGCTTTATGGAGACACAGGTGATCCCCCACATCGACAACGCCTATCGCCGTGACCGGGCCGTCGACGAGCTGCCCCAGAGCGGCTCCGGCGAGCCGAAATTCGTGCCGGAGGAGGCGGTGGAGGTCTCGCTGGAGGAGGGCGTCAGCTTCTCTGTGCGGATGATCGACTGCGTGGGGTACATGGTGCCCGGCGCGGTGGGGCAGTTTGAGGATCTGGCACCCCGGATGGTGATGACGCCGTGGTACGACTATGAGATCCCCATGACGGAGGCGGCGGAGATCGGCACGCGGAAGGTGATCACGGATCACTCCACCGTGGGCATCGTGATCACCACCGACGGCACAGTGACGGATATCCCACGGCAGGACTATGAGGAGGCGGAGGAGCGGGTCATCCGGGAGCTGCAGGAGATCGGCAAGCCATTCGTGGTGCTGCTGAACTCCAACGATCCGGCAGGGGAGCGGGCCTGCGCCATCGCCGGTGAAATCGGGACGAAGTACAACGTGAAGTGCATCCCCGTCAACTGCCTGACACTGGATGAGGCGGCCATCACGGCGCTGATGCGGAGCCTGCTGTTTGAGTTCCCGCTGCAGGAGCTGGATCTCTATCTGCCAAGCTGGGTGGAGGCCCTTCCGGCGGAGCACCCCATCAAGAGCGGCATCTATCAGACGGTGCGGGAGAAGGCCCGGGCACTGCACTGTATCCGGGAGCTGGAGGGCGCGTTGGGCGGTATGTGCGCGTGCGAGGCCGTCCAGACGGCGGCTGTCCGCAGCATCGACCTGGGCACCGGGCTGGCGGCGGCAGAGCTGCAGCTGCCGCGGGGACTGTTCTATGACACGCTGAGTCAGCGCTCCGGCCTGACCGTCACCGATGACGGCGACCTGCTTGAGCTTCTCACGGAGCTGGGCCGGGCGAAACAGGAGTACGAAAAGGTGGCGGAGGCGCTGCAGTCCGCCCGGGAGAACGGCTACGGCATCATGATGCCCAGCGTGGAGGAGCTGAATCTGGAGGATCCGGAGATCGTGCGGCAGGGGGGACGCTACGGCGTGCGGATGAAGGCCAGTGCGCCGTCCATCCACATGATCCGGGCGGATATCGAGACCACGGTGTCGCCCATTGTGGGCAACGAAAAGCAGTCGGAGGACATGGTGAACTATCTCCTGCAGGAGTTCGAGGGGGACACCAGCAAGATCTGGAACTCCAACATCTTTGGCCGCAGCTTCCACGAGATCGTGGGGGAGGATCTGCAGGCCAAGCTGAAGCGGATGCCGGCGGACGCCCAGGTGAAGCTGCGGCAGGCGCTGGAGCGCATCATCAACGAGGGCGGCGGCGGACTGATCTGCATTATCTTGTAAAGGGTAAGTAAAAGGCGGGCTTTGCCCGCCTTTTGCCTTGCCATCAACGGCAAGACGTGCTATGATAGAGAAAAAGCAATCCAAGGAGGAATCGCCATGCTGCTGGCTATTGATATCGGCAACTCCAATATTTCCGTGGGGCTTTTCAGCAAGGAGCGAAAGCTGCATTTCCTGGCGTCTATCGACACCGACAGCCGGAAAACGTCCGATCAGATCAGCATCGACCTGATGAATATCTTCTCTCTGTACGGCTTCCGGCTGAAGGACGTGTCCGGCGCCATCTTTTCCAGCGTGGTGCCGCCCATGAACTTCATGATGGAGAAGGCGCTGACCCGGCTGCTGGGCAAGCCGCCCATGATCGTGGGCCCCGGCGTCAAGACCGGGCTGAACATCCGCATGGAGATCCACAATCAACTGGGCGCCGACCTGGTGGCGGACGCGGTGGCGGCGCTGGAAAAATATCCCGTACCCATTATTGTCATCGACATGGGAACGGCCACCACCATCTCCTATATCTCCGCCAAGCACACCTACGAGGGCGGCCTGATGTTCCCCGGCGTGCGACTGTCGCTGGACGCGCTGTCCGATCACGCGGCGCAGCTCTCCGACATCTCGCTGCAGTATCCCAAGAACCTCATCGGCAAGAACACAGAGGACTGCATGCGCAACGGCATCGTCTACGGCACCGCCGGGATGCTGGACGGCATCATCGACCGCATCCGGGAGACCATCCCCGGCGAAACGCCCACCATCGTGGCCACCGGCAGCAACGCCCCGGTCATCGTCCGGTACTGCCGCAATAAGGTGCTGTACGACAAATATCTGCTGATGGAGGGCCTGTGGGCCATCTATCACAAGAACCGGCCATAAAAAAAGTCTCAGGCTTGCCGCCTGAGACTTTTTTCGGGTAAACTTACTTGGCGATGATCTTCTTCAGCCGGGCGAAGCGGGGGAGGGAATCCTCCTTGGGCAGATCGGGCTCACCCTGGATCAGGGGCAGGGCATACTCGATGAACTGGTGGTTGACATAATTACCAGCCTCGTTGATCCACTCGCGGGGGATCTTCTTCTCTACGTTGGCCACCTCCATCAGGGGGATCAGCTTGGTGCGGCAGGCGTACTTGCCGTCCTTGATGCCGCGCTCGAAGCCGATCATGCGGCCGTTGATGCCGTTGACGGCGTTCTCCACGGCCACCTTACCGGCCATGTAGCTCTCTTCGATATCGGTCTCGGAGGCCAGGTGGGCGCCGCAGCGCTGCAGCAGGTTCAGCTCGATGCCGCGGACCTTGGCGCCGGTCTCTTCCTTCAGCACCTGGGCCAGGATGGCGGCCAGGCCGCCCAACTGGGCATGGCCGAAGCCGTCGTTGGCGGCCACCTTCGCCTCGGAGACGAAGTCGCCGTCGGCGTAGTGGATGCCCTCGGACACGGCCACGATGCAGCTGCCCTTTTCGGCATAGACGCGCTTGACATCGTTGATGAAGTCCTGCATGTTGAAATCCAGCTCAGGCAGATAGATCAGGTCGGGGCCTGCGCCGTGGATACCGGCCAGGGCGGAGGCGGCGGTCAGCCAGCCGGCGTGACGGCCCATGATCTCCATCACCACGATCATGCCGGTGTCGTAGACGTGGGCGTCCTGATGGACCTCCATCATGGAGGTGGCGATATACTTGGCGGCGGAGGCGTAACCGGGGCAGTGGTCGGTGCCGAACAGGTCGTTGTCGATGGTCTTGGGCACGCCCATCACGCGGCACTCGTAGCCCACGGACTGCATGTAGTTGTTGATCTTATTGCAGGTATCCATGGAATCGTTGCCGCCGTTATAGAAGAAGTAACGGACATTGTGCTTCTTGAACACCTCAAGGATGCGCTTGTAATCGGTGTCGTCCAGCTCGGGATCGGCAATCTTATAGCGGCAGGAGCCCAGGGCAGAGGAGGGGGTATACTTCAAAAGACGCAGCTCCTCGGGGTCCTCCAGGCCCATGTCGAACAGGCGGTCATTCAGAACACCCTTGATGCCGTGCTCGGCACCCAGCACCTGGGTGATGGCGCCGGACTTCAGCGCCGTGTCGATCACGCCGTAAGCGCTGGCGTTGATGACGGAAGTGGGGCCGCCGGACTGGCCGATGATGCAGGCGCCTTTCAGTTCATTCATATCAATTACCTCCAAGAAAATGGAATTTGGTGTTTACAAGCGGTATTCTACCATGTAAAATTCCAGTTGTAAACACTTTATGCTTGCAAAACCAAAAAAATATGATACAATAGGAATGTTCCATACAACAGGTGCAATCTGCATTGTAATTTTATTGTGAAGGAGATATGATTATGCCACTGGTAACTTCTAAGGAAATGTTTGCAAAGGCATATGACGGCGGTTATGCCATCGGCGCGTTCAATGTCAACAACATGGAGATCGTGCAGGGCATCACCGAAGCCTGTCAGGAGGAGCACGCTCCCGTGATCCTGCAGGTCAGCAAGGGCGCCCGCGCCTACGCCAACCACACCTATCTGGTGAAGCTGGTGGAAGCGGCTGTGGCCTGCTGCCCCGACATCCCCATCGTGCTGCATCTGGATCACGGCCCCGATTTCGAGACCTGCAAGAGCTGCATCGACGGCGGCTTTACCTCCGTGATGATCGACGCATCCTCCAAGCCCTTCGCTGAGAATATCGAGATCACCAAGAAGGTGGTGGAGTATGCCCACGACCACGGTGTTGTGGTGGAAGCCGAGCTGGGCACCCTGGCCGGTATCGAGGACGAGGTGAAGGTGGCCGCTCACGAGGCGTCCTATACCCGTCCCGAGGAGGTGGAGGAGTTCGTGTCCAAGACCGGCTGCGACTCTCTGGCCATCGCCATCGGCACCAGCCACGGTGCGTATAAGTTCAAGCCCGAGCAGTGCACCGTCAACGAGAAGGGCATTCTGGTGCCGCCTCCCCTGCGCTTCGACGTGCTGGAAGAGGTCAGCAAGCGCCTGCCCGGCTTCCCCATCGTGCTGCACGGCTCTTCCTCCGTCCCCCAGGACTATGTGAAGATGATCAACGACCACGGCGGCAAGATGCCCAACGCCATCGGCGTGCCCGAGGAGCAGCTCCGTCAGGCCGCCCGCCTGTCCGTGTGCAAGATCAACATCGACTCCGACCTGCGTCTGGCCATGACCGGCACCATCCGCCAGTTCATGGACGAGCATCCCGACAAGTTCGATCCCCGCGAGTATCTGAAGCCCGCCCGCGCCAACATCAAGGAGCTGGTACGCCACAAGCTGGTGGACGTGCTGGGCTGCGCCGGCAAGGCATAAGCTTATCGGAACGCATAAAAATATCCGGTGCTTTCGCACCGGATATTTTTTATTGATTATATGTTTTCCTCATAGCGCAGGACGATGGCGCGGCACTTGAGACAGCCGAACGCCTGAAGCTGGATGTCCCGGCGGAACATATACGGCCCGGCCAAATCAACGGTATCGCTGAGGCCCGGCGTCGGCTCGAAGCAGACACCGGCGCTCTGGGCTGTCCGCAGCACGCCCGGCCGCATTTCACCGGAGCAATAGGGGCACTTCGGTGTCATCGCCCGTCACCTCACTTGAACAGCTTGCCGGCAATGCCGCCCAGCATGTCGGACACATTGCCGCCCTGCTTGCTCAGCAGCTCCTTCAGCATGGGGACGGCCTTGTTCAGGATGTCCTTGACGCTGTCGCCGCTGATGCCGACCTTCTTGGCGATCTTCTCCACCTCGTCGCTGCCCAGCAGCTTCTTGACAGCCTTGGCCACGTCGCTGTCGCCGTCCAGGTGCTTCATCACGGAGGGCGCGGCGTTCTTCAGCACGTTGGACACGTCGGCGGTGCTGACCTTCGCGGACTTGCTGATCTTCTCCAGCATGTCCTTGTCCATAACATTACCCAGCAGGGAAGTGATATCCATGGCTTTTTATCTCCTTTTTACAGTGTTTCCTTGATCCTGGCCGCGATCTGGTCGGCGATCAGGCCGTATTCCCGCAGCACGTCGGCGGCCTTGCCGGACTGGCCGAACTGATCGTTGACGCCGATCTTTCTGAACTTGCAGCAGACCTTGCCCATCAGCGCGTCGGCCACCGCGTCACCCAGACCGCCGATGACACTGTGCTCCTCCACGGTGATGACGTTGCCGCACTTCTCGGCGTACTTCACCACGCATTCGGCGTCCAGCGGCTTGATAGTGTGCATGTTGATGACGGTAATCTCGATGCCCTCGGCGGACAGCAGCTTGGCAGCCTCCAGGGCTTCGTTGACCATCAGGCCGCAGGCGAACACCGCCGCGTCCTTGCCCTCCCGCAGGACATTGGCCTTGCCGATCTGGAAGGGATAGTCCTCCTCGAACACGGGGGTGGCCAGACGGGCCAGGCGCATGTACACGGGGCCCTGGAACTCCGCCAGGGCGAAGGTGGCCTTGCGGGCCTCGTTGGCATCGGCGGGGACGATGACGGTCATGCCGGGGATCATGCGCATCAGGCCGATATCCTCGATGGACTGGTGGCTGCCGCCATCCTCGCCCACGGAAACACCGGCGTGGGAGCAGCAGATCTTCACATTGAACTTGGGATAGGCGATGGAGTTGCGGATCTGCTCGTAGGCACGCCCCGCGCCGAACATGGCGAAGGTGGAGCAGAAGGGGATGAGGCCCATGGTGGACAGGCCCGCGCCGATGTTCATCATATTGGCCTCGGCGATGCCGCAGTCATAGAAGCGGTCGGGATGGGCCGCCTTGAAATACTTGGTCATGGTGGCGCCCGCCAGGTCAGCGTCCAGCACCACTACCTTATCGTTCTGGCTGCCCAGGTCTACCAGCGCCTTGCCGTAGGCTTCACGGGTCGCGATCTTTTCACTCATGTCTCAGCCCTCCAATTCCTGCAATGCCTGGTCACGCTGCTCCGCGTTGGGAGCCTTGCCGTGCCAGCCGGCCTGATTTTCCATAAAGGACACGCCCTTGCCCTTGACGGTGTGCGCCAGGATGCAGCGGGGCTTGCCGGGAACCACCGGCGCGCTGAGCGCCGCCTCGATGGCATCCAGATCGTGGCCGTCGATCTCGCAGAAGTCAAAGCCGAAGGCGCGGAGCTTGGCGGGCATGTCGCCCAGGCTCATGACCTCGTCGTTGCTGCCGTCGATCTGCAGGCCGTTGTTGTCGATGATGACGGTCAGGTTGTCCAGCTTATAGTGGTTGGCCGCCATGAAGGCCTCCCAGATCTGGCCCTCCTGGCACTCGCCGTCGCCCAGGATGGTGTAGACCCTGGTGTCCTTCTTCAACTGCTTGGCGCCCAGTGCCATGCCCACCGCGATGGAGCAGCCCTGGCCTAGAGAGCCGGTGGAGGCGTCCACGCCGGGTACCTTCTTGCAGTCGGGATGGCCCTGCAGGATGCTGTGGAGCTGGCGGAAGTTGGTGAATTCGTCGCGGCTGATAAAGCCCAGCTCCGCCAGAACCGCGTAATAGCAGGGGGCGGCGTGGCCCTTGCTCAGCACGAAGCGGTCGCGGTCGGGGTTCTTGGGATCCTTGGGATCAATGCGCATGTGGTTGTAGAATACGCTGGTCATCAGCTCCACCATGGACAGGGAGCCGCCGGGATGGCCGCTGCCCGCGTTGGCGATCATGGTGATGATGTCACGGCGCACCTGCTTGCATACGCTGGAAAGTTCTGCCGTATTCATTGAGAGACCTCCAAATCAATTTTATTCCACATGCTATGTTAATGCATTTGCCCGCTAAAGTCAATGAACAGTGGAAAAAGGATATTCCAAGTTTTGTGTGGGATTTTTATTTTAGAGGCCCATTTCGACTGAGC
>USAT01000033.1 GCA_900552725.1 uncultured Eubacteriales bacterium | reverse complement strand
GCCGATGCGGTAGCCCGCCACCTGGCCGTTCTTGCCGGTGCCGCTGGCCACCACGTATTCCAGGCACTCCCGCACGGTGGCGGAGGTCTGCTCGCTGATGACCTGCCGCACCGGGGTGCTGTCGTGGCGATAGGTCACGTTCCCGTCGCTGTCGGTGATGCGCTCCACCAGATACGGTGTGTGCAGATACCCGCCGTTGACGCAGGCCGCCTGCGCCGCGATCAGCGCCAGGGGCGTCACGGTGAAGTTCTGGCCGAAGGCGTAGCAGGCCAGGTCCAGCTGGGTGAAGTTGGCGTCGGCGGCGAACACGCCGGTGGCCTCGCCGCCCAGATCCACGCCGGTGGGGGACATGATGCCGAAGGAGCGCATGTACTGATAGAACTTCTCCGTCCCCAGCTTCAGGCCGTAGGAGATGAAGGCCGGGTTGCAGGAGTTGCCCACCGACTGCTCCAGGGTCTGCAGGCCGTGGCCCGCCTTGTTGGAGCAGTGGATGGTATGGCCGGAGATGTTCACTGAGCCGCTGCAGTTGACGGTGGTATTCATGTCGATGAGCCCCTCCTCCAGCGCGGCGGACAGGGTCAGGATCTTGAAGGTGGAGCCGGGCTCATATGTGTCGTTCAGCGCCTTGTTGCGCCACTGGAGCTGCTGGGCATCCCCCAGCTCCAGCTCGCCCCGCTCCATCCGCTCCTGCAGCGTCTTGTCGGTGACGGTGGAGAAGTTGTTCAGGTCGTAGTTGGGGAAGGAGGCCATGGCCAGGATACCGCCGTTGCGCACATCCATGATGATGCCGGTGGCGCCGTTGGCGGGAGAGTAGGCGTCGCACATGTCGGACATGCCCTTCTCCAGATAGTACTGCACGGTGGCCTCCAGCGTCACCTGCAGCTCGTCGCCGTTCTCCGGGTCAAAATACTGGGAGTACTCGTATAGAAGGTCGTTCTGCTGGTTGGCCTTGGCGGTGACCACCAGGCCGGACTTGCCCTGCAGCTCCTTGTCATACTCCGCCTCCAGGCCGAACAGGCCCGTGTAGTCGGTGCCCACAAAGCCGATGACCTGGGCCGCCAGGTCGCCGTAGGGATAGTACCGCTTGGCGTCGGTACTCAGGTATACGCCCTTCACCTTGTTGTCGTTGATGAATTTCCGCACCTGGTCGGCGATGTCCTCGTCCACCCGGTATTTCAGCACCTCGTACATAGAGTCGGTGCGGGTCATCTTCTTCAGAATGCCCTCCTCGCTGATGTCGAGAATTTTCGCCAGGGTGCTGGCCACCATCTCCTTCGTCCAGGCCGCGGGATTCTCCGTGTCGTTCAGGGCGTCGTTCATCTCCTTGGGGGAGAGGAAGATGGTCTCCGCCGTGGAGGAGATGGCCAGAATGTTGCCGGAGGCGTCGTAGATGGTGCCCCGGTTGGCGGTGACCACGCTGCTGCGGGTCTGCTGGCTGACGGCCTTGGCCTGCAGCTCCTCGTGGCGGGTGATCTGAAGGGAATACAGCTTGAAGAACAGCACGATGAACATGCCGATGCCCATGATCAGCATCAGCACGAAGGTGCGGCTCTGGATCACCCGGTTGGCCCGGCGGATGGATTCATCCTTCCGGTTGGGATTCTGGCGGTTCTGGGGGTAGTTCTGCGGCATAACGGCACTCCTTTTTGCGGCGGGAAAACGGGGTTATGGAAAGGCCAAAGCAAGGAGCAAGAATCTGGCTTCTCACTCCTTGCTGTTGAAAACTATACGGTGGGCTCAACGGAAATATTCCCACAGGGACAGCGCGCCCTCCTTGACGGCAGCGACGGCCTTGTCCATCAGCCCCGGCTCACCGCTGTATACCACGGCGGTGTCGGAGCCGCCCAGGTCGATGTACTGGATCTGGCCGGAGGTGGGCTTGGACATGCCGGCCTCCTCGGCGGCGGCCTTAACGGTGGCCAGGTCGAAGGTCTTTTCGTACTCCGTCAGAAGGGAAACGTGCTCCTCCTCCAGGGTAGCCAGCTCACTTTTGATGGTGGATACATGGTTGGACACGGTGGTCAACTGCACATAGCTGTACAGCAGCACCATCACCAGCGCGCACACCACCGCGATGCCGCCCATCAGCAGCGCCGAGGGACGGGCCTTGGCCTGTGCCTGGGGCTGGCGGCGGGGCTGGGTCTGCTCCTTGGGCTGGGCCTTGCGCTCCGGCATGGCCCCTGCCTCCTCCAACTGGCGCTCGCGGACCAGCGTATCCAGATCGTAGGCCAGGTTGCCGTATACGATTTTCATATTGCGGCGGCGTTCGTCAGTCATGGGGGAGGACTTCCTTTCTTCGGTAAAGTATCGGCGGTCTTACAGCTTCTCCGCCACACGCAGCTTGGCGCTGCGGGCGCGGGGATTCTCCGCCAGCTCCGCCTCGCCCGGAAGGATGGGCTTGCGGGAGATGAGCTTCATTTTCGGTGTTTTCCCGCATACGCACACGGGAAAGCTGGGGGGACAGGTGCAGCCGGTGGCCAGCTCCTGCATGGTCTTCTTGATGATCCGATCTTCCAGCGAGTGGAAGGAGATCACCGCCAGGCGGCCGCCCGGCTTCAGGTGGTCGCACCCGGCGTGCAGCATGGGGGGCAGGGCATCCAGCTCACCGTTGACGGCGATGCGGATGGCCTGAAAGCTGCGCTTGGCGGGATGCTGCTTTTCCCGCAGCGCCTGGGGCGGCATGGCGGACTTGATCACGTCCACCAACTGCAGTGTGGTCCCAATGGGGGCGGCTTCCCGCGCCCGGCAGATGCCCTTGGCGATGGCGGGGGCGTAGCGCTCCTCACCGAAGTCGTAGAGGATGCGGCGCAGCTCTTCATAGGGCCACTGGTTCACCACCTGGCGGGCGTCCAGCGCCGCCGTGCGGTCCATCCGCATGTCCAGCGGCGCGTCGTGCATATAGCTGAAGCCCCGCTGCGCGTCGTCCAGTTGGGGGGAGGACACGCCCAGGTCGAACAGCATGCCGTCGGCGCCGGGGATGTTCAGCTCCTCCAGTATCTCGCCGATGCGGTCAAAATTGCTGTGCACCAGCGTCACATGATCCATATAGTCCCGCAGCCGCTCCTGTGCGGCGGCGATGGCGGTCTCGTCCCGGTCGATGCCGATCAGGCGTCCCGTGGTCAGCCGTTTGGCGATCTCCAGCGAGTGTCCGGCCCGGCCCAGCGTACCGTCCACATACACGCCATCAGGGCGGATGTGCAGTGCCTCCAGGCATTCCGCCAGCAGCACCGGCCGGTGGCCGTAGGAGAGATCCTCCTGTACGTTGTGGTTAAGCTCCATATCTTACAGCCCCATTTCCGCCATGGCCAGCTCCAGTGAGCCGTCGGCAAAGGCGGCGCTCTCGATCTCGGCCCAGCGCTTGGCGTTCCAGATCTCCACCCGGTCGAAGCTGCCGATGACAACCACGTCCTTTTCCAGCTCTGCATACTGCCGCAGCTTCAGCGGCAGCAGAATGCGGCCCTGGGCATCCGGCTCGCAGTCGGCGGCCAGTGCGAACATGGGGCGCAGACGCTTTACATCGCTGTAATTCATGGTTTTCAGCTTGTCCATTACGGCGTTCCAGCTGTCGTCGGAGTACACCGACAGACAGTGATCCTGTCCCACCGTCACATGGAAGGTGCCGCCCAGCTCTTCACGCAGCTTAGCGGGGATGAACAGACGGCCCTTGGCGTCGATGGTATGCGCGTATTGACCTGTCATGTTCCTCACCTCCATCGTCTGAAAGGGTGAACCGTGGGATTTCTCCCCACAAAAGGGGATACTTCCCCCACAATTCACCACCACGGTTTTTAGTATACATAAAACGCCCGGGGATTGCAAGGGAAAATTTCCTTGCCGCCACGGGGCTTTGCCGGTGATTTTTCCAGCATTTTCCTAACAAAAGAGCGACAATAAAACGTGTGTTTTACTTTCTGAACAACAAAAACAGCTGAGACACAAGATGTTGTGTCTCAGCTGCTGATCACTACAAGATGAAGATTTTTGTGCAAAACGCAGAAATTTTACTGTGAAATATGTGTAGTTTTTCACAACGCGCCGCGGCGGTCCGATTATGCCGGAATTTGCGGCGGGCGCAAGAAAAAACAGGCGGTCATCGACCGCCTGTTTTTTGATCGTTTGGAATTACTCGTCGTCCTCGTCGGCGGCCTCATTCAGGGCGTTGGCCAGGTCGCTGAGATCAAACTCCAGCTTGGTGCCGCAGTTGGGGCACACCACCTCGCCGTCCTCCAGAACGGTCTCGTCGAAATAGACTTCCTCTTCGCACTCGGGGCAGGTGGTCATGAAGCACTCCTCATCCTCGTCGTCCTCATCGTCCCACTCTTCCTCTTCCTCGTCGTCCAGCTCATAGAGGGACTCCTCCACCTCGCTGAGATCGTCGCTGACGGCGTCCAGGCCATCCTCGATGTCCACCATCTCGTCCTGCATGTCGGCGATCTCGTCGGCCATCTGATCCAGCACGTCGATGATGGCGGCAAACAGCTTGCCCTCGTTGCTCTCGGCGTCCAGCTTCAGACCCTCGGCCAGACCCTTCAGATATGCTACCTTCTCAGAAATACCCATATTCGGCTCCTTTCTTTACGGTCGGTTGGTTGCTACGGATGAAATTACTTGCAGCGGCCGATATACTCGCCGGTGCGGGTGTCGATGGTGATCTTGTCGCCGATGTTGATGAACAGGGGCACCTTCACCTCAGCGCCGGTTTCCACGGTGGCGGGCTTCAGGGTGTTGGTGGCGGTGTTGCCGGCCAGACCGGGCTCGGTCTCGGTGATTTCCAGATCCATGAAGTTGGGGCACTCCAGGCCGAACACGCTGCCCTTATAGCTCAGCACCTTGCAGACGGTGTTCTCGGTGATGAAGCGGAAGGCGTCGCCCAGCAGATCCTTGCCCAGGGGCACCATGTCGAAGGTCTCCTGATCCATGAAGTAGTACAGGTCGCCGTCGTTGTAGCTGTAGGCCATGTCGCGGCGATCCACGAAAGCTTCCTCAAACTTGGCGGTGGGGTTGAAAGAGGTCTCGGTCACAGCGCCGGTCACCACGTTGCGCATCTTGGTTCGGACGAAGGCTGCGCCCTTGCCGGGCTTGACGTGCTGGAACTCCACGACCTGCATGATCTTGCCGTCCATCTCGAAGGTCTTGCCGTTTCTGAAATCACCGGCGGTAATAGTTGCCATATTGATATTCCTCCCATGTGATGAGGGAATATCAACATTCCCTCGAATAAAATAATTCTGGCCGCAAAAAGCCTTATCTATTTTACATGATGCTGTGTGGTTTGGCAAGTGCTTTGCCGTATTTTTTGCCAAAAATGCGAAATTATTTCCCTTACAGCACGATCAGTTCCTTGGGTGCCTTGGTGATGACCTCCGCGCCGTCCTTGCGCAGCACCATCACGTCCTCGATCCGGACGCCGAACTTGCCGGGGAGATAGATGCCCGGCTCGGCGCTGACCACCGCGTTCTCCGGTATGGGCTTATCGTTGCTGGGGGCGGCGTTGGGTGCTTCGTGGATGTCGATGCCTAGGCTGTGACCGAAGCTGTGGCCGAAATAGGGGCCGTAGCCCGCGTCCTCGATGACCTTGCGGGAGGCGGCGTCGATGGCCGCGCCGGTGACGCCCGCCCTGGCGGCGGCGATGCCCGCCAGCTGGGCCTCCAGCACGATATGGTACACCTTCTTCATCTCCTCGCTGGGCTCGCCCAGGGCCACGGTGCGGGTCATGTCGCTGCAATAGCCCTTGTACACGCAGCCGAAGTCCATGGTGATGAAGTCGCCCTGCTGCACCTGGCGCATGCTGGGCACGGCGTGGGGCATGGAGCCGTTGGGGCCGGAGGCGATGATGGTATCAAAGGAGGTCTTTTCCGCTCCGGCGGACACCATCAGGTAGTTGAGCCGCGCGGCGATCTCCTTCTCCGTCATGCCCACATGGATCTCCTTGCAGATCTGCGCCAGCGCACCCTCGGCGATCCGCTGGGCGGCGATCATATTGGCGATCTCCTCGTCGTCCTTGCTGCCCCGCAGCGCCGTCATGGCGGCGGTGGCGGGCACCAGCGTGCAGTGCAGCTTCTCCGTATAGGCGGTGTGGGTGGCCACGGTCATGACCTCCTCCTCAAAGCCCACCTTCTGTGCGCCGGACTCGGCCAGCGCCTTGTTGATCAGGTCGGTGAAGGGATTGGCCCGGCTGGTCTCCCAGATGACGGCGGCATCGCCGATGGCCTTGCCCGCCGCCTCGGTATAGCGGCTGTCGGTAAAGTACCAGCTGCCCTTCCGGGTCACCAGCGCCACGCCCTCGCCCATAAAGCCGGTGGCGTAATAGCAGTTGGATTCGCCGGTCAGCAGCATGGCGTCCAGCTCGCCCAGATGGGCCGCAATGTGTTCCAGATGGTTCATGATAACTCCTCCTATGTCACATTTTTTCGTATGTCACTTTTCCCGCGCCAGCTTTTTGAAGGGGGCCTGCATGGCGTGCAGCGCCTTCTGCCACGGTGTCACCGCGCCGCCGGCGGGCTCCACCATCAACGCGGTGACCCCCGCCAGATTGGCCGCCAGCACATCCGTCAGCAGCTTGTCGCCCAGCATGGCGGTCTCGCGCGCATGGACGCCCGCTTTGGCCATGGCCCGGCGCAGCCCCTTGGGCGAGGGCTTCTGGGCGTGGCCCACATAGTCGATGCCCAGGGCATGACAGAAGTCGTCCACTCTCTTGCTGCTGCGGTTGTTGGACAGGATCATCACCGTGATCCCGGCGGCCTTCAGGCCGTCGATCCAGGCTTTCACGCCCTGGGGCGGCGTTTTCACCGATTTGGGTGCCAGGGTATAGTCCAGGTCGCACAGCAGAAGGTGCACGCCCTTTTCCTCCAGCAGTGCCGGCGTCACGTTGTCATAGGCCGCCAGCAAACGGTCAGGCCGCAAAGAAAGCCGCATGATCCCTCGTCCCTTCTCATAGAATCAGGTACAGTATAGCAGTTTTTACCGGAAAATACAAGGGGGCGGAGGTATGCAGTTCTATCTGGCGGCGGGGATGGGGGACACGCTGCCCCGTGGGCGGTTCCGCCCGGTGCGGGCGGCCTATCGGCTGGGGCCGCGGCTGCTGTCGGCGATAGGCGGCGGGGCGGTGCAGGGGGGCATGATGCTGGTGGGCGACAGCCGGGAGTGCGGCCCCCACGACGTGCTGGCACGGGACATCATCCGGGAGTGCCTGCGGCGGAATTACGACGGCGTGGTGCTGGATTGGTACCATAAAGGACCTGATCGCGGTACATTAACGGCCCTTTTGGGGCAATTATGCCCCCAATACGGGCTGCGGCTGTTCGTGCCGGAGCAATACGCCCCCTATGCCGCCCAGGCTACGGTGCTGCTGAACACCGCCGTCAGCGGCGGCACCCTGGCGGCCTGCCTGGAGGACGGCATCCGCCGGTACGGCGCCGGTCGGCTGGCCCTGGATCTGGAGCGGCTGCGGCTGGACTTCACCCTGCCCCATTCCGCCAACGTCCGCCGGCCACTCACAGCATCGGAGCTGCGGCGGCTGCGGGAGGGGAAAAGCGTCTATTTCTCCGAGGAGCTGTGCGCCCGGTACTTCACCTACCGCACCGGCAGTGAGAATCACTATGTGCTGTTCGACGACGCCCAGACCCTGCGGAAAAAGGCGGCGCTGGCGGAAAACCGCGGCATCCGGGAGGGCTTTTTCATGCTGCCGGAGGTGGCGGACATCGCCGGTGAGCTGCTGGGGTGAGAATAGCACAAGAGCGGAGCCATGGCTCCGCTCTTGGTGTTTTGCGTTATATCAGCAGCAGGCTGACGCCGATCATCACGCCGCCCAGCAGGAAGCAGCCGATGGTGACGACGTGGCCCAGATACTGGTGGAGGATGGCCGCCACGATATTGAACATGCCGATACCCATGATAAAGGCTCCTGCGATGCCTAAGAGCGCCCACAGGTTGGCCTCGCCTATCCAAAGGCAGTAGACCAGCAGCGGCGCGATAAAGGCCACGCAGCCCAGGATGACCAGCAGCGGATACAGCCGCGGGTGCTCCTCCTTGAAGTCATCGTCGGAGGCGGGCATGAAGTACTCTAGAAAATTCTCCGGCAGACGCCAGCGGGACTTCGGCTTTTCCTCCTCCCGGCGGGCGATGCTCTCGTTCCGCTTGTGGTCGGCGCGGGACAGCCGCTGCTCCACGGCCTGACAGCCGGTCAGCTTCTCGATGATGTCCTTCTCGTGGCCCGGCAGCCATAGCTGATAGGTCTCGCCCCTGTACTGCATGGACAGGATGCAGTAGCTCTTGACGAAGATGCCCTGCTTGCCGGCATAGACGCCCTGCGCCTTATACTGCCGCCAACTGCGCCGCTTGTTCCAATCGTCCAGCCGCACAGTGCCCCGGCGGCTGGCCAGCCCGGTCATGCAGGCAAGCGGGATCTCCATCCGGACGCTGGCGTCCGCGATGCAGAGGGCGTCCCCCTTGCGCCACATATACACCGGCGTGTTGCTGAACTCGCCGCCGCTTTTCACCGGCTTTATCTCGCCGTCCCGCTGCCGGTAATGCATGGCCAGCACGTCCACCTCCACCGCGTCCTCCGGCACGTCCAGCGCGTCATGGCAGGCTTGCAGCGCTTTTTTCGTCCGCTGGCGGATGGCGGAGCGCTCTTTGCTGGTGCTCAGGCTGTTCTTGCGGTGATTTTCCACCAGCAACAGCACCAGCCAGATCAGTCCGCCGATCACGGCGGCCCAGAACAGACCCGGCGCATTGTGATAGCCCTCCTCCAGTGTGACACCCGTATTCAACGCGCTTGTGCAGTAGAGCAGAAACATGGCCCCGCCGAGCCACTTGACGATTCCCCATCCCAGCGGTAGCTCTGCGTCCATGATGATCTCCGCCTCCTGCTCCACCGCGTCGTCCAGCGCGCGCAGCAGCGCGTCATCCGTCTCCGCCGCGGCGAATACCTCGCCGTCAAAGCGGTCGCCGTCCCGGATGGGATCCAGACTTGTGCCCCATAATACCTTCATTTGATTCTCCCCTTATCCCGCTGATTTCTCGGGAAATGGTACCACATCCCGGCCACGGTGTCAATTCGACAGGAAAAAAGACCTGCATCCGTCGGATGCAGGTCTTTTATGTGCCTTTTTAGCCCTCCAGGCCGAAACGCTTGTTGAACTTGGCAACGCGTCCGCCGGTATCGACAAGCTTCTGCTTGCCGGTGAAGAACGGGTGACACTTAGAGCAGACTTCCACGCGAATATCCTTCTTCGTAGAACCTGTCTCAATCACATTACCGCAGGCGCATTTGATAGTAGTCTGCTGATAATTGGGATGGATTCCTTCCTTCATTGCTCTGGTTCACCCCTTTCCGGTACACTTGTCGTTCGGTTTTACCCATAAACGCAACTGTGATAATACCACACCTTGCGGCAGATTGCAAGCACTTTTTTTACAATTTCACCGTGGAATTTGTGTGGAAGAAGTACAGGAGCTTTTCCGACACCTCTTTTTCCAGCACCTGCCCCAGCGCCAGGGCATACGCCTCCAACTGGGGACGGTAGCCCTCAGCCCGCTGGGCCTGCTGCTCTGCCGTGACGCGGTCGGTCTTGAAGTCCACCACCACAAGGCCCTCCGGCGTCTCGAAGGCGCAGTCCACCACGCCCTGGAGCATCAGCTCCTCGCCGGCCACCTGCGGGTCATAGAGGGCGGCGTCGGTCAGCAGAGTGAAGCGGTACTCCCGCCAGACATGGCCCGCCCGGCGGATACGCTCCGCCAGGGGGGAGGCCAGGAACCGGGCCACCATGGCGCAGTCCACCGCGGCGGCCTGCTGGCTCGTCAGCAATCGCCGCTGGGCCAGGGCCTCCACCTCATGGGCCACCGCCTCCGCCGTGGGCGGCGTGCGGAAGCTGATGTACTGCATCACCGCGTGGACGGCGGTGCCGCGCTCCGCCGCCGTCAGGGCGGTGGATTCCCGCAGGAATTTCGGCTTTTCGAACAGCACGGCACGGCGGCGAGTGGGCGCGCCCTGGGCGATCTCCTCGTCGATGGCGCGGCCCTTCAGCTGGGTGGCCGTTACCTTGCCGGGGGTGACGGCGGCCCGGGTGTGGCCGTAGGCCCACTCCAGGGGCGCGCTGTCAAAGGGCGGGGTCGACGCGCTGTCCGGCAGCACCACGCCGTCACCGACGGGCGCGGACGCATCGGCGGTGGGATTCTCCCACAGATATACCTGCCAGCCGCCGTCCTCCGCCGTCAGGGCGGGGGCGGGCGCGCCCGCCCATTGGCACAGCTTCGCGCCGGGGGCGGTACACAGCAGGGGCAGCAGCAGCCAGTCCCCCAGGCACCGGCCGGAGGCCACCGCCTCCGGCGGCGTGGGCACACCGGCAATGGCCGCCAGATCGGCCACCCGCTTGCGGCCGTTGCGCAGGCAGTCCACGGCGATCAGCTTCTCCTGGGGCCGGGTCATGGCCACATAGAGGATGCGCATCTCCTCGGACTTGCTCTCCCGCTGGAGCTGCAGGGCCACCGCCGTCTTGCTGACGGTGTCGTAGCGGATGCGGCGCTCCCAATCCACCCGATCGGTGCCCAGACCCAGCTCTGGGTGCACCAGCACCGGCTCCTGCACATCCCGGGGGTCAAATCGCTTGCTGAGGTCGCACAGGAACACGATGGGGAACTCCAGTCCCTTGGACTTGTGGATGGACATGATGCGGACGCCGCCCGCGCTCTGGCGGGTGGAGAGATCCGGCGCGTCTCCGTTTTCCAGGAGCGTCCGCAGGTGGGACACAAAGTCGAAGAGGCTCTTCTTCCCGGCGGCGGAGAGCTGCCGGGCGTAGGTGTAGAAGGCCACCAGATTGTCCCGCCGGGCCCGGCCGCCCGGCATGGCGCCGAACACCGCCAGACAGCGGCACGCATCGTAGATGTGCCACAGAAGGTCGTCCACCGTCTCGTCCCGGGCGGCGGCCCGGAGGCTGTCCAGCGTGCGCAGGAAGTCCTGGGTGTCCTCGCCCTCGTCCAGCAGCAGGGCGTCGTAGTAGTCGCCGTCCTTTTGCAGGGCCCGGATGGCCGCCAGGTGATCCGGCGAGAAGCCGAACAGGGGCGAGCGCAGCACCGAAATCAGGGGCACGTCCTGACGGGGGTTGTCGATGACCTGTAAGAGCGACCACACCACGGCGATCTCCACCGCGGCGAAGAAGTCGCTGCTCTCGTCGGCGGCGCAGGGGATGTTCTTCTCCGCCAGCGCCGCCGTGAAGGCCTTCAGGCGGCTGCGGGGGGAGCGCATCAATATTACGAAGTCCTCCGGCGTACAGGGGCGCAGGCCGTCGCCATCGGAAACGGCGTAGCCCTCGTCCAGCATGCGGCGGATGCGGCCGGCCACGAAGCGGGCCTCCACCGCCGTGCGGTCGAAGTGTTCGTCCTCGGTGTCCGCCACGTCGATGAGATGGAACTCCGCCGCCGTGTCGCCCCGGGGCGGGTAGTATGTGGCACCGAAGTTCAGCTGCTCCGCCGGGCCGTAGTCGATCTCGCCCATCCGGCGGGACATGATGCTGCGGAACACGGCGTTGCAGCCGTCCAGCACGCTGGGGCGGGAGCGGAAATTCTGCGAGAGCAGCACCTTGCGGGGCTGGCCCTCCTCCGCGTCGTCGGCGCTGACGTAGGCGTTATATTTCCGCAGGAAGATGGTGGGGTCGGCCAGGCGGAAGCGGTAGATGCTCTGCTTCACGTCGCCCACGGTGAAGAGATTCTGCTCCTGGCGGGAGACGGCGGTGAAGATGCAGTTCTGGACATCGTTGGCGTCCTGATACTCGTCCACCATGATCTCTCGGTACCGGCCCGCCACCTGACGGGCCAGGTCGGTGGGCTGGCCGTCGTCGGTCAGCAGCAGCTCGATGGCGTAGTGCTCCTGGTCGGAGAAGTCCATGGCGTTGCGGCGGGCCTTCTCCGATTGATAGCGGCGGGTGAAGTCGGCGGTCAGATCCGCCAGGGCCAGCATGGCCGGGGCCATGGCCGCCAGATCTTCCAGATGCTCCGCCTGGGCGGTGTCGAAGGGGGCGGACAGCTTTTTCAGCGCGTCCTTGCACCGCTTCACCACGGCCTGAAGGTGCTCCTTTTCGGCGTTCTCGCCCTTGACGGCGCCCATGCGGCGGAAGGCGGGATGGATGGCCGCCATGGCCTCCCAGTCCCCCCGGGCGGCGGATAGGGCGCGAAGCTGCGTCGCCGTCTCCGTCAGGCGGTCGGCGTAGGCGGCGGCCACCGCCTCGTCGGTGATGGCGTCGGTCTCCTGCTCCAGCAGTCCGGCCCAGAAATCCGCCTTGGCGGCGGCGTCGGCCATGATGACCTGGCCATAGGGGGACTGGCCCAGGTCGTCCGGCGGGCTTTCCCAGTCCCGGCGCACCTGCTCCAGCCATTGCAGGGGATAGGGGTGGCTCTGGAGCTTGCGGTGCAGCTCCAGCACCAGCGTCTCCAGCGCACGGTCGTCCCGGCCAGCACCCAGCGTCTCCGCCAGTTGGCGGCGGCGCTGGTCCATCCCGGCGTAGAAATCCTCCAGGGCGCGCTCCAGCACCCGCTGCTTCACCATGTCGGCCTCCTGCTCGTCCAGCACCCGGAAATCCGGGGTCAGGGCGTGGCCGTCAATGGGCGGCAGGCGGTATACATTCTCCCGCAGCAGGGCGGCGCAGAAGGCGTCCACCGTCTTGATGTCCGCCTGATAGACCCGGAAGAGCTGGCGGCGGAGGTGGGCGTTGTCCGGCTGCTCCGCCACACGCCTGGAAAGCTCCGCGGCGATCTTGCCCCGCAGCTCCGCCGCGGCGGCCTTGGTATAGGTGATGATGAGGAAGTCATCCACGGCGCACTGCTCCTCCAGAATGTAGCGGAACAGCCGCTCCACCAGCACCTTGGTCTTGCCGGAGCCGGCGGCGGCGGACACCAGCAGGCTGCCGCCCCGATCCTCCACGGCCTTGCGCTGGTCGGGGGTCAGTTCAATTTTCGCCATGGCGATCCTCCTCTCCGGTTTTCTCCATCAGGGCCCAGAATTCCTCGCTGTCGGTCTTGCGCAGGGGACGGCGCTTGTCCCGCGCCTCGTCAAAGCAGCAGGCGGCGGCAAAGGGACAGTAGGTGCAGGCGCTGTCCTGCGGGCCCCGGGCATAGGGGTCGGCGTCGATGTTGCCGTGGGCAATCTCGCCGGTGATCTGGTGCAGCAGCTTGTCCACATACCGGCCCAGATGGCCCAGTTGGGCCGCCGTGGCCACGCTGCCGGAGAGGCTGCCGTCCTTTTTCACGCCGATGGGCAGATAGCAGGGGCTGTCCAGGGCGCTGTGCTCCATGGCACGCAGCACCTGGGGATCGTTCAGCACCAGTCCGGTGCGGCGCAGCTCACTCTGCAGGGCGGCCTTCAGCTTTTCGTCGCTGATGCTCCGGTCCTGCCGCAGGATCACGTCCCGGGCGGGCTGGTACAGCACGCCGCAGGGCACGATGGGATGGCCGAAGAAGGACTGGCCCTCCCGCTCCAGGGTAAAGAGGTACAGCAGCATCTGGATGCCCAGACCGTAGCGGATATCGGTCAGGTCGAAGCTCTTTTTGCCGGTCTTGTAGTCCACCACCCGGAGATAGAGCTTCCCGTCGTGGAGCCAGCCGTCCACCCGGTCCACCTTGCCGGACACGGACAGCCGCGCGCCGTCCTCCTGGATGGTGATGGCGGGCAGGTCACCCTGCCGTCCGCCGAAGCTCAACTCGAAGGACACCGGGGTGAAGTCCGACTGGCGCATCTCCCGGGCGATGTTCAATATAATGGTATATGCCGTCTCCCGCAATCGGGTGAAGAGATAGCGGAAGCGGGCGGACTTGTGGGCGAAGTCGTCGATGCGCTCCGCGGCGTAGCGGGAGACGTAGTCCTTCGTCATCCGCCGCAGCGCGTCGTCGGACACCTGGCCGTAGCCCCCCAGGGCCTTCACGTCACGGTTCACGTTCTCCAGCAGATAGTGCAGGAAGGTGCCCACCTCCGGGGCCTCGAATCCGGCCTTTTTTCGCTCCTTGGCCAGCAGGCCGTACTCCATGAAGTAGCCGAAATGGCAGGACTTCACCCGGTCGATGCGGCTGGCGGACATGGCGATGGAGTGGCCGTACAGGGAGCGTACCGCCTCGGGGGACAGGCGGCCCCGCGTCATGTGCCGCGCCCGCTCCATGGCGGAGAGCGCCGGGGCGTACCGGGGACTCTGGGCGAAATAGCGCCACAGGGCCTCGTTCTCGCCTGCGGCGCACAGTGCCGCGGCGGGCAGGGTCAGGCGATAGGCCCCGTCCTCCCGCCGAATTTTCGACTGGGGGAACAGCCGGGTCAGCCGCTCCACCACGAAGGAGGGCCGCAGCTCCGCGCCGGTCACGTCGGTGACGGGCCAGGAGACGTGGAGCTGCTCCGTGGGCTGGGCCAGGCAGGCGTAGATGTTCTGCAATTCGTTGTCCAGGGTGTCAAAGGTGGCGTCGGACAGGGGAATGTCCCGTTGTTGGAGCGCCTGGCGGTCGTCGCTGTCCAGCACGCCGCCGTCCCGGTCGATCTGGGGCAGCAGGTGGTCGTTGGCGCCCAGCAGGAACAGCACCCGCACCCGGTGGCGGTCGTTGCGGGTGATCTCGCTGACCTTTACCTGATCCAGCGTGGCGGGGATGGTGCCCGCGCTGTACTGGGTCAGCACCAGGCGCAGCAGCCGGGCGAACTCCTCGCCGTCCAGCTCGGCGTCCCCCAGAATCTCCACGAACTGATCCAGCACATCGCAGAAGATCTGCCACAGCTGGGCGTATTCCTCTGCCAACTGCACCTGGCCCTCGGCCAGGAGCCGGTCGGCCTTGTCCCGCAGCGCCTCCGGCACACCGGCGTCCGCCGCGAACTGATAGAGCGTCCGGGCCTTGTCCCGGGCGGCGGGCCGCTGCTTCAACCCCTGGGCCAGCGCCGAGAGGGGCCCGCGTACCTTCTCCCGGATGCGGTTGATCTCCGCCAATCGGGCGGCGCGCTCGTCGGTCATGTCCATGCCGTAGCCGTCGGGGTTCAGCGTCCAGGGGGTGTCCCGCAGCCACATGCTGCCCCGGATGTCCCAGCGGATGACGTAGTTTTCCAGCAGGTCGCACTCCGCCTCCGTGACGCCGGTCATGCCGGTTTTCAGATAGCGGAACATATCCTCATACTCGAAGCCGCCGGTGACGGCGTCCACGGCGGACAGCAGCAGCGTCATCACGGGCTTTTCCAGAATGTCGCTGCGGCGGCTGATGTAGGCGGGGATGCCGTCCCGCCGGAAGATGGACTCCAGCAGCGGCCCGTAGCTGTCCAGCGTGCGGCTGGCCACGGCCATGTTCCGGTAGCGATAGCCCTGCCGGGCAAGCTGTCGAATTTTGGCGGAGACGTACTCCACCTCCGTATAGGCGGTGGCCGCCTGATAGAGGGCCACGGCGTCGGTGTCCTCCTTCCAGGGGGCGTTGCCGCCGAAGAAGTGGCGCTCCAGATGGCCCAGGGGGCTGTCGTCCCGGCGGGAGAGATAGGTGAGGCGGCACTCCACCCCCGCCTGGCGGGCCATGCGCACCAGCCGCTCCTTCTGGGCGGCGGCGTTCTGGAACTGATGGCCCGTCCGGTCGCCCAGCAGGGTGACGGTGACGCTGTGGCAGCGGCCCAGGGCGTGGGACAGCACGCTCTCCTCCTGCTTGTTGAAGAAGGAGAAGCCGTCCAGATACAGGTCCTTGCCGTCCAGATAGCCGGACTGGGGCAGGCTGTCGCAGAGCTTCTGCACGCGGGAGCGCATGTCGGTGCCGCCGGTGCGCAGCCGGGCGTCATAGGCGGCGAAGATCAGCGCCACGTCCCGCAGCTTGTCGCCCATGGCACCCTCCATGTCCGCCACATGGCGGTACAGCGTCTCCGGCGCGATCTGATAGGCGTAGAATTCGTCGGCCAGGGTGGTGAGCTGGTGGAGAAAGGCCGAGCGCTGGGAGGGGCGGCCGAACACCTTCAACTGGGTGTGCAGCTCCTGTAAACAGCGGCGCATGGTCAGCAGCTTGCCGCCGTTGTCCAGCGTGACGGCGGCCAGGCCGCCGGTCTCGCCCAGTACGCGGGTGGCCAGGCTCTGGAAGGTCAGCACCTCGGCATTGCGGCTGGCGGTGGGGCCGCAGGCGCGGCACAGATCCAGCTCTGCCTCGTGGGACGTTTGCTCCGGCACCAGCAATATCTGGGGGCGGCTGGCCCGTTCCCGGTCGATGGTCTCCAGCACCTGGGCGGATTTGCCGCTTCCCGCGCGGCCGATCCAGATGGACAGCATAGGCGCGTCCTCCTCTCGTTGGGATAGTCTTTGCCTACCATTATACCGTATTTCTCCGCAAATGGAAAGCGGCGGCGGGAAAATAAAAAACAGACGATATTACGGTTGCCAAACGGCGGGTATGCTGGTAGAATAGTGGTATCGAATTTTCGACAGAGGAAAAGGAGAACGCCTATGGGAAAGAGAAAAAGACTGACCGCGCTGCTGTGCGCGGTGGTGATGGCCCTGACGCTGCTGCCGGTGCAGGCCTGGGCGACGGGGGAGACGGAGGGCACGCGGTATCGTGCCTGGTATGACGCGGTCACAGGGGAAACGCACCGGGAAGCGCTGCCGGAGGGTACCATGCTTCAGCCGTTCCCGGCTGACGAACAGAGCGATATTGCTCTGTTTGCGGAGGACGAGGAGCCGGATATCGACTCGTACTTCTTGGAGATCAATGAATATCTGCCCCGTTACGGTTACAGCACATTGCAAAGTATGGGGGGTGATACGCTGCTTCAGGTTTATGCCCAGCTGCTTTGGATCGCTTCCAATTATTTGACCGATGCCTATTACCTGATAGACAAAGCCACCATCAGCACTGAGGAGGCCGAGCTGGTGACCCAGGCGTTTTACGCCGACTGGCCGGAGATCTTCTGGGCGCGGCCTGTGTACACCATGCCCTATGAGGGCGCCGAGGTCTGCGACGGCGTCGGCTTTGTGTACAACGAGCACGCCTTTAGCGTCGCACAGCTGGAGCAGCTGGAATCGGGCGAGACGCTTGACGGCAAGTCTGCCCTTCTGGCGCAGAATCAGACGAAATTCCTTGACGCTGCGAGTGAGCTGATTTACGGCGGCAAGTATCCCAGCGGCGGGGACTACGATAAGGAGCTCTATCTGCATGACCGGCTGCTGGCGCATGTTACCTATGACGATGCCTATCTCAACGAGCAGAACGCCTATACCGCCATCGTGGAGGGAAAGGCCGTCTGCGCCGGTTACGCCTTCGCGTTCCAGTATCTGCTGATGCGGAATGGGATCGAAAGCTACTATGTGGTAGGCACCGCCGGAGTGGATAAGGCTGGCAAGCCTGTCGGTCACGCCTGGAATATCGCAAAAATCAGCGGCGTGTGGTACTATGTGGATCCCACATGGGATGATTCCGATGACGAATACGCGCCGTACCACGCCTATTTCAATCTGGATACAGATCTGCTGACGCGGGATCATGTGCTTGACCCCTACCCCTACAACGTGACGCTGCCCCAGTGCAACGAGCTCAGATGGTTCTACCACCGCTACAATGGCACAGAGGTGTTTGCCGGTGACAATGATCTGGCCAGTACTATTGCCATTTGGATCAATTATTACAAGGGCGCGGCCCATCTCTACATGAATGACGCGGATCCCACATATCTGGGAACCTGGTTTGCACAGAACCATCAGAAGGTAGCGGAAGTAATGGGAATCACCGGCCCCTACCGCTACGGCATCGCCTGGTGCGGGCCGGAATATGTGCTGTCGCTGGAAACCGTCAGCGATGACCTGAATGGTGACGACAGCGTGGATATTCTGGACGTGCAGGTATTGTACGCCTATCTGACCACGGGTGTGTTCTCCGCATCGGATACCTCGCTGGACGAGGATACCTTCCTGAAGTGGGCCGATATCAACGGCGATGAGCATATCGACGTATACGACCTGCAGGCGCTGTATGAGATCGTCTGCGGCATCGGATAAACCTCATACCCACCAGCGCCCGGCCATCCA
>USAT01000032.1 GCA_900552725.1 uncultured Eubacteriales bacterium | reverse complement strand
ATTGCCACGGCAGTGTGCGCACTGCCTCGCAATGACATGGTTTTTCGACAGTCTGTCACGGTGAAATCACTGTTTGATGTCCATAAACAAAAATTAAAATTGAAACTTTGTCATTTATTTTAGGAGGAACATCCATGAGCAATCATCGCAAGGTTCGCGTCGGCATTGACGTTGGCGGCACCCACACCAAGGCCGTGGCCCTGGACAATGAGACCAATGAGATCGTCGGCGAGTCCATCGTCATGACCAGTCACGACGACGAGCTGGGTGTCGCCGCGGGCGTCATCAAGTGCTTCCAGAACTGCCTGAGCGAGAACGGCATCGCCCCCGAGGACGTGGTCTTCATCGCCCACTCCACCACCCAGGCTACCAACGCCCTGATCGAGGGTGACGTGGCCAAGGTGGGCATTCTGGCCATGGGCGGCGGCGGCATCAGCGGTATGCTCGCCAAGAGCCAGTCCAAGGTGGGCGACATTCTGCTCGACAGCGGCCGCTATATCCACACCACCCACACTTACCTGAAGAGCAAGCAGGTCAATGAGGAAACCGTCCGGGAGCACGTCCAGAAGCTGGTGGACGACGGAGCCACCGTCATCGCCGCCTCCGAGGCCTTTGGCGTGGACTCCATCGAGCACGAGATGCTGGTGAAGGCCGAGGCCGACCGCCGGGGGCTCATGGCTTCCGTTGCCTCCGATATTTCCAAGCTCTACGGCCTGACCCGCCGGACCCGCACCGCCGCCATCAACGGCTCCATTCTGCCCAAGATGATGAACACCGCCAACTGCACCGAAAGTGCCGTCCGCTCCGCGGGCGTGGACGTGCCTCTGATGATCATGCGCGGCGACGGCGGCGTTATGGATATCAACGAAATGAAGAAGCGTCCGGTGCTGACCATGCTCTCCGGCCCTGCCGCTTCCGTCATGGGCGCTCTGATGTACCTGCGTGCCTCCAACGGCATCTACTTTGAGGTGGGCGGCACCACCACCAACATCGGCGTCATCAAGAACGGCCGTCCCGGCGTGGAGTACGCCTCCGTGGGCGGTCACGACACCTACGTCAACTCCCTGGACGTGAAGGTTCAGGGCGTGGCCGGCGGCTCCATGGTTCGTGCCGGCAACAAGCAGATTCTGGACGTTGGCCCCCGTTCCGCCCACATCGCGGGTCTGGGCTACGCCGTTTACACCCCTCCGGAGGAAATTGAGGAGCCGGAGCTGGAGTTCTTCTCCCCCAAGGAGGGCGATCCCGCCGACTATGTCCGCATCAAGCTCAAGAGCGGCAAGCGGGTGACCATCACCAACTCCTGCGCCGCCAACGTGCTGGGCTACGTCAAGGAAGGCGACTACTCCCGGGGCTACGTGGAGTCCGCCCGGAAGTGCATCCAGCCTCTGGCCGACTATGTGGGCGTGTCCGTGGAGGAGTGCTGCCGTCAGATCCTGCACAAGGCCTACGAGCACATCGAGCCCATCATCCTGAAGTTCGCCGAGAAGTATAAGATCGACCGGGATCAGATCGACCTGGTTGGCTGCGGCGGCGGCGCCAGCGCGCTGCTTCCCTACTCCGCCGAGCAGCTGAACATGCGCTACTCCCTGGCCAAGCACGCCGAGGTCATTTCCTCCATCGGTGTGGCGCTGGCCATGATCCGGGACGTGGTGGAGCGTGTCATTCCCAACCCCACCACCGAGGACATCCGTCAGATCAAGAAGGAAGCCAAGGAAATGGCCATCAAGAACGGTGCCGTGCCCGATACCATCGAGGTGCAGATCGAGATCGACAACCAGACCTCCAAGGTCACCGCCATTGCCATGGGCTCCAACGAGGTGCAGGCCACCGACCTGAAGCTGCGCTGCGACATCCACGAGGCTCGGGCTTTGGCCGCCAACTCCATGCGCTGCGAGGAGAAGGACGTGGAGGATCTGGTGTCCAACGACGTGTTCTACATCTTCGGCCACCAGAACGGCGAGAAGCACAATGTGCGCATCGTTGACCACCGGGGCTTCGTGAAGGCTCAGTGCGGCGACGCCATCGCGGAAAGCTGCCTGGCCAAGGACTGGGAGAAGGTCGTCACCGAAATGTGGGAGAAGACCCTGTACTACAAGAACGAGATGGCCAGAACCCCCGATTTCTTCCTGTGCATCGGCGGCAAGGTGCTGGACTTCACCAGCTCTCTGAACCTGGAGCAGCTGATGATGGTCATGCGCTCCGAGTTCCTGGAGGCTGACCCCGACGAGGGCATCCTGCTGGTTGCCTCCCGGACGGAAATCCTGTAATGATCGCCGATTGGTGCCGGGAATTGGCCAGCTTTCCGGAGTCCGTCTGGATTGCCTACGCCCACTCCCGGGAGCCTTTGCGAAGACTCGTCACATCCGAAGATTACGCCAACCATTTCCACGCCTCCGATTCCTGCGGCGTGGAAATGGCACGGCAGGTTCGCGGCACTTGGGGCGATATCTCCTGCCGGGAGCTGGCGGAAAAGCTGAACGTAAAGTTGGAGTGGCCGTCCATGCCTGACGGAGCCGGAATGCTGACCTTCGCCTGCTACTATGAGCCCGACCGGATTCAGGTCTACACGGACAACGCCGCCGCTACCCGCTCCCTGATTCAGGAAAGCGGCGGTGTGGAATTTTTAGGCGACGTGGACATTTGCGAAATGCTCCTTGCCCACGAGCTGTGCCATGTGCTCCAGCACCGGCAGCCGGAGCTTTACACCAATCGCAAGCACATCCGGCTCCAGAAAATCGGCCCCTGGGAGCGGCGAAGCCGACTGGTGTCCCTGGAAGAAGTGGCCGCCATGGCCTTCGCCCGGGAAATGCTGCGCCTTTCCCACAGCCCCTATGTGTACGATGTGCTGATGCTGCTGCCTCAGGCCACCCCGGAGGCCCAGCGGCTCTTTACCCAGCTCCGGCAGTTTGCCGAGGAGGAAACCCATGAGTAATTGGATGTTATTTCTGTCCCTGGCGGCAGGGGCGGTGCTGCTGGCCGCCGCCATCGGCGTAATCGTCAAAAAGCACTGCCGGGACACCGGACTGCTCTGCGTCCGGGAAACCTGGGTCACCGCCCTGCTCGGGGCTATGCTCATCGCCCTGGGCTTTGCCTTCCCGGTGATGAAGCTGATGGATAACACCCTGGCAGGCACCGGCAGCCAGTCCCAGTGGATCGTAGCGGCTTTCAGCCTGCTGTGCCACCTGATGGGAGACTTTACCCTGCTGTTTACCTTCGTCAAGTGCACCGTCCTGTTTGATGACCGGATGGTGGCCTATTCCCCCTTCGGCGATCAGACTGCCATTTCCTGGGAGAATATCGTGGAGGTCAAGCGGCCGGTCACCGGCTCCGCCTTCATCCTGACGGACAGCAAGGGCACCACCATCCGGGTAGGCGGCGACAGCAAGGCATCCCGGGAATTTGCCCAGTTCGCCCAGTCCAAGGTCAAAAGCGTCTCCGGCGCGGCTCTGCTCCATCAGGTGGAGCGTCGTCTGGGCGGCGGACGGTAAGAAAGAAGGAAGTTCATTATGGCATCCTGGAAAAACAACGAAGAGCTCTTTGCCCTGATTCGGGAAAAGCTCTACACGCCCGTGGTGGGCGATATCCTCGATCAGATGGGCTACACCCATCAGTTCCTGCCTGCGGCCATCCGGCCTCTGACGGCTCTGGTGCCCCCCAATATGGTTGGCACTTTTGCCAACGACAAGCGAAACAAGCTGGTGGGCTGGGCCTGCACCATTCTGGAAAACGACATTTACGCTCCGGCGAAGAAGCCCTTCGGCTATCTGACCGAGTCTCTGGATCAGCTTCGTCCGGGGGAGGTTTATGTGGCCACCGGCGCCCATAACAGTGCCCTGTGGGGGGAGCTGCTCACCGCCACTTCCCGTACCAAGGGCGCCGTAGGCGCGGTGCTTGACGGCTGCACCCGGGATACGCCCCAGGTTCTGGAGCAGAATTTCCCGGTGTTCTGCACCGGCTGCTGGGCGCAGGATTCCTCCGTGCGCACCTACGTCTGCGACTACCGCTGCACCATCGAGATCGGCCAGGTCACCATCCATGACGGCGATCTGATTTTCGGCGATGTGGACGGCGTGCTGGTGGTGCCAAAGGAAATCGTGGAGCCCGTCATGGAAAAGGCACTGGAAAAGGCCGCCGGAGAAAAGCTGGTGCGCCAGGCCATCGAAGGCGGCATGAGCGCCACCGACGCCTTCGCTAAGTTCGGAATTCTGTAAGAAAGCTCTGCGGCAATCCCCGAGACTGTGGAAATCCTCCCATCTCGCGCCTTGCGTCAAAGCTTCCCGAATTCAAAAATAGGAAGCCCCCTTTTGGCAGCGGCTTCCGGGTATTCAAAAGGAGAAGTGGACTTATGAAATACGATCTGAACGAAATCAAGAGCAAGCTGTACTGCGGAATTCTCTCCGACGTGCTGGACGGTATGGGCTACCGGAACCAGGCACTGGGCGGCGGAATCCACGGTCTGACCGACGACACGGTGATCTTCGGACCGGCCTTCACCAGCATCGGCACGCAGGTTTACTCCATGCCGGAGAACCCCCTGATTGCCCAGACCCGGGTGGTTGACCAGCTGGGCGAAGGCGAGATCTACGTCCTGGTGACCCGGGGCGAGTACAACTGCGCCGTCTTCGGCGAGCTGTTCGCCACCGCCGTCCGGCAGCGGGGCGGCGCCGGTGTGCTGCTGGATGCCTATGCCCGGGATGTCCGGGAGCTGAAGCAGATGGATTTCCCCCTGTTCTACCGGGGACGGAATCCCAGAACCTCCAAGGGCCGCTGCGAGATCAACGAGTGCCAGATTCCCGTGGTGATGGACGGCGTGACCATCCATCCCGGCGACTATATCTTCGGCGACATCGACGGCGTTGTCATCATCCCCAAGGATCTCATCGACGAGGTTCTTGACCGGGCCCTGGCTCTCATCAAGGACGAGGATCGGGTTCGGGAGAACCTGCTCCGAGGCGATTCCCTGGAGAAGGTCTATACCGAGGTCGGCGCAATCTGATAACTTCCTTACATTTACCCCCTTTGCAAAAGCAGGTGTCCCCTTGGACACCTGCTTTTGCGCTGCATGTACCCAAAGCCGCCGGATTTCTCCGGAAAATTCAGCTGAAAATGGGCAAAAAATAACGGTCACACAATCCAAAGGGACTGTGTGACCGTATTGGTATCAGTTGTTTTGCCTACGCTGCCGCGTCAACTTTTTATTGGCGCTGTTCGCGGATGGCAGCCTGGGCGGCAGCCAGACGGGCAATGGGGACACGGAAGGGAGAGCAGGAAACGTAGTTCAGGCCAATGCGGTGGCAGAACTCCACGCTCACCGGGTCGCCGCCGTGCTCACCGCAGATGCCGCAGTGGAGGCTGGAACGGGTGGCCTTGCCCTTGGTGACGGCCATTTCCATCAGCGCGCCCACGCCGGTTTGATCCAGCTTGGCGAAGGGGTCGTTCTCGAAGATCTTGTGGGCATAGTAGGCGTTCAGGAACTTGCCCGCGTCGTCACGGCTGAAGCCGTAGGTCATTTGGGTCAGGTCGTTGGTGCCGAAGCAGAAGAACTCCGCCTCCTTGGCCATTTCGTCGGCCACCAGGCAGGCTCTGGGAATCTCGATCATGGTGCCCACTTCGTACTTGAGCTCCATACCGGCAGCGGCGATCTCGGCATCGGCGGCCTTGATGACCACGTCCTTGACGAACTTCAGCTCCTTGGCGTCGCCGGTCAGGGGGATCATGATCTCGGGAACCAGGTTCCAGTCGGGATGACGGCCCTTGACGGCCAGGGCGGCCTTGATGACGGCCCGGGTCTGCATGGCAGCGATCTCCGGATAGGTGACGGCCAGACGGCAGCCACGGTGACCCATCATGGGGTTGAACTCGTGCAGGGAGGCGATGATGTCCTTGATCTGCTGGACGGTCTTGCCCTGAGCCTTAGCCAGTGCTGCAATGTCCTCCTCGGTGGTGGGTACGAACTCATGGAGCGGAGGATCCAGGAACCGGATGGTGACAGGGTAGGACTCCATGGCCTCGTACAGAGCCTCGAAGTCGCTCTGCTGCATGGGCTCGATCTTCGCCAGAGCGGCCTCCCGCTCCTCCACGGTGTCGGAGCAGATCATTTCCCGGAAGGGAGCGATTCTGCCTTCCTCGAAGAACATGTGCTCGGTACGGCACAGGCCGATGCCTTCGGCGCCCAGGGAGCGAGCCTTGATGGCGTCTCTGGGGGTATCGGCGTTGGTACGCACCCGCAGGCGGCGGTACTTATCAGCCCAGGCCATGATCCGGCCGAACTCGCCGGCGATCTCCGCGTCCACGGTGGGAATCTGACCGTCATAGATGTTGCCGGTGGAGCCGTCCAGGCTCAGCCAGTCGCCTTCGCAGTAGGTCTTGCCCGCCAGAACGAAGCACTTGTTCTCCTCGTCCATCTTGATCTCGGTGCAGCCGGAGACGCAGCAGCGGCCCATACCGCGGGCGACCACGGCGGCGTGGGAGGTCATGCCGCCCCGGACGGTCAGGATGCCCTGGGCGCACATCATGCCCTCGATATCCTCAGGAGAGGTCTCCAGACGAACCAGAACCACCTTCTCGCCCCGGTCAGCCCAGGTCTTGGCATCCTCGGCGGTGAAGACGATTTTGCCGCAGGCAGCTCCGGGAGAAGCGGCCAGTGCCCGACCCACAGGCTGGGCGTTCTTCAGTGCCTTGGCGTCGAACTGGGGGTGCAGCAGGGTGTCCAGGGTACGGGGCTCGATCATAGCCACGGCCTGCTTCTCGTCGATCATGCCCTCGTCCACCAGGTCACAGGCGATCTTCAGGGCGGCGGGAGCGGTACGCTTGCCGTTGCGGGTCTGGAGCATGTAGAGCTTGCCGTTTTCCACGGTGAACTCCATGTCCTGCATGTCGTGATAGTGATTTTCCAGAATCTGGCAGACCTTGGTAAACTGGGCGAAGGCCTCGGGGAACTTCTCGGCCATTTCGGAGATGGGCATGGGAGTCCGGACACCGGCCACCACGTCCTCGCCCTGGGCGTTGGTCAGGAACTCGCCGAAGAGCTTCTTCTCGCCGGTGGCAGGGTTCCGGGTAAAGGCAACGCCGGTGCCGCAGTCGTCGCCCATGTTGCCGAAGGCCATGGACTGGACGTTGACGGCAGTGCCCCAGGAGTAGGGGATATCATTGTCGCGGCGGTACACGTTGGCGCGGGGGTTGTCCCAGGAACGGAACACGGCCTTGATGGCGCCGATGAGCTGCTCCTTGGGGTCGGTGGGGAAGTCCTCGCCGATCTTGGCCTTATACTCGGCCTTGAACTGCATGGCCAGCTCCTTCAGGTCGTTGGCGTCCAGCTCCACGTCCTGGGTCACGCCCTTCTTCTCCTTCATGGCGTCGATGAGCTGCTCGAAGTACTTCTTGCCCACCTCCATAACGACGTCGGAGTACATCTGGATAAAGCGGCGATAGCAGTCCCAGGCCCAGCGGGGGTTGTTGGACTTGGCGGCGATGACGGCCACCACGTCCTCGTTCAGGCCCAGGTTCAGGATGGTGTCCATCATGCCGGGCATGGAAGCGCGGGCGCCGGAGCGGACGGAGACCAGCAGGGGATTCTCGTGATCGCCGAACTTCTTGCCGGTGATCTTTTCCATCTTCTCGATATATTCCATGATCTCGGCCATGATCTCGTCGTTGATCTGGCGGCCGTCCTCATAGTACTGGGTACAGGCCTCGGTGGTGATGGTGAAGCCCTGGGGCACCGGCAGACCGATGTTGGTCATCTCGGCCAGGTTGGCACCCTTGCCGCCCAGCAGCTCACGCATCTTGGCGTTGCCCTCGGTGAACAGGTAGCAATACTTTTTGCTCATTTACATATCCTCCATATCACAAAAAAATATCTTGATTTTCCGAAATTTTTGGCCGTTTTAGGGGCTTTTGTGTTCTTTTTGTTAAATGTGCCCCATCAACCGCTTTATTATAACCAGCTTTCCCCATAAAAGCAAGCATATTTTCCGTTTATTTCCCTGATTTTCCTACAAATATCGAATTACGCACAAACTTTTTTTAGGGAATCTGCTGCCAGGGGTTGCGGCAAAGGCCAAAATTGTGGTATACTATTTTGAATTTGTGAAAAGGCGGCGTGTTTTTCCGCCTTCCGGAGGGGTAAATGGCACAGGCGGTGAATGAAAATTCCACATGGGTCAGGTCCGTCCGGTCGGCTGCCCGGCGGGGCCAGCTGAGCCACGCGGTGATCCTGACCGGCGAGGGGGACAAGCCCTCCGCCGCCCGGTTTATCGCCGCCGCCCACCTGTGCCGCGGCGAGGGGGAGCGCCCCTGTCTGCGGTGCAACGCCTGCCGCAAGGTGATGGAGGGCATCCACCCCGACGTGACGGAGGTAAAAGACGCCGACCGCAAGGAGCTGGCGGTGGACACCGTCCGGGCCCTGCGGCAGGATGTGTACATCCGGCCCAACGAGGGGGAGCGGAAGGTCTATCTCTTTACCGACTGCGCCCAGCTGAACGAGCGGGATCAGAACGTGCTGCTGAAGATCGTGGAGGAGGGGCCGCCCTACGCCGCCTTCGTGTTCTGCGCCGATACGCTCCATGCCCTGCTGCCCACCATCCGCTCCCGCTGCGTGGAGCTGCGGCTGGACGGGGGAGAGGAGACGCCCGGCGAGGACGAGGCCGCCGCGGCCTTGTGCCGGATCCTGGCCAAGAGGGACGCCCTGGCGCTGACCGGCCACCTGACGGCGCTGGAGAACCGCCGCGTGAAGCGGGAGCAGCTTCTGGCCATGACGGAGGGCGCGTGGCAGATCACGGCGGAGGCCCTGCTGGCCAAGTGCGGAAAGCCCGGCGGCTGCGGCGACGCGGCCCAGGCTCTGTGCCGCGCCTTCGACCGGCGGCAGCTGCAGGCGCTGACGGCGCTTTTCCGCCGCTATGCCGGAGAATGTCAATACAACGTGGGTGCGGGCCATGTGCTGGGTGCCCTGAACGCGGAGCTTATCGCTCTGCTGCACTGATTTTTCCTTCAGAAAGACCTGCTAACAAAAGTCAAGTAGAAATTTCAGCTTTTGGGAGCAGCGAAAAAGGCAAAACAAAATCAAGCCGCTGAGCATCGCAAAATCGAAACGGCGGCCAGCCAGATGGTATAGGGTATGAAAATCAGTCGTGTTCTAGGGAATCCAAATAGGTTTTCACAGAGGCGTAGTAGATGCGCAAGAACTTGTTGGCGGATGCCATCATGTAGACACGGTAGGGCTTGCCCTCAGAGCGCTTCTTGTTCATGAACTGGTAGACCGGCTCATCCATTGGAGCGCATTGCAGGAGGACACCCATCACCAGAAAGAGCGTCCTGCGCAGGGAGGCAGATCCCCGCTTGGAAATGCTGCGGCTATGGACATCCATTTGGCCAGATTGGTACGGTGGGGAGTCAATGCCCGCAAAGGCCACCAGCGCTTTCTTGGAATGAAAACGGCGCACATCGCCAATTTCAGCCATGAGTTGAGGGCCGAGTGTGGGGCCAACACCAAACATCCCCATCACTATAGGATACTCCGGTAGAGAAGCTGCTAGGGACTGCATCTCCTGCTTGAGAGCAGCTAATGCGGCGGAAGTTGTCTGGAGTTGGGAAATGGCCTGTTCTACCAAAAGTTTTGCCGTATCCGTTTTCGGCATGACACCGAAGTGTCCACAGGCGGAGGCATAAATATCCAGCGCCTTATCCTTGCTGAAATTGTAACCGTGCTTTCTGCACCACTTCTGGTATTTGGCGGTAAATGCTTTCTCAGACAAGCCACAGACGCACTCGCAATGCCAAAAAGCAGCTACAAAGTCCACCCACTTCTCGCTGCCATCGGCGCGGGGCGGACTGGTAAACAGGCGATTTGCGTCTGGGAAAGCGGTGTCCAGTAGGGAGATTAGGTTGTTCTTCAGCATAGTCTGTACTTTGGAATACTGCTGGTACTGTCGGTAGCAGCTTTTCAGCATGAGCCGGGTATTCTCCTCAGGGACATATCTCGGCAGGGTGAGCCAGTGGTCAAGGCCGTAGTTGGCCAGCTTCACGGCATCCTTCTTGTCGGTTTTGGCCCGCCTTAAACTGTTGTTTCCATAGTCATGCACCAGCATTGCGTTGACTACTGAGACATAAAGCCCCGCGCCGTGGAGCAGCCAGGCCACCGGCGCATGGTAATTACCCGTGGATTCCATCACCACACGGGTCTCACCGTCCAAGCTTTTGAGCAGCCCTGCCAGCTCGCTCAGTTCATTGGCGGTGTGAAGCACTTCAAAGGGTGAGATCACCACCTCCCCGAAGGGCCGCATGACAGCAATCATGCTTTTCCCTTTGGAGACATCGATGCCAACGCAGTTCATTTACATTCCTCCAATACAAAGAATCTGCAACCGGAATCCATCTTTTCTCGCTGCCGATTCAATCTATTGTGTGACACGAACTCCCCGGCATCCGGTGGCTCAACCTGCTTAAATCGAACGCTGCAACAAGAGGATGGCTGACAGTCTTTCTGTCGGACTTGTTAGCCCAAGTGAGGTATCGTCAGCCAGTTGCTCCTCTTATTGTAGCTTAGGCACGAGATGGAAAGAAAGCCGGACTGGCTGCCCGGCTTTCCTGTCCAAATTTATTGTAATAGGAAGGTATACCCGATATGACGACTGTCATCTCTGTCCGCTTCCGCAGCGGCAGCAAAACCTACTATTTTGACCCCCGGGACCTGACGGTGCGCACCGGGGACGACGTGGTGGTGGAGACCGCCCAGGGCCCGGAATTCGCCCAGTGCGTGGAGGGCAACCATGAGGTGGGCGACGACGCGGTGGTGAAGCCCCTGCGCCCGGTGCTGCGCATCGCCACCGACAACGACCGCCATACGGCGGCCTATAACCGCAGCCGGGAGAAGGATGCCTTTGACATCTGCCAGAAGAAGATCGCCCAGCACGGCCTGGAGATGAAGCTGGTGCGGGTGGAATGCAGCTTTGACGGCAGCAAGATCCTGTTCTTCTTCACCGCCGACGGACGTGTGGACTTCCGCGAGCTGGTGAAGGATCTGGCCGGTGTGTTTCGCTCCCGCATCGAGCTGCGGCAGATCGGCGTCCGGGACGAGGCCAAGATGCTGGGCGGCCTGGGGATCTGCGGCCGGCCCTTCTGCTGCGCGTCCTATATGGACGAGTTCGTCCCCGTGTCCATCAAGATGGCCAAGACCCAGAGCCTGAGCCTGAACCCTACCAAGATCTCCGGCACCTGCGGGCGGCTGATGTGCTGCCTGAAGTATGAGCAGGACGCCTACGAGGACGCCATCAAGCGGATGCCGAAAAACGATTCCTTCGTGGTGACGCCGGACGGCCCCGGCAACGTCAGCGATATCAACGTGCTGAAGGAGACGGTCAACGTCCGGCTGGACGAGCGGCCCGACGCGCCCCGCTGCTACCATAACTGCGAGGTCTGCGTGCTGCGCAACGGCAAGGGCAGCCGGGATGGCATCACCGTGCCCAAGGAGCGGCCCGAGCGCTATGTGGAGCCGGTGGCCGCCGAGGAGATGCTGATCCCCAACCTGTTCGCCGATTACGGCATGCCCTCCGAGCCTGCGGAGCAGGCCCAGGATGAGCGTCCCGCACGCCGCAGGAGCCGCGGCGGACGCCGCCGGGGCAAGGGCGGCGGAGCTGAGAGCAAGCCCCAGACCGCCGAGGTGCCTGCCAAGAAGGAGGAGCGTCCCGCCAAGCCCGCGAAGACAGCCAAGCCCGCCCAGGAGCAGGGCGAGAGCAAGGAGCCCCGCCGGGAGGGTGAGGGCGGCCAGCGCCGCCGCAGAAGCCGCGGCGGCCGCAGCAGGGGCGGAGAGAAGCCTGCCAACGAGGCCAACAACGCTCCCAAGCCCACCCTCGCGCCGGAGAAGCCTGCCCGTCAGGAGAGCGCGTCCGGTGAGGGCGGCCAGCGTCCCGCGCGCCGCAGGAGCCGGGGCGGACGCCGCCGGGGCAACGGCGGCAGGAGCGGCGGCGCCTCCGGCAGCGAGGCATAAGCCATGGGAAAGTTTACAGGCGTATTGATCGCCAGCGATTTTGACAACACGCTGGTGTTTACCGAGAATGCCCTGAAGGGCCTGGAGCCCATGCCGGAGCTGCTGCCGGAGAACCGGGAGGCCATCGAGTATTTCATGGCCGAGGGCGGTACCTTCTCCATCGCCACGGGCCGGGCGCTGCCCTCCTTCGAGACGGTGCGGCAGGGACTGCCCATGAACGGCCCCACCATCCTCTTCAACGGCGCGGCCATCTACGATTTCCGGAAGGGGGAGTACCTGTATACGGCGTTTCTGCCGGATACGGTGCGGCCCCATATCATGCAGATGCTGGACGCCTGGCCGGAGGCGGCAGTGGAGCTGTATCACGACGACAACGCCATCTTCGCCCTGCACGCCAACGAGCTGACGCTGCGCCATCTGCACCTGACCCACGAGGCCACCACCATGCTGGACACCATCGACCAGGCGCCGTCCCCTATCAGCAAGGCCCTGTTCGAGATCGTGCCGGAGAAGTTGGACGCGCTGTACCGCTATGTCAGCACCCAGCCCTGGGCCTCTCAGTATGAGATCGTCCCCAGCAGCGCCTTTCTGCTGGAGCTGACGGCCAAGGGCGCCTGCAAGGGCGACATGGTGCGCCATCTGGCGGACATGCTGCACATCAAGGCGCAGGACCTCTACTGCGTGGGCGACCACGCCAACGACATCGGCATGCTGCAGGCCTCCGCCATCCCCTTTGCCCCGGCAAACGCCATCGAATCGGTACATCAGGTGCCCGGGATCCATATCCTCCCGGACGCCCGTGACGGCGCCATCGCCGCCATGATCCGTGAGCTGGAGCAGCGGTATTGACCGGAGAGGAACACTCCGGGCGCCGCCGTTCACATAATGTTCACTTGACGCTCCGGCGGGATCGGAGTATCATAATTCATTGGATAAATCTAAACTTTCAGGTGAGTACCCCATGAAACAAACGCAAACCCCTCCCACACCACCCAAGGATGATCCCCAGCGCATGTCGCTGTCGTCCCTGTGGAACCTGTGGGTCGACAATCTGAAGGAGTGGCACTTCTACCTGGTGGAGGAGCACGGCCATCGCCAGCGGGCGGATATCTCCGGCTGGATCGACAAGCTGCGCCAGCGGATCCGATCCTTCATGACCTCGCTGCGCCGTGACGTGCGGCACCAGAAGAACGCCAGCCGTCACCGGAAATTCCCCGAGTCGGATTACGGCATCGCCCAGTTCTGCCTCTATGTGGCCGGAAGCATCCCACGGATGACCTCCGCCGTGCATGAGCGGCTGACCCAGCGCCGCCGCAAGCGCATCGACGCGGCCCATACCTTCCAGAAGCAGGTGGACAAGGTGAAGAACCACCCTGTGGCCTTCTTCAGCAGCGCGCTGGTGGTGGTGGCGCTGTGCGCGCTGCTGTCCCTTTACACCATCGGCACCACCGCCACCTATGACGGCAATGACCTGGGCACCGTGTCCGGCATCCGCACCGTCAACGCCGTGGTGGACGATATCCAGGACATCACCCGGGAGACGCTGGGGGATGACGGCTATACCGTGGATACGGACAAGCTGGACACCCAGGTGGGCGTTGTCCGCCGCCAGGCGGTGGAGAGCCGCGAGGAGTTTACCGACAACCTGACCGACGAGCTGGGTATGGTGGAGTACGCCTATGTGCTGTATATCGACGGCGAGCCGGTGGCTGCCACCACCTTCCCCGGTGCGCTGGAGGAGATGCTGGATCAGCTGAAGAAGGGCTATGTCACCGCCAGCACCGTGGACTCCTATTTCGTGGAGGATGTGGAGATCAAGCAGGAGTATGTGGACGCGTCTCTTGTGATGAATCTGGGCAATATCGCCGAGATCCTCAACGCCACCAAGGCCGGCGAGGTCACCTATACCGTGGAGGCCGGTGACAGCTACTACTACATTGCAGAGCTGTACGGCATGTCGGTGGATGACCTGCTGGATGCCAACCCCGGCTACGATCCAAAGCTGCTGCGGGTGGGCGATGTGCTGACCATCTCCAACGCCGTTCCCTATCTGACGGTGGTGAACGTGGAGCGGCAGAATTATGTGCAGGATGTTCCCTATCAGATCGAGTATCAGGATGACGACTCCATGTATCAGGGCGACTATAAGGTGCTGTCCGCCGGTGAATACGGCAAGGCGGACGTGACCGCCAACGTCACCTATATCAACGGCGAGGAGACCGACCGCCAGGTGGTGGCCTCCGTCACCCTCAGCGAGCCGGTCACCGAGACCCAGGCGCGGGGCACCATTCCCCGTCCCACCTGGTTCCCCACTGGAAGCTTCCGCTGGCCATGTAATGGCACTATCACCTCCTACTTTGGACGCCGCAATACCGGTATCCGCGGCGCCAGCACCTATCACGAGGCCATCGACATCGCCAACAGCTACGGCACGCCCATCTACGCCTCCGACGGCGGCACCGTTACCTATTCCGGCTGGAGAGGCGGCTATGGCTATCTGGTCATCATTGACCACGGTAATGGGTATCAGACCTATTACGGTCATAACAGTTCGTTGATTGTTTCAACGGGCGAGCATGTCTATAAGGGTCAGCAGATCGCCCGCATGGGCTCTACCGGTGTGTCCAGCGGCAACCACTGCCATTTCGGCATCCTGATCAACGGCACGTTCGTGAACCCGCTGAACTATCTGTAAATAAATTATTATCGGGAAAGAGGAGAAGTTTCCATGAAGCATGCTGTTTCCGCTTTGCTGTGCGCCGCCCTGTGCGCACTGACCACCGTTTCCGCCTGGGGCATCGCCCCTGCCGTCACCGGCGACGAGACCAACATCCCCCTGCTGATCGCGCTGGCAGCCGTGGCTGTCATCGCCATCGTGGTGGTGCTGGTCATGATGAACCGGAAGAAACGGTAAGATTGAAGCAAAAAGCAGCCCTGGCCACCAGGCCGGGGCTGCTTTTTGCGCTGCGGAGGGGGCGTTGGCTCAATTCAGGCCCTCCGCGTTTATTTCAAACAGCTCGTCGATGCGTGCTTTCAGCGTTCGGTGCTCCGGGGCGGACAACTGCCCGTCCTGCGCCAGCAGGGTGCGGGCGGCGGACTGTGCCTCGTCCAACAGCAGCATGTCGCAGTTGAGGTCGGCGATCTGCAGCATGGGCAGGCCGTGCTGCCGCTGGCCGAAGAAATCGCCGGGGCCCCGGAGCTTCAGATCCTCCTCCGCGATCTTAAAGCCGTCGTTGGTGTCCGTCAGGGCCTTCAGCCGCCGCTTCGTCTCCTCGCCGCCGCCCTGGGCCACCAACACGCAGTAGCTCTTGGCCTTGCCCCGGCCCACGCGGCCCCGGAGCTGGTGGAGCTGGCTCAGGCCGAAGCGCTCGGCGTTCTCCACCACCATCAGCGTGGCGTTGGGCACGTCCACGCCCACCTCCACCACCGTGGTGGACACCAGGATGTCCGTCTCGCCGGCGGCAAAGGCCGCCATGACGGCCTCCTTCTCCTTGGCCTTCATCTTGCCGTGCAGCACCGCGATCCGCAGATCGGGGAAGGTCTCCTCCTGTAAGGCCCTGGCATAGGCCGTTACGGCCTTCCGTTCGTCGGGGAGGTCGTCGCCGTCCCCCACCAGCGGGCACACGATGAACACCTGATGTCCCTCGGCCACCTGCTTACGGATGAAGCCGTTCAGCCGCGCCCGGTACCGCTCGTCCACGGCGAAGGTGTCCACCTTCTGTCTGCCGGGGGGCAGCTCGTTGATGATGGACACGTCCAGGTCGCCGTAGATGATCAGCGCCAGCGTCCGGGGAATGGGGGTGGCAGACAGCACCAGCATGTGGGGATTCTCCGCCTTCTGCCCCAGCGCTGACCGCTGGGCTACGCCGAAGCGGTGCTGCTCGTCGGTGATGACAAGGCCCAATTTTTGATACTGCACGTCCTCCGTCAGCAGGGCGTGGGTGCCGATGCAAAGGCCGATGCTGCCGTCAGACAGCCTCTCCAGGATGGCCCGCCGCTCTCCCGCCTTTGTGGAGCCGGTCAGCAGTGCGCAGGAGATGCCGAACCGGGCGAAGAGGGGGGCGAGATTTTCATAGTGCTGCCGGGCCAGTATCTCCGTGGGGGCCATCAAGGCCGACTGCCAGCCGCTCTGGGCGGCGAACCACACGCAGGCGGCGGCCACCATGGTTTTGCCGCTGCCCACGTCGCCCTGACACAGCCGGTTCATGGGCCGGGCCGATGTCATATCGGCCACCGCGTCGCCGATGGCCTTCCTCTGGGCACCCGTCAGCGGGAAGGGGAGGGCGTCATAGAAGGGCTGCATGTCCGCGGCGCGGCACACTGGCCCCGCCACATCCACCCGCCGTGAGCGCAGCAGATGCAGCCCGCAGGTCACCAGAAACAGCTCCTCGAATACCAGCCGCCGGTGGGCCTGGCCCAGCGCCTCAAAGCTGGCGGGGAAGTGGATGTTCTCATAGGCGTAGTTGACATAACATAGCTGATGGGCCATGCGCACCTGATCCGGCAGCACGTCCGGCAGCAGCTCACGGCATGCGTCCAGCCCCTGCCGTATGGCCTTTTGCAGCAGAAGCTGGCTGACGCCCTTGGTCAGCGGATACACCGGCATGATCCGGCCCGTCAACTGGTGCTGGCCCGACGGCTCCATCAGGGGATTCACCATCTGCCGCCGCAGCAGGTTCCCCTCCACCTTGCCGCAGAACACGAAGCTGTCCCCGGCGTGAAGGCTCTGCTGGCGATAGGCCTGGTTGAAGAACGTCACGTCCAGCACCCCGGTGTCGTCCACCGCCCGCACCTTCACCACCGTGCGCCCGCCGGGGATGCGGTGGCTGGTGGGTGCGGCGGCGATCATGGCCTGGCAGCAGGCCATCTCCCCCACGGGAAGCTCCCGGATGGGATAGATGACGCTGCGGTCCTCATACCGCCGGGGGAAGAAGCCGATCAGCTCCCGCAGCGTGGTGATCCCCAGCTTTTCCAGTGCCTTGGCCCGCGTCTCGCCGATACCCTTGATGTACCGCACATTGGTGCGCAGATCCGCCATACCGCCGCCTCCTTCCTGTGGCTTTTTCTTTCATTATACCAGTTTTCGCCGGGGAATACAATGCAAAACCACCACACCTTGCCGGTTGCGCCGCCGGGAAGGATACGGTATAATAGACCCATCTGAAACGATAACGGAAAGGAGCCGCTCTTATGGCCGAAAAACGCAGTATCTGTCTCATCAACGATTCCTTCCCGCCGGTGATCGACGGCGTGGCCAACGCGGTCACCAACTATGCCTCCGTGATCCAGCGGGACTATGGCGACGCCACCGTGGTGACGCCCTACTATCCCGACGCCGACGACAGCGCCTATCCCTTCCCGGTGCTGCGCTATCCCAGCATCGACATGACCAAGCTGGTGGGCTACCGGGCGGGCTTTCCCCTGTCGGCGGAGCTGATGGAGCAGGTGGAGGGCCGCCATATTGACCTGATCCACAGCCACTGTCCCGTCACCTCCATGGTGCTGGCCCGGATGCTGCGCCAGAGGCTGAACGTGCCGCTGGTGTTCACCTATCACACCAAGTTCGACATCGACATCGCCAACGCCATCCACAGTAAGCTCTTACAGGAGGCGTCCATCAAGCTCCTGGTGGAGAACATCTCCGCCTGCGACGAGGTGTGGACCGTCAGCCGCGGCGCGGGAGAGAACCTGCGTTCCCTGGGCTATCAGGGGGACTATATCGTCATGCCCAACGGCGTGGACTTCCCCGCCGGCCGGGTGAGCGAGGAGAAGGCCCGGGCCGTAGGGGAGGGCCTCGACTTGCCGGACGGCGTGCCGCTGTTCCTGTTCGTGGGCCGCATGATGTGGTACAAGGGCCTGCGGATCATTCTGAACGCCCTGAAGCAGCTGAAGGATGAGGGGCAGGACTTCCGCATGGTGTTCGTAGGCAAGGGTACCGACGGTGACGCCATCCGGGCCTATGCCGAAGAGCTGGCTCTGTGTGACAAGGTGTTCTTCCAGCCGCCCTGCTATGACCGGGAGGTCATCCGGGCCTGGTACTGCCGGGCTGACCTGTTCCTGTTCCCCTCCACCTTCGACACCAACGGCCTTGTGGTGCGCGAGGCGGCGGCCTGCGGCCTGCCCAGCGTGCTGATCGCCGGAAGCTGCGCCGCCGAGGATGTCACCGACGGGCGCAACGGCTTCTTCATTGAGGAGAACGCCGACTCCATGGCGGCCATGCTGCGCCGCCTGATCCCCCAGCGTGACCTGATGCGCCGGGTGGGCGAGAACGCCCAGAGGGAGATCTATCTCTCCTGGGATGACTCCATCGCCAACGCCTGCCGCCGGTACGAGGTGGTGCTGGACAACTTCCGCCGGGGGCTGTACTCCGTCCATGACAGCCGCACCGACGAACTGCTGCGGGGCACGGCGGAGTATCTGGACGCCGTCAACCGTGTCCGGGCCGCCCGGGATCAGCTCCGCGCCGCCATCGACGAGTACCGCCTGCAGTACCCCGAGCTGTTCGGGAAAGCAAAGTAACCACTCTCTTATACAGATACAGAAAGGATGAAAACAGTATGAAAGTTGTATTGCTGACAGATGTCAAGTCGCAGGGAAAGAAGAATGATGTCATTGAGGTGTCGGACGGCTACGCCCGCAACTACCTCATTCCCCGCAAGCTCGCCGTGGAGGCGGACAGCAGTGTGCTCAACGCCATCAAGGGCAAGGAGGAGGCACTCCGGCACAAGATCGAAACCGAAACCGCCGAGGCGAAGGCAACCGCCGCC
>USAT01000031.1 GCA_900552725.1 uncultured Eubacteriales bacterium | reverse complement strand
TCGCAACAGTGCTCGTGCATCGGGGCGATTGCCCTGTACATGTCCCGCGCCACCTGCTCCAGCTGGACGGTGACCTGCATCACCACAGCCTGCAGCTGCTGCTTTTTCAGCTGCAGCGTGGGGAGATACCGCTGAAACTGCTTCAGGCGGTCCTTCTGCACCTTTAATTCGTTTTTTGTCAGCTTGACAGCCATAGGCGCCTCCTTACTCCGCAGCGGCGCTCTTGGGCCATCTCTCCTGAATGAGGCTGGATTTCAGGCCCGTCTCGTTGGGCTCGAAGCACTGGGCCAGGATCTCCCAGCCCAGATCCAGCGCCTCCTCCAGGGGGATGTTCACGCTCAGATCCATCAGCTTCGTCTCAAAGAGATGGCCGTATTTCAGCAGCTTTTCGTCCCACTCGGACATCATAAAGCCCATGGACTTCTTTTCCAGGCTCTCCTTATAGGCGCTGTACAGGCGGATCATGCCGTCCATCAGAGCCCGGTGGTCGCTTCTGGTCTTGCCGTTGACGTTCTGCTTCAGGCGGGACAGGGAGCCGAAGGGCTCGATGTGGCCGTTTTTCAGGTAGTACTGCCCCTCGGTGATATAGCCAGTGTTGTCGGGCACGGGGTGGGTCACGTCGTCGCCGGGCATGGTGGTCACGCCCAGAATGGTGATGGAGCCCGCGTCGCCGAAGTCCACGGCCTTTTCATAGCGGGCCGCCAGGCAGCTGTACAGGTCGCCGGGATAGCCGCGGTTGGAGGGCACCTGTTCCATGGTGATGGCCATCTCCTTCTGGGCGTCGGCGTAGTTGGTCATATCCGTCAGCAGCACCAGCACCCGCTTTCCGGCCAGTGCGAACTGCTCCGCCACGGCCAAGGCCATATCCGGCACCAGCGTACATTCCACGGTGGGGTCGGAGGCGGTGTGGATGAACATCACCGTGCGGCCCATGGCGCCGCTTTTCTCCAGCGTGTCCTTGAAGAACAGATAGTCGTCGTATTTCAGTCCCATGCCGCCCAGCACGATGATATCCACCTGGGCCTGCATGGCGATGCGGGACAGCAGCTGGTTATAGGGTTCGCCGGACACGGAGAAGATGGGCAGCTTCTGGCTCTCCACCAGCGTGTTGAACACGTCGATCATGGGGATGCCGGTGCGGATCATCTTGTTGGGTACGATACGCTTGGACGGGTTCACGGAGGGGCCGCCGATGGGAATCATATTCTCCGTCAGGGCCGGGCCGTTGTCGCGGGGCACGCCCGCGCCGTCAAAGATACGGCCCAGCAGGTGGTCGGAGAAGGACACCATCATGGGGCGGCCCAGGAAACGGACGGGATCCGTGGTGCTGACGCCCTGGGTACCGCTGAACACCTGCAGCGTCACCAGATCCTTGTCCAGCTTGATGACGTTGGCGTAGCTGTCGCCCACCAGGGCCAGGTCGCCGTTACGGACGCCGGAGGCCCGGACGGTCACCACGTTGCCCACGATGGATTCAATTTTCGTGTAAACTTTCTGCATATTGACTCACCTCTCAAAGCGCTGCCTTGCTCAGGTAAAAGTCCTTGAGCCGCTTTTCCTGGGCCTCGAACTCCGGCGTCCGGAACTCGGTGTTGTGCCAGTCCAGGAACTCCTGACGGAGCTGGTTGAAGAAGGCGCGGATCTCTTTCTTATCGCTCAGGGCGAAATTCCGGGTCAGCACGTCGTACAGCACATCGAACTCGTGGCGCTGGCGGTCAGGGCCGCAGGCCGCGTCGATGGGATCAAAGGAGTTCTGCTGGAGATAGACCGCGTCCAGCAGCTCACCCTTCTGATAGACCACATAGTCCTCGTCAGAGGTGCCCTCCTCGCCGATGACCTTCATCATTTGGTTGATCTCGCTGCTGCGCTTGAGGATGGCGCGGGCCTGCTCCACTCGCTCCATGTCCACCACGCCCTGATACTTGGACCAGGAGTCGATGGGGTGGATGGCGGGGTACTTGCGGGCGTCGGAGCGCTCACGGGACAGGCCGTGGAACGCGCCCACCACCTTCAGTGTGGCCTGGGTCACAGGCTCCTCGAAGTTGCCGCCTGCGGGGGACACGGTGCCGCCGATGGTGACGGAGGCGATCTTGCCGTCCTTCAGCCGCACCTTACCGGCACGCTCATAGAACGAGGCGATGACGGATTCCAGATAGGCGGGGAACGCCTCCTCGCCGGGGATCTCCTCCAAACGGCCGCTCATCTCACGCATGGCCTGGGCCCCCCGGCTGGTGGAGTCCGCCAGCAGCAGCACGTCCAGCCCCATCTGGCGGTAGTACTCCGCCATGGTGACGGCGGTGTACACCGACGCCTCACGGGCGGCCACCGGCATGGAGGAGGTATTGCAGATGATGATGGTGCGCTCCATCAGGGAGCGTCCGGTACGGGGGTCGGTCAGTTCGGGGAACTCCGTCAGCACCTCCACCACCTCGCCGGCGCGCTCGCCGCAGGCGGCCACGATGACGATGTCCACGTCGGCGTTCTTGGCCTCCATGTGCTGCAGCACCGTCTTGCCCGCGCCGAAGGGGCCGGGCACGCAGAAGGTGCCGCCCTTGGCCACCGGCAGGAAGGTATCCACGCAGCGCAGCTGGGTCACCAGCGTCTCGTCGGGGCGCAGGCGCTCCTCATAGCAGCGGATGGGCTGCTTTACCGGCCAGGAGAACACCATGGTCAGCTCCTGCTCCTCGCCCTGCTCGTTTTCCACCACCGCCACGGTGTCCCGGACGTTATACACGCCCTTCTCCCGGACGGACTTCACCTTCCACTCGCCCTTCAGGCCGAAGGGCACCATGATAAGGTGGGTGAATAAGCCCTCCGGCACGCTGCCCACGGCGTCGCCCGCGGTGACGGTGTCGCCGGGCCTTACCCGGGGCGTGAACTCCCAGTCGCGGTTGGGGATGGGATCCAGATACACGCCCCGCTCCAGGAAGTAGCCGCACTTCTCGGCCAGCTCCGGCAGGGGATTCTGCAGACCGTCGAACACCTGGGTCAGCAGACCGGGGCCCAGCTCCACGCTCATCAGCTCGCCGGAGAGCTCCACCTTGTCGCCCACCTGGATGCCGTTGGTCATCTCATAGATCTGCATACTGGCCGTGTCGCCGTTGACGCGGATGACCTCGCCCTTCAGGCGGTCATCCCCCACCAGCACATAGCCCACTTCATTTTTACGCACGGAGCCGGAAAAGCTGGCGGACACCAGATTCCCGTTCACTCCGGTCACATATCCTGTCACTTTGTCCATTTCGTTTCTCCTGTTCATGATAGGCTGGCGACCTGCTGGCGGATGTTGGCCATCAGGCCGTCAAAGGCCCGCTTGCCGGTCTCGTACCGGAAGCCCCGCTGCCGCTCCAGCAGCCGCAGCCTCATGGCGTAGCCATACAGGGCGTGGTCGTCGAAATTGTGCAGCCCGACCATATCGTCCAGGCGGCGGAATTCCAGCTCCAGCAAAAGCCGCTCGCCCTCCAGCGGGTTCTCGGCGTTCACCGCCGCCGTCACCGTCTGCACGATGGCGGCGTCCCGGTCGGCGGGGATGGGGCAGGGGCGGCCCAGCTTCACATTCCGCTGATAGGTCAGCTCACGGGACAGGGTCTTATAAAAGGCGGCCCATTCCGACAGCAGCGGTCCCTTGTCCGATTCCACCGTCAGCGTCTCCAGCGTCCGGTAGACCCCGCCGCTCACCGCCGTCTGGCACATGGCCAGAAATGCGGCGTAGTCCATGGGAGGCTCCCCCTGGGCTTTCAGCATGGGCAGGCTGGAGATCAGATAGTAATAGGAAGCCACAGCGGCACCCCCTTACAGGCGGGTATCCCGGAAGAAGGGCATCAGCATCTCCGCGATCTCCTGCTCCGAGCAGTCGAAGTAGCCGGAGCCGTCCTTGGCGGCCAGACGGAAGCCCGCGCCCACCTTCTTGGAGGGGCGGATCTCCAGCCCGGCCTTCAGCTCCTGGGCCAGCTCCTGGCGCAGGCCGTCCGTCACCTGCCCCACCTCCACGGTATAGGCGGCGACGTCCTCGCCCTGCACGGCGGCCTGAATGAGCTTCACCAGCGCCTGCTGATCCAGCGCCTTGCCCACATCAGCAGACAGCAGCTTTTCATACTCCCTCTGAATCTCCTGGCGGAAGGCCAGCACCGCGTCCCGCTTGGCCTGCTGGGCGTCCAGCTGGGCGCTGCTCTTGAACACCTCAATCTCCGCCCTGGCGTCGCCGCGCAGCTTGTCCGCCTCCGCCTTCGCGTCGGCCACAATGGCGTCGGCCTGCTTCCGGGCGTCGGCCAGGATAGCGGCAGCCTCCTGATTGGCGCTGTCGATGCCGTCCTTTTTGATGGAAGAAACAAGATCCTGAATCTGAAGTTCCATACACGTTCACCTTCTTATTTGAGTTTTATGATTATTCTTACAAGTATTGTCTGTATTATATTATAATAATGAATCTTGCAGTTTGCAATATTATTTACAGAATCTGTCATTTGAATTTCTAATGGTACGCTTTCCGTCACGGTACACAAAAGCCGCCGGGTATCCCGGCCCTTGCCATGCCTGTATCTTAGCAGACTCCCTGTACAGATGCTATAGTCAAAACGGACCAAATGCACAAAAAATGTGCAAAAAAAGCGCATGAGGGTGATACCTAAAACGGTATCACCCCCATGACCGCCGCGTCACGGGGATCGAGAAAAATGCCGCCCGTCAGGGGCAGCGCCGTCAGGATCAGATACGCCACCCCCATCAGGATGGCCAGCAGATACCACACCAGCTCACCGCCCCGCAGACGGCGGCGCAGCAGAAAGTGATACAGCGCCATGCCGCCTGCCGCGGCGGCGGAAAACAGCAGCCACAGGGGCATGACGCCCCACAGAAGCCGGCATAATAGAATCATCAGCGCCGTGGCGGCCAGCAGGGCGGCACAGTGTCCGCCACGGGAGGTGCCGTCCTCCGGCTCCAGCCGCCACAGCAGCAGCGCCGCGGCCAGGTACGGCCAGAATACCAGCTTGCCCAGCTCCCAGGGGCTCTCGTTCATGGGGGAGAGCACCTCCGTGGCAGGGCAGGGGAGGGCCTGGGCCAGTCCCCGAAGCAGCACGGCGGCGGCCGCCGCCAGCAGGAAGGCCCAGAGATAGCGCAGCTTCCGGAACATGGGCATCGCTCCTTTTTCATATCATCTCTCTATCCCTATGCATGCCGCCGCCGGTAAAGAACCCGTTAGGCTTGACAGCCTCCGGCGGGAGGGGATATAATACCCATAACTGCCTATCTTTTTGAACCAAAGAGGTAACGTATTTCATGAACATTCGATTGATCACCCGCACGGTGGGCTATATCCTGTGGGTGGAGGCGGGCTTTATGCTGCTGCCTCTGCTGGTAAGCCTGGGATATGGCGACGGCTGCTGGGAGGCGTTTCTCTCCTCGGCGCTGCTGTGCGGTATTCTGGGCTCACTGGCCTATCTGGTGCCGGTGACCCGTATGCGGATGCAGGGCCGGGACGGCTATGCCGCCGTGGCGCTGGCCTGGGTGGCGCTGACGCTGCTGGGTGCGTTTCCGTACCTGCTGTCGGACACCATCCCCTCATTTGTGGACGCCCTGTTTGAGACGGCCTCCGGCCTGACCACCACCGGCGCCACCATTCTGGACTCGGTGGAGACCATGCCGCCCAGCATCCTCTTCTGGCGCAGCGAGACCCAGTGGATGGGCGGCATGGGCGTTCTGGTGCTGTTCCTTGCCCTGACGCCCCATCTGGGCGACGGCGCCTACTACCTGATGAAGGCGGAAAGCCCCGGCCCCATCAAGTCCAAGCTGGTGCCCCGTGTGGGCGGCACCGCCAAGATCCTCTACACCATCTATATCGTGCTGACGGCGGCGGAGGCCGTGGCGCTGCGGATCGCGGGCATGTCCTGGTTCGACGCGGTGAACCACGCCTTTACCACCATGGCCACCGGCGGCTTCTCTGTCCGCAACACCTCCATCTCCTCCTATCAATCAGACGCCATCACATGGGTGATCATCGTCTTTACGTTTCTGGCGGGCATCAATTTCTCGCTGCTGTACGCCGTTGTCCGGGGACGGATCAAGGACGCCCTGCGCAGCGAGGAGCTGCGGTGGTATCTGCTGATTTTGGCCATCACCATCACTCTCATCTGCGTTGACCTGCATGTGGAGCTGGGGCAGGGCTGGTACGAGTCGGCCAAGGACGCCGCCTTTCAGGCCACCACCATCATGAGCACCACCGGCTACGCCACCAAGGACTTCACCCTGTGGCCCACCTTCAGTCGCTGTATTCTGGTGCTGCTGATGTATGTGGGCGGCTGCGCCGGTTCCACCGCGGGCGGCATGAAGGTCAGCCGGTTGATGCTGCAGGTGAAGAGCCTGCGGCGTGAGCTGGATCACATCATCCACCCCAACCGGGTGTCCGTCATCACCATGGACGGCCAGAGCGTGGACGAGCGGGCCGTCACCTCCGCCCATATGTTCCAGGTGGCGTATCTGCTGGTGCTGATGGCCGGTACGCTGGTGGTCTCCCTGGACGTGCTGGGCTTTACGGAGTCCTTCGTGGCCTCCCTGACCTGCGTCAGCAACGTGGGCCCGTCCCTGGGCGCTCTTGGCCCCATGGCCAACTTCGCGCCCCTCTCCTGGTTCAGCAAGCTGGTGCTGACCCTCATCATGCTGATGGGCCGTCTGGAGCTGATGCCCCTGCTGGTGCTGCTGAGCCCCTCCACCTGGCGCAATAAATAAAAATCGAGCGCTCAGACACAAGGTCTGGGCGCTTATCTTGCCGCAGAATTTTCTTCCATCGAAAGGAGCGTGATCCCATGGCGTCCGCCGGAACCAAGGACATGACCCACGGCGTTCCCTGGCATCTCATCAGCGTGTTTGCCGTCCCGATTTTTCTCAGCCAGCTCTTTCAGCAGCTCTATAACACCGCCGACGCGCTGATCGTCAGCAAGTTCCTGGGGGATAACGCCCTGGCCGCCGTCAGCGCCTCGGGCCCGCTGGTGTTCCTGATGGTCAGCTTCTTCGCCGGTGCGGCCACCGGCGCGGGCGTGGCCATCTCCCGCTATTTCGGCGCGGGGGACTATGACCGGGTGTCCCGCACCATCCACACCACGGTGCTGCTGGGCCTGTTCAGCAGCATCTTCCTCACCGCCGTGGGCGTGGGCTTCACCCCCACGCTGCTGCGGTGGATGGAGACCGACCCCCAGGTGATGGCCGACGCTGTCAGCTACTTCCGCTGCTACTTTGCCGGGATCGGCACGGTGGTTATGTACAACACCTTCACCGGCATCATGAACGCCCTGGGCGACAGCCGCCGCCCCCTGTACTACCTGATCGTCTCGTCCCTCACCAACATTGCCCTTGACCTGCTGTTTGTGGGTGCGTTCCGCTGGGGCGTATGGTCGGCAGCCGTCGCCACCATCGTCTCCCAGGCGGTCAGTGTGGTGCTGTGCCTGCTGCACCTGACCAAGAAGGGCACCATCTTCCAGCTCCGCTGGAGCGCCCTGCGGATCGACGGCGCGCTGCTGCGGGAGATCCTGCGCTACGGCCTGCCCGCCGGGGTGCAGAACTCCGTCATCGCCCTGGCCAATGTGGTGGTGCAGACCAACATCAACTCCTTCGGCAAGGACGCCATGGCGGCCTACGGCGCGTACTCCAAGATCGAGGGCTTCGCCTTCCTGCCGGTCACCAGCTTCTCCATGGCCATCACCACCTACGTCAGCCAGAACCTGGGCGCGGGACAGAAGGAGCGGGCCCGCCGTGGTGCGCGGTTCGGCATCCTGGCGGCGCCCATCATTGCCGAGGTCATCGGCATACTGACGTATCTGACCGCTCCGGCGCTGATCGGCCTGTTCTCCAAAACGCCGGCGGTGCTGGCCCTGGGCGTGCTGGAGACCCGCACCATCTCGCTCTTTTACTTCCTGCTGGCCTTCTCCCACGCGGTGGCCAGCGTCTGCCGCGGCGCGGGCAAGGCCTTCGTCCCCATGGCCATCATGCTGTCCATCTGGTGCGTCATCCGCATCCTGTACATCATGCTGATGATGCGCCTGTTCCACCAGATCGTCTACGTCTATTGGGCGTATCCCCTCACCTGGGCTCTCAGCTCGGTGATCTATTTTCTGTACTTCCGCTTCTCCCACTGGCAGGACGGCTTCGACGCCAAGCCGGAAAAAGCATAAAAAGAGACCGGTCTTTGACCGGTCTCTTTTTATGCTTACATACCGCTGTACATCTGGAAAACCAGAACGCCGAAGCTATCATTCACAATGGCGGAGCCATCTTCGACCGCCACCGTCATGCCGGGCCACAGCTCCAGCTGCTGGGCGCCGCCGTGGGAATAGTAAACGAAATCTCCATGCTCCACACCGTCGGTGTCCCGGAAGGTCGGCGCTTCCAGCACCGTCAGCACCGCGCCGGGATAGACCACAAAAACGTCGTTTTCAAAAACCTGAAACGCATCCTCCCGCACGGTGCCCTTTTTGGTCAGGCACACATTGCTCACCTCCACCTTCAGCCCCTGAATGGAAAACGTTTCGGTGGTCAGCGTGGGGGCGGAGGCGGCCTGCTCCATGGCGGCCAGCATACCGTTGGCCCAGTCCCAGTCCTCCCCAAAGGAGGGCACATAGCTGTTGTCATTGCCCATGAACACCAGTTCCAGCAGGGTGTCGCCCTGATACCGGGCCACCACATTGCCGCAGTCGGCGAGGCCCTGCATCCGCATCTGACTGTCCAGATACGCACCGCCCGCCCAACCGATCTCCAACGGCTTTTCGGGCATAAGAGCGTAGTCGAACCGGTACACATCCGCCCGGTTGCCGTCTCCGGTGGCATACTGCCACACCTTGGTAAAGCGGGTCAGCTGATAGGCGGTAAATTTGCCGGGATTGGTGGCGTAATTATCCAGCGTCTGCTGCATCACCGCGTCGATCTGGGGCTTGAACTCCTCATAGGATGCCTGATCGATGAACTCGTCATAGTCCCGGCTGTGGCGCACAAGGTCATAGAGGGTCTTATCCCGGAAATACCCCTTGTCATTCCCGTCGAACCGCACACAGACGATGTTCTCCTGCAAATTGCACCCGATCTTAAGCTGGCCGAGATAGGTCTCCAGCCGCCACATGGCCGAGTCGCCCACAGGATATCCGGCAGCTGCGGCCTCCCCCTCCGTGATCTGCTTGGCGGCCGCGCCGTGCAGCGCGTCGATCACTTGCTGCACGGTCACCTGCGGATATAAGTACGGGCTGATCTCGCCCAAGTCCTCCGGCTCCACAGAGGCCATCCGCTCCCGAAGGGTCATACCGTCCTCATAGGCGTGGCGGATCAGATCGTAGAGGGTATCATGGCGGAAATAGGCATCAATCTCCTGATCCACCGGATAGGCTGACGATGCCGCTGCGCTGATATTGGTGACATGTACGATCCCGCCCACATTGCCGCAGTCCAGCATCAGATAGGGGCCGCCGCTGATATGCACGGAAACAAACCACTCCTGTCCGTCCTGCTCATAGCCCAGCGCTTCCTCATCCGTAATTTCATACGCGGCGGCATCGTTCATAGCCGTCACCAGACGGCCTAGGGTGATATTGGGATACTCCGTCACATCCCAGTCGGCGACATCATCCACCGTCAGTTCCGCCATCATGGCGGCAATAGGACCCAGATCGGCGGACACTTCATTCTTCTTCGCCCCCGTAAACGTACAGCCCACGCACAGCGCCGCGGCCAGCACCAGCGCGATGGCGGCCAATGCCGCCGTCCGGGGCTTCTTGGCCAGCAGGACGATCCGCTCGTGGAGGCTGGTCTTGCCGCCGTCCATGGTGGTGGCCGTCAGCAGGGGGCTTGCGCCCCGGCCGCAGGCCATGCGGATCAGCGTGCGGCCATAGGCGGCCCGCTCCCCCTCGCCCAGGGCGCGGATGGTGGCCTCGTCACAGGCCAGCTCACCGTCCTGACGGGACAGCTTCGCCGCCCACCACACCAGCGGGTTCCACCAGTGCAGCGCCAGACACACCGTCCGCAGCAGCGCCCACACATGGTCACCCTGACGGAAATGGGTGGTCTCATGGGCCACCGTGTGGCGCAGCAGCGTGCCGTCCTCCGCTGCCTCCGGGGTCACATAGACGGCGGGGCGGAACAGGCCGAACAGGCACGGCACCGCCCGTTCCCGCGCCACATAGACCGGCAGGGAAGCGCCCTCCACTATCAGGGGACGGCGGCTTTTCCGCAGCCGCGCGGCAAAACAAAGGTTGGCGGTCAGGAACACCAGCAGCGTCACCGCCGCGCCGCACCACCATACCGGCAGCAGCACCTTGCGGAGGGTCAGAGCGCTGGACATACGGCTGAACTGGTCGTCACTGGTGGTACGGGGCGCGATCTGCAGCGGTGCGTTGTCCGCCGCCGCTCCGGCGGGGAGACCCTGCACAGAGCCGTTGTCCGCCTGCCAGATGGTGTCCACATCCCGGACGCTCTCCACCGCCTGTACCGCCGGGGCCTTTTCCACCACCGACATGACGCTGATATCCGTGCTGCCGAAGCTGACGGGGATCAGCAGCCGCGCCAGCACCAGCAGCCACAGGGCGTATTGCAGCCGCAGGCTGATTTTCCCCCGCAGCAGATACCGCAGGGCGATCACCGCAAGGATGAGAATACACGAGGATACCACCCATTCAATCATGCTCTTCCTCCACTTCCCGCAAAATGGCGTACAGCTTGCCGATCTCCTCCTGGGACAGTGCCTGCTTCTTCACCAGCGAACTGACCATCATGCTGACGCTGCCCTGATACACCCGCTCCAGCAGGTGCTCCGTCTCCTGCACCGCCGCGTCCTCCCGGGCCACCTGGGGACGGTAGCGCTTCACGCCGCCCTCGCTCTCCGCGCTGACGGCGCCCTTGTCCTCCAGCCGCCGCAGCAGCGTCAGCGTGGTGCTGCGGCTCCAGCCGGTGGTCTCGTGCAGGGCGTCGATGATGGCCCGCCCCGTCCAGGGCGCGGCCGCCCACAGGCACTCCATCACCTGCCACTCCGCCTCGGTCAATCCCATATGGGCCATTGCTCTCACCTCCTGCTGTCTACATCTGTAATCACAATGTAGCATATCAGTTTACGTTTGTCAACAGGTGAGCGAAAATTTTTCTCAACTCCACTGTCCGCCGCCGCTCCACCAACTTTAACTTGAAAAATACACACTTTTCTGATACACTATCCTAGTTAAAGTATGCCAATGTAAAATGAGGTGGACTATTTGTATCTTAAAGCGCTGGAAATTCAGGGCTTCAAATCGTTTCCCGATAAGACGGTCCTGAATTTCGGAGAGGATATCACCGCCATCGTGGGCCCCAACGGCTCCGGCAAGTCCAATATCTCCGACGCCATCCGCTGGGTCATGGGCGAGCAGAACTCTCGCCAGCTCCGGGGCGCCAAGATGGAGGACGTGATCTTCGGCGGCACGGAGAAGCGCAGCCAGATGGGCTTTGCCCAGGTGACGCTGGTCATTGACAACACGGAGCATATCTTCCCCCGCGACGAAGCGGAGGTGGCCGTTACCCGCCGGTATTACCGCAGCGGCGAATCCGAATACTATATCAACAAGCAGTCGGTGCGGCTGAAGGACGTGAACGAGCTGTTCATGGATACCGGCATGGGCCGCGAGGGCTATTCCATCATCGGCCAGGGCAAGATCGACGAGATCCTGTCCGTGAAATCCGGCGAACGCCGCGAGGTGTTCGAGGAGGCGGCGGGCATCAGCAAGTACCGCCACCGCAAGGAGGAGGCCGAGCGGAAGCTGGAGCGCACCCAGGAGAATCTGGTGCGCATCGACGACAAAATCGCGGAGCTGGAGCTGCAGGTGGAGCCCTTGTGCAAGCAGGCGGAGGTGGCCAAGCGGTATCTGGTGCTGCGGGATGAGCTGCGGGTGCTGGAGATCAGCGTGTGGCTGGAGCAGCTGCAGGATCTGAAGACCGCCAAATTCAAATTGCAGACCGACGTGGAGACGGCCCGGGCCGACAAGGAGCGGGCCGAGGCGGCGCTGGAGGCCGCCTACGCCGCCGCCGAGGGATTGGGCGAGCAGGTGCGGCAGAACGATCTGCAGGCGGAGGAGCTGCGGGGCCAGGTGAGCCGGCTGGAGAGCGCCTCCGGCGAGCATGACAGCGCCATCGCCGTGCTGCGCACCTCGGTGGAGCACAACAACGAGAGCATTGAGCGTATCCGCCGGGAGATGGCGGATACGGAGAACCGGGCGGGCAGCCTGCAGTCCCAGGTGGACGCCCAGCTTCAGCGGATCGCCCAGATCGACGACGAGAGCGCCGCGCTGGAGCGGGAGCTGGAAGCCCTGCTGGCCCAGGCCCGAGAGCTGACCGATACCGCCGCCGGCGCCCAGCGCACGGCGGAGTCCCTGCGGGCGGAGGAGGCACTGCTGCTGTCCGCCGCCGCGGACGGCAAGGCGGAGCTGTCCGCCCTGCGCTCCGGCCTTGACCAGATGGCGGAGCGCCGTGCCCATACGGAGGCGGAGCTGTCCGCCGTCCGGGAAAAGCTGGAGCAGAGCAGCCGGAAATCCAAGGAGAACCGGAAGCTATTGAACGAGGCCAAAGAGGAGGCCCAGGCCGTCAGCAATATCATCCAGGGCCACAGCCTGAAGATGGAGGGCCGCAAAAAGCGCTCCGCCGACGCGGAAGCGGAGAAGCTGCAGCTCACCATGGACGTGGCGGCGCTGGAGAACCGCATCCGGCTGCTGACGGAGATGGAGAAGGAGTACGAGGGCTTCTCCAACGCGGTGAAGCTGGTGATGCAGGCGGCGGAGAAGAAGGCCCTGCGGGGCGTTCACGGCCCGGTGGCCAGCCTGATGAAGACCCAGGAGAAGTACACCGTTGCCCTGGAGATCGCCCTGGGCGCGGGCATGCAGAACATCGTGGTAGACCGGGAGGAGGACGGCAAGGCCGCCATCGGCTATCTGAAGCAGCGCAACGGCGGGCGGGCCACCTTCCTGCCCATGACCGCCGTCCGCGGCGATGTGCTGCGGGAGGATGTCAGCGGCGAATACGGCTTTGTGGGTCTGGCCGTGGATCTGGTCACCTATGATAAAAAGTACGACGGCATTTTCCGCAATCTGCTGGGCCGTACCGTGGTGGTGGAGGATCTGGACTGCGGCATTGCCATGGCCCGGAAATACCGCAACGGCTTCCGGATCGTCACGCTGGACGGCCAGGTGATGAACCGGGGCGGCTCCATGACCGGCGGCAGCGTCAGCCGCAGCGCCGGTGTGCTGAGCCGGGCCAACGAGCTGGAAAAGCTGAACGGCCAGCTGGGCGGCATGCGGGACAAGCTGTCCGCCGCCAAACAGAGGGCCGAGGACACCCAGCGTGAGCTGCAGAAGGCTCAGTATGAGCTGGAGGTGGCCTCCGCCCAGCAGCGCAAGGCCGAGGATCTGGTGCTGCAGTATCAGGGCAGGCAGGAGCATTACGACATCCTGAACACGACGCTGGAGCAGAGCTGTGAGGATCTGCAGGCAGAGCTGGACAGCTTCGCCCAGCGCACCAAGAATGATGAGGCGCGCTGCGCCGCCGTGGCGGCGGATGTGGCGGAGAAGGAGGCAAAGGCCGCCGAACTGCGCCGCCGCGCGGAGGAGAGCCAGAGCGGCCAGAGCGACCTGATGGAAAAGACAAACGCCCTGTCCCAGCAGGTCAGCGAGAAGAAAGCCGCCCAGGCGGCCCTGGCCGCCGAGCGGGACGCGGGTCAGCGCAGCATCGCCGACCTGAAGCGGCTGCGGCTGGATATGGTCACCGACCGGGATCAGCGCCAGGCGCTGATGGATCAGTTCGCCGCCGCCAACGAAAAGGCGGAGGGCGAGATCGCCGCCCATCAGGCCCAGCTTGACGGCCTGCGCCGTCAGGGCGAGGAACTGCGGACAAAGCTGACTGCCCTGTCGGAGCAGAAGCTGCAGCTGGAGGGCCAGCGGGACGCCAGAAACCGGGAGAGCCGGGACTGCAACGAGGCGGTCATCGCCACCACCCAGGAGCTGTCCCGCATGGAGCAGAAGCTCCAGGGCAACGCCATGGAGGAGAAGGCCCTGCTGGACAAGCTGTGGGAGCGCTATGAGCTGAGCCACAGCGCCGCACTGGAGCAGCGCGTCGAGCTGGAGAGCGTGCCCAAGGCCACCCGCCGTATCGCGGAGCTGAACCGGGAGATCAAGGGCCTGGGCACCCCCAACATCGGCGCCATCGACGAATACGAGCGGGTCAACACCCGCTACACCTACCTGTCCGAGCAGCGCGCCGACGTGGAGAAGGCGCGGGGTGAGCTGATGGGCGTCATCGAGGAGCTGACCAGGCAGATGACCGACATCTTCGCCCAGCAGTTCAAGCTGCTGAACGAGAGCTTCCAGGAGACGTTCCTGGAGCTGTTCGGCGGCGGCAAGGCTCAACTGGAGCTGGAGGACGAGAAGGATATCCTCAACTGCGGCATCGAGATCCGGGTGCAGCCCCCCGGAAAGCAGCTCAAGACCATCACGCTGCTGTCCGGCGGCGAGAAGGCTTTTGTGGCCATCGCCCTGTATTTCGCCATTCTGAAGGTACATCCCACGCCGTTCTGCGTCATGGACGAGATCGAGGCGGCGCTGGATGAGTCCAACGTGGTGCGCTATGCCCGCTATATGCGGCGCATCGCCGGAAAGACCCAGTTCATCGTCATCACCCACCGCCGAGGCACCATGGAGGAGGCCGACGTGCTGTACGGCGTCACCATGCAGGAGCGGGGCGTCAGCCGGATCCTGACCATCAACATGAACGACATGGCAAAGGAATTGCATATCAAATAAGGAGGAGCCTATGGGATTTTTCAAGCAGCTCAAGGAGGCATGGCTGGCCTCTGTGACATTTGATAAGCTGGACGACGAATTTTACGACCAGTTGGAGGAGGCGCTGATCCTGGCGGACGTGGGCGTGGATTCCGCCACCGACGCGGTGGAGAAGCTGCGCAAAAAGGTGAAGGAGCGGCTGCTGACCCGGGCCGACGAGGTGAAGGACGCCCTGCGGGCCATCCTGGCGGAGAAGCTGGAGGTGGGCGACGCCTCCCTGAACCTGTCCACCACCCCCAGCATCGTGCTGTTCATCGGCGTCAACGGCGTGGGCAAGACCACGTCCATCGGCAAGCTGGCCGCCCAGTTGAAGGCGGAGGGCAAGAAGGTGCTGCTGTGCGCCGGAGATACCTTCCGCGCCGCCGCCGCCGACCAGTTGGAGATCTGGGCCAACCGCGCCGGTGTGGACATCATCCGCCAGCACGAGGGCGCCGATCCCGGCGCCGTGCTGTTCGACGCCCTGCAGGCCGCCAAGGCACGTCATGTGGACGTGGTGCTGTGCGACACGGCGGGACGGCTGCACAACAAGCAGAACCTGATGAACGAGCTGGCCAAGCTGCGGAAGATCATCGCCCGGGAGTGTCCCGACTCCGTGTGCGAGACGCTGCTGGTGCTGGACGCCACCACCGGCCAGAACGGCCTTGTCCAGGCCCGCACCTTCAAGGAGACGGCGGGTCTGACCGGTATTATCCTGACCAAGCTGGACGGCACCGCCAAGGGCGGTATCGTCATCGCCATCGCCCAGGAGCTGCAGGTACCGGTGAAATTCGTGGGCGTGGGCGAGGGCATCGACGACCTGAAGCCCTTCGACGCCAGGGAATTTACCGCAGACCTGTTCTGAGGGGAAAGATAACGAAAGGGGATGTGAGATCCGTGACCAGAGCCGACGGAAGAAAGTACAATGAATTGCGTGATGTGACCATCACGCCGGATTTCAATAAGTTTGCCGAGGGCAGCGTGCTCATCCGCTGCGGCGACACGGTGGTGCTGTGTACCGCCTCGGTGGAGGAGCGGGTGCCGCCCCATGTGAAGCCCGGCTGCGGCTGGGTCACGGCGGAGTACTCCATGCTGCCCCGTGCCAACCGCCAGCGCAGCCGCCGGGATGTGGATAAGCTGAAGCTCAGCAGCCGCAGCGCCGAGATCCAGCGGCTCATCGGCCGCAGCCTGCGGGCGGCGGTGGACATGAAGCTGCTGGGTGAGCGCACCGTCACCATCGACTGCGACGTATTGCAGGGCGACGGCGGCACCCGTACCGCCTCCGTTACCGGCGGCTTTGTGGCCCTGGCCCTGGCCTGCCGCTGGCTGGTGAAGGAGGGCTATATCGCCCGCATGCCCATCAAGCACTATGTGGCGGGCGTCAGCGCCGGTATCGTGGACGATACGGCGGTGCTGGATCTGCCTTATGCCGAGGACAGCCGGGCCCAGGTGGACCTGAACTGCATCATGAACGAGCAGGGTGAGATCATCGAGATCCAGGGCACCGGCGAGGGCCGGGCCTTCACCGTGGCGGAGCAGCAGGAGCTGGTGGCATTGTGCGCCAAGGGCAACCGTGAGCTGATCGCCAAGCAAAAAGAGGTATTGGGGGACATTCTGCGATGAAATTTGTATTGGCCTCCCACAACTGTGGGAAATTGAAGGAGATGCAGGAGATCCTGTCCCAGCTGGGCGTGGAAGTGGTGCTGGAATCCGACCTGGGCCTTGCCCTGGACGTGGAGGAGACAGGCACCACCTTTGCCGAGAACGCCGCGCTGAAGGCCAGGGCCGTCATGGAAGCCAGCGGCCTGCCCGCCATCGGCGACGACTCCGGATTGTGCGTGGACTGGCTCCAGGGCGCACCGGGCATCTACTCCGCCCGGTACGGCAATCTGGACAGCGACCCGGCCCGCTGCGCCCTGCTGCTGCAGAATATGCGGGGCGCGACAAACCGTGCCGCCCATTTCCACACGTCCATCTGCTGCGCGTTTCCCAACGGCGACGTGCTGACGGCGGACGGCGACTGCCACGGCACCATCGCCTTCGCCCCCATGGGGGAGCGGGGCTTCGGCTATGATCCGGTGTTCTTCCTGCCGGAGAAGCGCCGCACCTTCGCACAACTGACGGCGGAGGAGAAAAACGAGATATCCCACCGGGGCAACGCATTGCGCGTATTTGCCGCGGAATTGAAAGAATATTTGGAGAAGCACTGATATGGAATTGACAAGCAAGCAGCGCGCCCAACTGCGGGGCATGGCCGCCACCATGGACACCATCCTCCATGTGGGCAAGGACGGCATCGGCGACAATCTGGTGAAGCAGGCCAACGACGCCCTGGAGGCCCGTGAGCTCATCAAGGGCCGGGTGCTGGAGAACAGCATGTACACCGCCCGCGAGGCGGCGGAGGAGCTGGCCGTGGCCACCCGCAGCGAGGTGGTGCAGGTCATCGGCAGCAAGTTCGTGCTGTACCGCTATCAGCACAACAAGGAGAAGCGGAAGATCCAACTGGTAAAGGCGAAGCAGGCATGAGGATCGGCGTATTCGGCGGGACGTTCAACCCGCCCCACAACGGCCATGTGACCATGGCCCGTGCCGCCGCGGCCCAGCTTGGGCTGGATAAGCTGCTGCTGGTGCCGGACAGCGTGCCGCCCCACAAGCCGCTGCCGTCCGGCGTGACGGCGCGGCAGCGGTACGACATGGCGGCGCTGATGGCCGCGCCCATCGGCCGTGTGGCCGAGGCCAGCGACATTGAGCTGCGCCGCACCGGCAAGAGCTATACCAGCGACACCCTGCGCACCCTGCGTGAACAGTACCCTGGCGCGGAGCTGTGGCTGCTGATGGGGTCGGACATGTTCCTGTCCCTCCACACCTGGCACGAGCCGGAGACCATCTGTGAATTGGCCCATATCGGCGCCTTCCGCCGGGTGGACGAGGACATCCGCGCCGCCATGGAGCAGCGGAAAACGCTGCTGGAGGGGCAGTACCAGGCCCAGGTGATGCTGCTGGACAATCCGGAGCTCATCGAACTGTCCTCCACCGATGTCCGCGCCGCGCTGGCGGCAGGGCAGGGGAGCGATCTTGTACCCGAAGCCGTGTGGGGCTACATTCAGCGTGAGCACCTGTACGGCACGGCCGCCGATCTGAAGCACCTGACGGTGGAGGCGCTGCGGCCCATCGCCATGAGCTATCTCAAGCCCAAGCGGATGCCCCATGTGCTGGGTACAGCGGAGGAGGCGGCGAAGCTTGCCCGGCGCTTCGGCGCGGACGAGACCAAGGCCCGCGTGGCGGGACTGCTCCACGACTGCACCAAGAAGCTGGACATGGCGGAGCAGCTGGCCCTTTGTGAGCAGTACGGCATCTCCCTCGACCCGCTGGAGCGAAAGGCGCTGAAGCTGCTGCACGCCAAGACCGGCGCGGCCATCGCCCGCCATGTATACGGCGTGGACGACGAGGTGTACGAGGCCATTCTCTACCACACCACCGGCCGGGAGGGTATGAAGCTGCTGGAGAAGATTGTGTATCTGGCCGATTACATCGAGCCCAGCCGGGAGTTTGCCAACGATCCCGATGTGGTGCGCCTGCGGGAAGCGGTCTATGAGGACCTTGACCGGGGGCTGCTGCTGGGCCTGACCATGACCATCGAGGAGATGGAGGGCATGGGCAATCCCGTGCACCACGATACATTGGACGCGAGAGACGACCTGATCAGAAAAGGAGTGACCATATGAAAGAGCCTAAGGAAATGGCCCTGCTGGCGGCCAAAGCGCTGAGCGATAAGAAGGGCCGGGAGATCCAGGTGCTGGAGATCGGCGAGCTGACCACCCTGGCGGACTATTTTGTCATCGCCACCGGTTCCAGCAATACCCAGATCAACGCCCTGGTGGACAACGTGGAGAAGGTGATGCTGGAGGAGGCCGGTGAGCAGCCGCTCCACCGCGAGGGCTATCGCGGCGGCACCTGGGTG
>USAT01000030.1 GCA_900552725.1 uncultured Eubacteriales bacterium | reverse complement strand
TAAGGTATTTTCTGGTACGGGAGATTCGCGCAGCAACGCATTTGGCGCTTTCTCCTAATACCTGTCCGATCTCCGCGCAGGAATAGCCCTCGGCATTGAGCCGGATCGCACGGATCCCCTTGGCCATCGCGTCAGTGGCTTCCGCCTCGATTTTGCCCAAAACCGAATGCAGATCACTGTATTCCTTCTCCTGCTGCCGAACATCGAGTATCTCTGGGACCAGTTCACATTCTCTGCCGGCGCGTCGATTTGCATAGATCAACGCTGAGCATATCTCGTTCCAGATCAGTCGATATGCAAAGGTCGAAAAGCAGCCGCCTTTATCACTGCTCGCCGCTTTGCACAGTCCGATGCAGCCGATTTGATACAGATCGTCATAGGTAAAGAACCTGAGCTGGTCGAGTCCATGTAGCTTGTCTTTAATAACCTTTCCCACAAGTCCCATATTCTCTTCTACGAGCTTCTGCTGATCTTGAGTAAGGGTCATGACACCGCGCCTCCCTCAGAGAAATGGGACTCGGCCGCATGCATCCTGTTCCCCTGTGCCAGAAGCCTTTTGCTCTCTTTGATAACTTCGCCGCAGTAATACTCGCCCAGTAAACCGATATGCGCCTCCGAAGGAGGTATCTGCAGCAATTCCGCCAACCACAGATACGCCTCTTGCTTACTCATGAGCCCGCTGCAGTATAGTTGATTGAAGTAATGGTGGGCTTGGTATCGAAGCTTGCGCAGCTTGGAATTTGCCAAAGTACCTACAGGAATACTGGTTCCGGAATGTGTCCGGACATATAGGAAGGCAGTGAAACCTCTGTATCTGTAGGATACAGTTTGTTGAAAATGAGGCAGCCGTAGGAACCGGGCAGACGGTACAGAGAGAAAGCATCCCCATGCCTTTGAAAAAATCTCCATACCTTAGTCTTTTCCCAGCCCCAGCGCTGTCCCAGGGTTTCCAGAGTTAAAACAGCACCCGTTTTCCCGTACTGAACGGCAGGTGCTAAACAGGAGAATACATTATGAGCATCCAGCCACGTTGTGTGACACCAGAGATCCAGCCATGCGTCTGACTCATCGAATGTATAGTCCTGCTCTACCAGCCGCTGTGTAATACTGCGCGGTAGGCAGAGAAAGCCATATCCCTCGGTAGCATAGACGGCACCTCCTGTGCATTCGGCGCCAGAGCACTTCACGACCCAGTCTGTAATGGCGTACTCCAGTTTCTTCGTTCTGGCATCCAATGTATATCGAAGAAAACCAAAACGTTGGAGTTCTTCCATGATCTCAAAAGCCGCTGATCGGCTTTTGACGTCCAAGATGCTCTTCAAGCCTACCATGCCACCTGACCACATGCCGGGTATCACATCATTCGTATAACCGCAATAATGTGCCTGCCCCTTGCGGAATGCTGATCTGGAGGCCAGCTTCGTCCAATAGCCCATGATCCCCTTGCCGACAGGCAAGTGCGCACGGGGCAGCTTGACCCACTGGTATTTGAGCAAGCATTTTGGCATGGCGTTTTCCTCCTTCTGGGTGTGACATAAAAATAAGGCAGTCCCTGTTGTAAAGAGACCGCCTTCAGCATCTAACTATTATATTCTTGCTTGTAGTCCGTACAGCGATTCTTGTGGTATCCCAACAAGGTACCAGTCGTCTGCACATTCAATTCGCGTGGGTATCCACTCGCCATTGTAGAACGCTTCCAACGTTGTCCCGCAATGCAGACCGCCGTAGCTGCTTCCGTCTGCATACCGGACATCAATGCGATTCATCATTGGGTCATATATAAGGGTTCCTGTTTTCATGACACTACACCATCCTTACAAACGATTCATAATCTTTTCCCCATAGTCCAACTCTGCGGTGTGGCTCACCAGAGCACCGCAGGGCTTCGTGAGGGGGTATCTCAATTCTGATGAGGGATTTTGCCTGCTGCCGAGATAAACCTCCGCCCACTATAGACCTCCCGAATATTTACAGGCACGTCAAAATCCATCATGCGCATATTCTCTTGACGAAGCAGGAAAACTACGATAAAATACGATTGACCATAGATTTTCCTAAAAACAAGGAGGCGCGTATGGCATATATCACACGGGAGCTTGAGCGAAAATTCTTGAAGCTCAATGACTTTTTCAAGGTTATCCTTGTTACCGGCGCAAGGCAGGTTGGCAAAACAACCATGCTGAAACATTTAGCAGAGAGTGACAGGACCTACGTCACGATGGACAACACCATGGCGAGAGAGCTTGCACAGTCTGACCCTGTGCTGTTCTTTCAGACCTATAAACCGCCAATTCTCATAGATGAGGTGCAGAAAGCGCCGGAGCTGTTCGAGCAGATCAAAATCATTTGCGATGAGAGCGACGAAAAAGGTCTCATTTGGCTGACCGGTTCGCAGCAGTACAATATGATGAAAAGAGTACGTGAGACCCTCGCCGGAAGAATCGGCATCTTGGAGCTGTATAGTCTGTCCGCAAGAGAAAAAGCAGGGCTTGTGTTCGATACGGATTTAGATTTCTCGCTGGCTACCTTACAGGCAAGGCAACGAAAGCTTCCGAAAAATGATGTGGTTCAGGTATTCCATCACATTTGGGAGGGCGGTATGCCACAGGTACAGGGGGTGGATGACGAACTCAGACAGGAGTATTTCAATTCCTATATCGACACCTACCTGATGCGTGATGCTACCGAGGCTGGCGGCATTACTGACGCCGTCCGTTTCCGCAAATTTCTTGTGGGCTGTGCCTCCCTTGTTTCGGAGCAGGTCAATTATACAACGCTGGCCGAATCTGCCGACATCGCTCCGAGTACCGCAAAAGAGTGGCTGAAAATTCTTGTGGGACTGCACATCATTTATCTGTTGGCCCCCTATTCCAACAATGAACTGAAACGCCTCAGCAAAACGCCGAAGCTGTATTTCTGCGATACGGGGCTTTGCGCGTATCTTTCCATGTGGTTGACGCCGGATACGCTGCGTAACGGCGCCGCAAGCGGTCATTACTACGAGAACTATGTTGTGATGGAGCTTGTCAAGAACTACGCCTATGCAAAGTCCAAGGTGAACATCACCTACTTCCGAGACTCCAACGCAAAAGAGATTGATGTGTTTGTTGAGGAAAACAATGTCATCCATCCGTTGGAAATCAAAAAGAGCGCTGCACCCGACCGCCGTGAAGTCAAAAAATACAATGTCATTGATAAGGCTTCCTTAAAGCGTGGCAATGGCGGTATTATCTGCATGTGCGAGGAGCCGATACCGATTGATGCGGATAACTGTTTTATTCCGAGCAATCTGATCTAAATAACTTCAAATCGTATAAGAAGGCATCTCACAAGAGGTGCTTTTCTTATAGCTAAAGTTTTATACTCCTTTTTCTCTGCCGTATACCATGTCTCACATACTCGATATCACCAGTTTTCCAGTAGCAGCGCACCATCCTTACAAACGATTCATAACCATTTTCCCACAGTTATATTTTATCATATTAAGGCAAATTCGGCCAGAGGAGTTATTGCCGCTCAGCGTGCGGCAATATCGCTTCACACCTGCCGGAAAAGGCGACAAATTCGTCTCGCGTGTTAACCCATTTGTTAACCCATTTGCTCACCCATTTTGCTCTGTTAACCCATTTTTAGCCCCTATAAAATGGGTTAACATGGGTCTGGTTCAGCCAGATTTTGCCAAACCTTCCAAAATCATTCAAATCGCAATTATGCAAGAAAACGCCAGAAACTTCTCGTTTCTGGCGTTTTCCATTCGATTTTGTTGTGAAATCCAGATTTCTCAGCGCTTGCTGAACTGCGGTGCGCGACGAGCGGCTTTGAGGCCGTACTTCTTACGCTCCTTCATACGAGGATCGCGGGTCAGGAAACCGGCCTTCTTCAGGACGGCGCGGTACTCGGGGTTCACCAGCAGCAGAGCGCGGCTGATGCCGTGACGCAGGGCACCGGCCTGGCCGGAAACGCCGCCGCCTTCCACGGTAGCAACGATGTCCACCTTGCCCAGAGTATCGGTGGCGGACAGGGGCTGACGGACGACCATCTTCAGGGTCTCCAGACCGAAGTACTCGTCGATGTCGCGGCCGTTGATGGTGATATTGCCGGAACCGTTCTCAAACAGATGCACGCGGGCAACGGAGGACTTGCGGCGGCCGGTGCCGTACTTGTAGGGATTCTTGGACTGATACATTCTTCGTTTCCTCCTTCAATTACTTGACCAGCTCGGGCTTCTGTGCCTGATGCTCGTGGGTGTCGCCAGCATAGATGTGCAGGCGCTTCAGGGAGTCCTTGGTAACGGTGTTGCGGGGCATCATGCCGCGGACGGCCACGCGCATGGCCAGCTCGGGCTTGTCCTGCATCAGGATGCGGTACTTGGTCTCCTTCAGACCGCCGATCCAACCGGAGTGGGTGCGATAGTACTTCTGCTCCAGCTTGTTGCCGGTCAGAACCGCCTTGCCGGCGTTGATGACGATGACGTTATCGCCGCAGTCAGCGTGGGGGGTATAGGTGACTTTGCCCTTGCCGCGCAGCAGGTCGGCCACGACGACGGCGGTCTTGCCCAGAGGCTTGCCGGCGGCGTCAACGACGTACCACTTGCGCTCGATGTTGGCCTTGTTTGCCATAAAAGTGGACATGGTGTTTTCCTCCAAATTTATTATAATGTATTTTGCTTTACTTTTTCGTGTTCCCTTGCTAAAATCGTAAGGAAACGCGCCAAACGCGCAAGGATATTTATAGCATAGCGGGGACGGATTGTCAACAGCAATTTGATTTACGATAAAAACATCTTGCGTTCTCTCCCGTTTTCTCTTGATATCTCTTATTTTCAAGTTTTGCAATTTTACTTTTGGAGGTGTACGCCATGCAGCATATTCTGGGGCTTGTCCGCCGGTGCGTGGAGGACTATCATATGATCGAACCCGGCGACCGCATCGCCGTGGGCGTCAGCGGCGGAAAGGACAGCCTGCTGACGCTGGTATCCCTGGCCCGGCTGCAAAAATTCTACCCCATCCCCTTCACGGTGGAGGCCATCACCATGGAGATGGGCATGCCGGGCATGGACTTCTCCGGCGTGGCGGCGCTGTGCGAAAGGCTGGAGGTGCCCTACACCCGCATCCAGGTACCGGTGTACCAGATCATCTTCGAGGAGCGGAAGGAGAAGAATCCCTGCTCCCTGTGCGCCAAACTGCGGCGGGGCAGCCTGAACACCGCCCTGACGGAAAAGGGCATCCGCAAGATCGCCCTGGGCCACCACTATGACGACGCGGTGGAGACGTTGCTGATGAATTTGCTGTTCGAGGGCCGCATCGGCTGCTTCCAGCCGGTGACGTTTCTGGACCGCACCGGCGTGACCCAAATCCGCCCGCTGCTGTACTGCCACGAGGATGACATCCGCCGCGTGGCCCTGCGGGAGAATCTGCCCATCGTCCACAATCCCTGCCCCATGGACGGCCACAGCCGCCGCCAGGAGGTGAAGGAGCTGATCGCGTCACTGGAGGAGCGATATCCCGACCTGAAGCAGAAGCTCTTCGGCAGTCTGCAAAGATATCCCCTGTACGGGTGGAATCTGGAGCAGACGGAGAAGTAAATCGGCTTACCAGGGAGTTTTGAGGTTGAATATGATCATTTACAGCAAATTGGATCTCAGCAGAGTCGAGGATTTTTGGGCGCTGCTGAATCGGTTGGATACCGAAACAGATTATATGATGTACGAACCGGATGAACGGAAAGAAAAAACGTCGGTTCAGGAATTGGCATCCGATATTGAAGCCAATGTCATTCAGGGCTTTGATTTTTTGCAGGTGGCAGAAGAGAATGGCAAAATGGTCGGTTACATCCGGGCCGAGAGAGGAAAATTCAAGAGAAATTTTCACACGGCCTATATTGTGACCGGCATCTTAACGGAATACAGAGGCCAAGGTATCGGAACTGCCTTTTTCCAGCATCTGGATCTATGGGCGAATGAAAATCATATCACCCGTCTGGAGCTAACCGTGGAATGTCGTAACCATGCCGCAAAAAGACTGTACGAAAAAAACGGCTTTGCCATTGAAGGCATCCGGGAAAAATCCATGCTTGTCGCCGGTACCTTCGTGGATGAGTTTTATATGGCAAAAGTCCTATAAAAAGCAAAAACGGCAGGGCATGGCCCCCGCCGCAAAAGCAAAAATTTTACCGCCCCGGCCATACAGAATGGTCGGGGCAGCTTTCATATGCCTGTTAAAATACCACAGAAAAGCCGTCCGGTGTCCCATATTTCTCCGGGAAAGACGGTACAATAGAAAAGGAAATACGAAACAAGGAGGTCGCCATGCCCATCCAAGTCAGAAGCGAGATCGGCACGCTGGAGCAGGTGCTGCTGCACCGGCCCGGCGCAGAGCTGGAGCAGTTGGTTCCCGGCGAGCTGGAACGGCTGCTGTTTGACGACATCCCCTATCTGAAGGCGGCACAGCAGGAGCATGACGCCTTTGCCGCGCTGCTGCGGCAAAACGGCACGGAGGTGCTGTATCTGGAGGAGCTGATGGCCCAGACCCTGGCGGTGGACGCCCAGGTGCGCCGCCGCTTCATCCGCCAGTTTATCGACGAGGGCGGCCGCATCGCCCGTCACTATCAGCCCGCCCTTTACGAGTATCTGGCGGCGCTGGACGACCGGGAGCTGGTGCGCCGCACCATGACCGGCGTCAGTGTGGAGGAATTTTTGCCGGAGGGCCAGCGGGGCGCACTGGTGTCCCTGACCCGGGGCAGTCACCGGTTCGTGCTGGATCCTATCCCGAACCTCTATTTCACGCGGGATCCCTTTGCCTGCATCGGCCATGGTGTCAGCCTCAACGCCATGTATTCCCCCACACGGCGCCGTGAGACCATCTACGGCCAGTATATTCTGAAATACCACCCCGACTACGCGGGCCAGGTGCCCTTTTACTACCGCCGGGAGGATCCCTTCAGCATCGAGGGCGGCGACGTGCTGAATCTCTCGCCCCAGGTGCTGGCGGTGGGCATGTCTCAGCGCACCACGCCGGAGGCCATCGAGGTGCTGGCCCGGAACATCTTCCGGGATGAGACGGCGCAGATCCGCACCATTCTGGCGCTGGATATTCCCGAGGTGCGGGCCTTCATGCACTTGGACACAGTGCTGACCCAGGTGGATCGTGACGTGTTCACCGTCCATCCGGAGATTCTGGAGAGCCTGCGGGTCTACCGCATCACCCCCGGCCAGGGGGAGCGCCTTCAGGTGGAGGAACGCAGCGGCACGCTGGAGGAGATCTTATCCGACGCGCTGGCGCTGTCCCATGTGAAGCTGATCCGCTGCGGCGGCGGCGACCGCGTGGCCTCCGAGCGGGAGCAGTGGAACGACGGCTCCAACACCCTGTGCATCGCCCCCGGCAAGGTGGTGGTGTACGACCGCAACTATGTGACCAACGCCATTTTCCGGGACAACGGCATCGAAGTGTTCGAGATGCCCAGCTCCGAGTTGTCCCGGGGACGGGGCGGCCCCCGCTGCATGAGCATGCCCCTGCGCCGGGCCGCCGTTGACTGAGCGTTCAGGAGGAGAGAGAGGAGAACCTATGGCTTTTACGTTACCGGAATATCATCATCCCGATTTTACCCAGCCCCGTTTTACCGCCGCGCCGGACGCCCGGTGGCAGGCAGCGGAGCGCGACGGCGTGGTGCCCGACGATTTCCACAGCACCTCCATGTACCCGGAGTACTGCAAGATCGACGGCCAGTGGCGCCTGGCGGAGGAGAGCCGCATGGACGCCTGTATCGTCCTGCGTCCCGACGGCCGCCTGGACACCGTGGAGGCCCGCAACGTCAGGGCGGGCGACCGGGTGCTGCTGGGCCGTACCGAGCGGGGCGAGGAGGGTATCTATCTGCACAGCACCGGCTTCGTGACGGAGGAGAGCACCAACGACGACCAGTTCGTGTTCCGCCAGGGCCGCAGCCGCGAGACCTCCTATGCCAAGGACTACGACGATCTGGCGGCGCTGCTGCGCCACGAGCGGGAGCATGGCCGCATCATCTGGGTCATGGGCCCGGCCTTCGCCTTTGACGCCGGGGCCCGCGCCGCCATGGAGGCCATGATCGCCAACGGCTACTGCCACGGCCTGCTGGCGGGCAACGCCCTGGGTACCCACGATCTGGAGGCGGCCTATCTCCACACGGCCCTGGGCCAGGATATCTACACCCAGCGCAGCCAGCCCAACGGACACTACCACCATCTGGACGTGCTGAACAAGGTGCGCCGCAGCGGCTCCATTCCCCAGTTCATCGCGGATCACCACATCGACAACGGCATCATGTACGGCTGCGTCAGGCACAACGTCCCCTTTGTGCTGACCGGCTCCATCCGTGATGACGGCCCCCTGCCCGAGGTGTACGCCGACGTATACGAGGGTGCTTCCGCCATGCGTGAGCTGGTGCGGGGCGCCACCACGGTGATCTGCCTGGCCACCATGCTGCATACCATCGCCGCCGGCAACATGACGCCCTCCTTCCGCGTGATGCCGGACGGCTCGGTGCGCCCTGTTTACCTCTATGCCGTGGACGCCGACGAGTTCGTGGTCAACAAGCTGCTGGACCGCGGCAGCCTCAGCGCCACCACCATGGTCACCAACGTACAGGACTTCATCACCAAGGTCGCCCGTGATTTGGGTGTTTATCCGCAATAACAGAAAAGAATTGGGACGCAGTGCGCCCCAATTCTTTTATACTTATTTATAAAGCGTTTTCCTGCAGGGCTACCTCCTGCCGGAAGGCGCCGGGGGACATCCCACGGAACTTGAGGAAATTGCGGCTGAAGGTCTTAACGGTGTTGTATCCCACCTCGAAGGCGATATCGGTAACGCTCTTGTCCGTGGTCTTCAGCAGCGTACACGCCCGGTTGATCCGCAGGAAGTTGAGAAAATCGGTAAAGTCCTTCTCCACCTGATACAGAAGCAGGGTGTTCAGCTCCTTTACCGACAGGCCGAACCGGGCTGCCGTATGCTGGGGCAGCAGGTCGCGGGTGTAGTTGTGATACAGGTACGACACCACCTCATAGGCGGTGGGGTCATCCTGGATGCCGCACAGGCCGCCTACCCGGCGGTACACCTCCCGGAACTGGCTGGCCTTCATGCCCAGCCGGGCGGAGAACACCTTGCTGATATGGGAGCTGTCCACAAAGCCCAGGATCTCCGCCAGCTGCTCCATGGTCAGGTCGGTATACAGCAGAAAGCTGATGGATTTGCCGATGCGCATCTCTCCCAGCAGGTCGAAGAAGGACAGTCCCGTGGTCTGGGTAATGTAGGCGCTGATGGCGGACTCGCTGAGGAAGAATTGACGGCTCAGCTGTGCCAGCGTCAGCTTCTCCCCCAGATGGGTGTACATATAGTGGAGGATATCGCTTTTTTCGATGGCCTTCCGGGCCGGCTTTCCCCGCTTCTGCCCCAGCCGCAGGAAGGTGATCACCACCTCCGCCAGCTTGTTGGCAACGTACAGTTCTCCCAGAGGATCGCCCTCCGGACGGTCGGTCTCCTGCCGCAGCCGCTCCAGAAGCTGCCGCAGCTCCTCCGTCTCACGGGGCGTGCACTGCACCACCGGGGCGGCAGCCATGTCCTCCATCAATCGCAGCGGCGTGCGCCCGGCCTGGCCCAGGGCCTTCACGGCCATGTTCACATTGTCAAAATAGTATGTCAGCAGATAGTACTGCAGCGGCTCCTCTACCACCGGAACGTCGGATATCTGCCACGGCAGCACCGACACCAGCGACCCCGGCCCCACCTCATACTGCCGGTCCTGCAAGACCACGGTGCCCCGTCCGCCGGTAAACAGCCAGAACCGTGACATCTGGTGGATCAGGGGCGTAGCGGGCGAGTCGATGGTCTCCACCGCCACCCGGCAGATCTGGCTGTAATCCGCCTGCGAGCAGTACAGCGCCTGTATCGGCAGCGCCTTGCCGCTTCTGTCAGCCATAAGCAGCCTCCTTTTGACAGAGTTGGTATGATACGGTAAAAGTATAGCACAGAAAAAGGAAAGATACAATGAGACGAAACGAGGAGTTTCACTTTACGAAACTGAAGTGTTGATTTGCCGCAAGGATATATGTCCTCTTTGGGCGGACAAATTTTTAAGGAAAATTCCGCGTCAATAGACATGTTGTGCAAAAAGTAAGAAAAGGAAGGGCGTTTATCCACTACATTTTGGTCAAAAAGGCAGAAAAGAGGGGGTGAAATCATTTTTTCTTCTTGAACATCAGAAGAGAATCTGATATAATTGAAAGACAAGTCACATCAAAAGCGGGCCGCGGCCACAGAGGGAGACACCGCGGTCAAAAGGGAGTACTCCCTTTTCGTTCCTTGAAAAGGAACGAGGGGCAGTCTCACCAAAATAAGAACGATAGGAAGATGTAGGAATGAATTCAAAGACATTGCTTTACATTCTCAAGCGCATCGGACTGGCGATCGTGACGGTCTGGGTTGTCGTGACGGTGACGTTCTTCGTCACCCGCATCGTGCCCGGCGGCCCGTTTCTGGGCGAAAAAGCGATCTCCGAGGCCGCACAGGCAGCGCTGGAAGCCAAGTACGGCCTGGATAAGCCGGTCATGACCCAGTACTTTACCTACCTGAAGGATATTGTAACGAAGCTGGACTTCGGCCCGTCCCTGAAGCAGCGCGGCCGCCAGGTCATCGACATCATCAGCGACGGTATGAAGGTCTCGGCCAAGCTGGGCGTCATTGCCGCCTTCTCCGCACTGGGCATCGGCGTGGTGCTGGGCTCCGTCGCGGCGCTGCGGCGCAACAAATTCATCGATAAGGCCATCATGGTGATCACCACGGCATTCATCTCCATGCCCTCGTTCATCATGGGCTCACTGCTATTGGTGCTGTTCTCGGTGAAGCTGGCCTTGTTCCCAGCCAACGGTGAGGCGGCAGGCGGACTTGTATTGCCCATCATCACGCTGGCCCTGTACCCGCTGGCACATACCACGCGACTGACCCGCTCGTCCATGCTGGACGTCCTGGGCCAGGATTACATCCGTACCGCAAAGGCCAAGGGCGTCTCCGGCAGTCACATCATCTTCGGCCACGCCCTGAAAAACGCGCTGATCCCCGTGATCACCTACTTCGGCCCCATGCTGGCCTATATCGTCACCGGCTCTCTGGTGGTGGAGCAGATCTTCGCCGTGCCCGGCATCGGCCGCGCGTTCGTCAACAGCATCACCAACCGTGACTATCCGCTGATCATGGGCACCACCATTGTGCTGGCCACACTGATCGTCGTTATGAACCTGGTCAGCGACATCCTGTACAAGGCTGTCGACCCGCGCATTACGCTGGAATAAGGGAGGGGAGAAGAGATATGTTGAAAAAACCGTTCAGTCTGCATGTGGATCTGGACGCCTTTATGCCGGCCAGTGCCGAGGATAAGGCGTACATGGTGCAGATGCGTCCCTCCTCCACCTTCTTCAAGGACGGCTGCAAGCGCCTGCTGAAAAACAAGGTGGCTACCATTTCCCTGATCGTGGTGCTGATCATCACACTGTCCTCGCTGATCCTGCCCGCTGTCTGGCCGTATTCCTACAGCCGCCAGCTGGGCGTTGCCCCCGGCAAGAAGGTGGACGCCTCCTACAACAACCTGCGCCCCTTCGAGTACGGCGCCACCGAGCAGGCAAAGATCGCCGCCGGTGAAAAGGTGTTCCCCCATGTGTTCGGCACCGACTCCGCCGGACGCGACTACTTCATCCGCGTGGTGTACGGCACCCGTATCTCTCTGGCGGTGGGCTTCTTCGCCAGTATCATCGTGCTGATCATCGGCGTGACCATCGGCTCCATCGCCGGCTACTGCGGCGGAAAGGTCGACCTGATCATCATGCGTATCGTGGATATCATCTACTCGCTGCCGGATATGCTGATGGTCATCCTGCTGGCCGCCGTGCTGAAGGTGGCCCTTGGCGATGTGATCGAGGGCACGGCCCTGGCCAAGATCGGCAGCAACATCATCAGTCTGTTCGTGGTGTTCGCCCTGCTGTACTGGGTGTCCATGGCCCGCCTGATCCGTGGCCAGATCCTCTCCCTGCGTGAGCAGGAATATGTGCTGGCGGCCCGCGCCACCGGCGCCAGCGGCAAGTGGATCATCATGAAGCACCTGCTGCCCAACTGCATCAGCGTGGTCATCATCTCCACCGCTCTGCAGATCCCCAGCGCCATCTTTACCGAGAGCTATCTGTCCTTCCTGGGCCTGGGCGTCAACGCCCCCATGCCCTCTCTGGGCTCTCTGGCCTCCGATGCCCTGAACGGCATCACCACCTATCCCTACCGCCTGGTGATCCCCGCCATCGTCATTTCGCTGATCGTTCTGTCGCTGAACCTGTTCGGCGACGGCCTGCGCGACGCGTTTGACCCCAAGCTGAACAGTTAAGGAGGGCAGAGTAGTATGGCATTATTGGAAGTAAGAGACCTGCGTACCTCCTTCTTTACCGACGCCGGTGAGGTCCGCGCCGTCAACGGCGTGTCCTTCAACCTGGAGCGCGGCAGAGTGCTGGGCATCGTGGGTGAGTCCGGCTCCGGCAAGTCCGTCACCGCCTATTCCATCATGCAGATCCTGGCCGGTACCGGCAAGATTGTGGGCGGCTCCATCAAGTTCGACGGCCAGGAGCTGGTAGGCGCCGGCGAAAAGGTCATGAAGGACATCCGCGGCAATAAGATCAGTATCATTTTCCAGGATCCCATGACCTCCCTGAACCCCACCTATACCATCGGCCGCCAGCTGATGGAGGCCATCCTGCTGCACACCAACCGCAACAAGCAGCAGGCCTATGACCGCGCCGTGGAGATGCTGCGGCTGGTCAACGTCAACGAGCCGGAAAAGCGCATGAAGCAGTACCCCTACGAGTTTTCCGGCGGCATGCGTCAGCGCGTCATGATCGCCATGGCCCTGGCCTGCGAACCGGATATTCTGATCGCAGACGAGCCCACCACCGCCCTGGACGTGACCATTCAGGCCCAGATCCTGGAGCTGATGAAGTCCCTGCAGGAGGAGCTGGGCATGGCCATCATCATGATCACCCATGACCTGGGCGTGGTGGCCCAGCTGTGCGACGAGGTCATCGTCATGTACGCCGGCTCCATCTGCGAGCAGGGCACCGCTGACGAGATCTTCTATAACCCCAAGCATGAGTATACCAAGGGTCTGCTGCGTTCCATCCCCACGGCCCACACCGCCGGCACGCGGCTCAAGCCCATCACCGGTACCCCCATCGACCTGCTGAACATGCCCGCCGGCTGTCCCTTCGCGCCCCGGTGCGACGCGGCCATGAAGGTGTGTATCCGCCAGCGGCCGGAGCGCATGGTCATCAATGACGTGCATTTCGCCTCCTGCTGGATGAATGTAAAGGAAGGCGTGGATGAGGGCTCCGTCACACTGCTGGCGGAACCGGAGAAAGGCGGTGACGTCCAGTGAGTGAGAACAGAAATCAGCCGTTGATCGAGGTCAAGGACTTAAAGGAGTACTTTGACATCAACATGGGTATGTTCAAGACCAAGCCCCTCAAGGCGGTGGACGGCGTATCCTTCAGCATCAACAAGGGCGAGACACTGGGTCTGGTAGGCGAATCCGGCTGCGGCAAGACCACCGTGGGCCGCACGCTGCTGCACCTGTATAAGCCCACCGGCGGCGAGATCTGGTATAACGGCAAAAAGCTGGAGACCCCCGCCGACATCAAGGAATTCCGCAAGAAGGCCACCATGGTCTTCCAGGATCCCTATTCCTCTCTGAACCCCCGCATGACCGTCTCCGACATCATCGGTGAGCCCCTGGATGTCCATAAGCTCTATAAGACCAAGGAGGAGCGCATGGAGCGCATCCTGGAGCTGATGGATCATGTGGGCCTGAACAGTGAGCACGCCTCCCGCTATGCCCACGAGTTCTCCGGCGGTCAACGTCAGCGTATCGGCATCGCCCGCGCCTTGGCCGTCAATCCCGACTTCATTGTCTGCGACGAGCCGGTGTCCGCGCTGGACGTGTCCATCCAGGCACAGGTCATCAACATGTTCGATGAGCTGCAGGATAAGCTGGGTCTGACGTACCTGTTCATCGCCCATGACCTGCTGGTGGTGCGCCACATCTCTGACCGCATCGCCGTCATGTATCTGGGCAAGATGGTGGAGCTGGCCGACGCCGCTGAGATCTACGAACGTCCCCTGCACCCCTATTCCAAGTCCCTGCTGTCCGCGGTGCCGGTGCCGGATCCCAAGGTGGCCCGCGCCAACCAGCGCATCGTGCTGCACGGCGATATCCCCAGTCCCCTCAACGCGCCCTCCGGCTGCCCCTTCCGTACCCGCTGCGCCTACGCCACCGAGGCGTGCGCCGAATCCATGCCTCCCTTCAACGAGGTATCCAGCGGGCACTTCGTGGCCTGCCACCGGGTCAACGAGATCAACTGATCCCCCATTGGTTCATCATGTGCGCCAACGCGCATGTTGAAAAATAAATTGTGTGAAAGGAAAGACACCATGAAAAAGTTTTTAGCTCTGATCCTGGCACTGGTCATGGCCCTGTCTCTGGTCGCCTGCGGCGGCGGTACGAGCAACGGCGATAACCAGAGCAACGGCGACATGACGGCGGAAGAGAAGGAAGCCGCTCGTGAAGAGATCCGCTACGCCATCGCCCTGATGTTCGATCGCAACTATATTGTTGACGAGATCACCCAGGCCGGCCAGGTCCCCGCCTCCTCCTTCGTGGCAATGGGCATGACCGAGCCCGACGGTACCGACTTCTATAAGAACGCCGGTCACGACAGCAGCTATCCCGGCTACTACAACGTAGCAGAGGATGCTTATGAGAGCAACGTTGCTGAGGCCATCGAGATTCTGAAGAAGTACTACACCTGGGACGAGAACGAGCAGAAGTTCACCAACTTCCCCACTCTGACCTATCTGTACAACACCTCCGAGGCTCATAAGGCCATCGGTGAGTACCTGCAGGCCGCTCTGGCCAGCGTGGGCATCACCCTGAACCTGGAGAACCAGGAGTGGAACACCTTCCTGAACACCCGTAAGGACGGCAACTACTCCATCGCCCGTAACGGCTGGGTGGCCGACTACAACGATCCTATCTGCTTCCTGGATATGTGGGTCACCAACTCCGGCAACAACGACGCACAGTATGGCCGTGACGCTCACGGCGCTCTGAAGATGTACAACCTGGATCTGACCGACCTGGGCTATGATATTAAGGTCGAGAACGGCACCTGGGCTGAGACCTATGACGTGCTGATCTCCACCATCAAGGGCTGCACCGACAACGAGGTCCGCTTCCAGCTGATGCACCGCGCCGAGGATCTGCTGATGTCCACCGGCGGTATCGTTCCCCTGTACTTCTACACCGACCTGTACATGCTGAACAAGGATGTCGAGGGCTTCTTCTCCAATCCTCTGGGCTACAAGTACTTCTATCGCTGCACCGTTGCCGGCAAGACCGACAACATCTCCGTCTGCCTGGCTTCCGAGCCTGACACCATCGACCCCGCTCTGAACTCCGCCGTCGACGGCGCCACCATGGTCAGCCACCTGTTCGCCGGTCTGGCCAAGTGGGATCAGGATGCCGATGGCAAGCTGGTCATCAAGGCCGACTGCGCTACCGAGCTGCCTGAGGGTGTTGCCAACGAGGACGGCACCGTTACTTATACCTACAAGCTGCGTGACGGCCTGAAGTGGTCCGATGGTCAGCCTCTGACCGCCAAGGACTTCGAGTTCGCTTGGAAGCGCGCCGCCTCCGCTGAGCTGGGCGCCGACTACGGCTACATGTTCGAGCAGGTCAAGGGCTACGGCACCGACAACAAGGACGATCTGGCTGTCAAGGCTCTGGATAACACCACCCTGGAGGTCACCCTGTCCAACTCCGTTGCTTACTGGAACGAGCTGCTGGCCTTCCCCACCTTCTTCCCCGTCCGTGAGGACGTGGTCGCCAACGAAGGCTGGGCCACCGATCCTTCCACCTACGTCTGCAACGGTGCTTACACCATCGCTTCCTGGGATCACAACAGCGTGATCACCACCGTGAAGAACCCCAACTACTATGATGCCGCCAACGTCACCATGGAGCAGGTCAAGTATTATCTGTCCGATAACGCCAACAACGACCTGGCCAACTTCAAGAACGGCGACTGGCAGATGATCGACGACGTTCCCACCAACGAGATCGCCACCCTGAAGGCTGACTATCCCGATGAGTTCTTCGTCGTGGGTCAGATCGGCACCTACTATGTCATTTGGAACATGAACGAGGAGATCCTGCCCTCCTGAGTGCGGCTCCCTGCTTCCGTCAATGACTGAAACGCAATAAGGCAGGCCCTCCGGCACACCGCCGGAGGGCCTGCTTTTCATAATAAAAGAGACCGCCGCAGAGGCGGCAGTTGCTGCAATGTCGCACAGCGGATGCGGTGGAAACTCTGATGGAAGCCCAGAAAACCGCGGAGGAGCTGATTGTTTCTGCTGAAGAATAGGAAAGGCCATCGGCTATTTACCGATGGCCTTTCCACTTATCAGTCCTTTTCGCAATCATCTCCCGGCGGGTCGTCTATGAAAAGCTCCGCGCCCTTGCTGTCCAGCAGGGTCAGCGCCGTGGACAGCAGCAGCGCCGTGTGGGCTGCCGGATCATCCAGTGGGACAGCGAAGTCCTCCCGCATTTTGTGGATGCGGTACAGCACCGTATTCCGGTGGGTGAACAGCGCCGCGCAGGTATCCTTCAGGGATCGCCCGCAGGACAGGTAGTAGTAGAGCGTCTCGCAGTACTGGCTGCCCTTCTCCCTGTCGCAGGCCGCAAGGGCCTTGACCTGGGGCAGGATCAGGCTCCTGTACCGCCGGGCAGCGGTCAGCATCAGCAGTGTGCGCAGCTGCTCCACATGATAGACACTGCCGCCGCGGAAGCCAGCATCTGCGATCACGGCCAGCGCTTCACGGGCGGTGCGGTACAGCGCGGGCAGACCGTAGAGGTCCGTTATCGGCTCGGAAATGACCACCTTCAGGTGAAACTCCTCCACAAGCGCGTCAAATCCGGCGGGGTCATACCCCTCGTGCAGAAACAGGATGACATCGCCCCGGTAGAGAAACGGATGTGAGGCGTAGAACCGGTAGGTCAGCTCGTCCTTCAACTGACTCTTGCCCAGATACAGGGCGTGATACGCCGCCAGATCGATCAAGGCGAAGGCGGCGGGGTGGAAATCCGCCAGATAGGTGCTGGACGCCTGCAGCCGGAAATAGGCCGCCGAGGGAAAGCCGCCGTCCAGCAGGTGCATCAATATCTCCTCCGCCGTGCCGAAGGGCTTGTCCTGACGGCTGGCCTCCACGAACAGCTGCTTGGCCAGCACCGTTTCCACGGTGCGGAACGTCTCCGCCGGAATATCCGCCAAATGACCGTCGATATCCACGCAGACCAGATAGCCCAGCCGCACACCGGCGCTGATCAGGGGCGCGAAGCGGCGGAGCCGGGTGCCGTCCGCCACCTCCACATAGTCCGGCGCTCCGGCGGACAGGGCCGGACTTCTGCTGATGATGGTGCCCGCCTCATAGGTGATGGCGCCCTGCTGTACGGCGCGGTCAAACAAGGGATCGGTAAAGCCCGGCGGCGCGTAATGAGCCGTCACGCGGAACGCATCGTCAATGACCATCAGAGGACAGTCCAGCAGCTCTCCCGCGTCGGCAGTCAGCCGCGCAAGGTCGTCCTGCGCAAAGAAATCCGCCATCAATGCCGCCGTATCCTTCATAAAAGCGCTCCTTTCTCGATTGTGCTCTCCGCACAGCTCTCTTGCGAAAGATTATACTTCCGTTCTCTTGCAAAAGCAGGGAAAATGCGTAAAATGGCAGCATAAAGAAAAAACGCAAAGGAGCGTGAGCATATGGAAACCAAAAAGAACATCAATATCTGGAAATCGCTGCAGAAGGTGCCTGCCGGCACCATGTTCGTGCCGCTGATCATTGGTGCGATTATCACAACGATTTGTCAGGGTATTTTCAATTTTGACCTGTGGGGCACGCTGGGCAATCCTATGAAGGATATGTTCTCCTCCTCCGGACAGATGCTGATCATCGGCCTGATGCTGTTCTGCACCGGCACACAGCTGAAGCTGTCGGATATGGCGGATGCCCTGCACCGGGGCGTGCTGCTGATCCTGGTGCGGCTGGGCGTGGCCTACGGGCTGTGCGCCCTGTTCTATGCCCTGTTCGGCTACGAGGGCTTTCTGGGCATCTCCTTCCTGGCCTTCGTGTGCGCCGTCACCAGCGCCAACGCGGCACTGTACATGGGCATCATCTCCCCCTTCGGCGACAAGGCGGACAAGGCCAGCTTCGGCATTATGCTGATCTGCTCCATGCCGCTGCTGCCGCTGCTGTTCCTGGGCTTCTACGGTGAGGCCGGCTTCAGTGAGGCGCAGGTCATGCAGATCATCTCCCTGATCATCCCCTTCATCCTGGGCATGGTGCTGGGCAACATGGATATGGATATCCGCAAGGTGTTTGCCGGCGGCAACGCCATCATTCTCCCCTTCCTGGGCTTTGAGTTCGGCTCCACCATCAACCTGATCGACGCCGTGAAGATGCTGCCCCAGGGTCTGCTGATGAGCGTCATCTACTTCATCATCGTCATCACCCCGTCCTATATCTTCGAGCGCACGGTGCTGCACCGTCCCGGCTATGCCTCCGTGGCCAGCGGCTCGCTGGCAGGCGTGGCGCTGGTGATCCCCAGCATGGCGGCAGCCTCCAACACGGCCTTTGAGCCGTATGTGACCTCCGCCGTGGCCATTCTGGCCTTTGTGCTGGCAGTGACCAACATCCTGTGCCCCTTCATGGTGAAGTTCATCCTCACCAAGCATCCCGCTGACGAACAGCCCCGGCAGGATATCCGCAAGCTGGCAGACGCCAAGCAATAAGCAATAACCCCCTCTGATCTTCTATACCGATTCGCAAAAAGGAGTGTGTACCTATGAAAACACTGATCCAGGCGTCCACACTGAACGCATTGATGCTGGGCAATTTTGATGAAACCGTCAGCGTGAAGGACTTCCTTCACCATGCCGACACCGGTATCGGCACCTACACCGGACTGGACGGCGAGGCCATCTTCGAGGACGGCGTGGCCTACAAGGCCACTGCGGACGGCAAGGTGGTCGTCATGAAGCCGGAGGACGGCGTAGCCTTCGGCACGGTGGCCAAGTTCGACGAGAGTGTTCCCACCGTGGAGCTGCGGGATATCGCGGACATCGAAGCCATGAAGAAAGCGTTGGCACCCTATGTGGCAGGCAACCAGAATATCTTTTACATGATCAAGGCTACCGGTGAGTTCAAGACCATGCACGTCCGCAGCTGCTTCGCCAGCCAGAAGCCCTATCCCACCCTGTCCGAGGTAGCCAGCAATCAGCGGGAGT
>USAT01000029.1 GCA_900552725.1 uncultured Eubacteriales bacterium | reverse complement strand
TACTTTTGGGACAGCGGCCAAAAGTACCTCGTCCCCGCAGGGACGAAACACTCCGCGCTTACATCGCATCCACATACCGGCACGCCGCCAGGCCCGCCACCGCGCCGTCGCCCACGGCGGTGGTCAACTGCCGCACAGACTTCACCCGGCCATCACCGGCGGCAAACACACCGGCACAGCCGGTCAGGGTATCCTCCCCCGCCGCGTAATAACCGCCGGCGGTGTTCACCAGCGATGCAAAGGGCCCGCTCTGGGGCATCTGCCCCACGGCGGCAAACAAGCCCTCCACCGCCAACTCCTTTGTCTCGCTGGTCTTGACGTCCTTCACCGTGACGCCGGTCAGCTCACCATCGGAGGCATGCAGCGCCTCCACGGTGTGGCTGTACAGGATGTGGATGTTCTCCCGGCTCTCCACCCGCCGCACCAGACGATCCTCGCCCCGGAACTGATCCCGGCGGTGGAGCAGCGTCACGCTGCGGCAGCTATTGGCCAGGAACAGCGCGTCCTGCAGGGCGGTGTCGCCGCCGCCCACCACCGCCACGTCCCGGTCGGTATAGAACGCCCCGTCGCACACGGCGCAGTAGGATACGCCGCAGCCCACCAGCTCCTCCTCGCCGGGAAGGCCCAGATGGCGGTGGGCCGCGCCGGTGGCCAGCACCACCCCGCGGCAGCGGTGTTCGCCGCCGTCACAGCAAACGGTAAAGCCGCTGTCATCACGGGAAAGGCCCGTGACCTCGTCATAGAGGATCTCCACGCCCAGGGCCTCCACCTGCTCGGTGAGCTTCTGGGCGAAATCCGCGCCGGACATAGCGGGCACAGCGGGATAGTTCTCCACCAGGGGGGAATAGACGATCTGGCCGCCGGTATTCTCCCGCTCGGCCACGGCCACGGTCTTGCCCGCCCGGGCGGCGTACAGCGCCGCCGTCAGCCCGGCAGGCCCGCCGCCGACTACGATGATATCATACATAGAGATTGCCTCCTTTTATTGGGATAAAAAGCCCCCTGGAAAGGGGGCTTTTCTGATATTTTATTGGTACATTAACCCCGGTTTTGAGGTACATTAACGGGCTTAATCGGTGCAATAAACGCCCTTATTCAGGCGTTGTACTCCGCGATGAACTTCCGCACCGCGCCGAGGCCCACATACTTATCCTCGCCGTCGCCCACCACCAGCGTGGGAGCCTGACGGATACCGAGACGGGCGGCCTCGTCGCCGTTCTCCTCCGCCAGCAGACGGGTGAAGGGGATACCGGCCTCGGCCAGCAGCTTTTCCGCCTGCTTGCAGTTGGGGCAGGTGCGGGTGGCGAACAGCTTCACCGTGCCGCAGGCGTTGGCCGCAGGCTCTTCAGCGGGAGCGGCGGTCTGCTCCGGCTTCACGTCGGGATGCAGCACGCCCTGGTGGGTCAGGTGGGAGTGGCCGATGTCGTAGACCTTGCGATCCTTGAACTCCTGGGCCTTGCCGTCGTTCCAGTTCTGCACCGGGCGATAGTAGCCGGTGATGCGGCTGTAGATCTCGGTACGCTCGCCGCACTCGGGGCAGACAGACACCTCGCCGGACAGATAGCCGTGGTTCTTGCACACGGAATAGGTGGGGGACAGGGTGTAGTAGGGCAGCTTGTAGTTCTCGGCGATCTTGCGCACCAGCTGGGCGGCCGCCTTCCAATCCGGCAGCTTCTCGCCCAGGAAGGCGTGGAACACGGTGCCGGAGGTATACAGGGTCTGCAGGTCGTCCTGCACGTCCAGGGCGGAGAAGATGTCCTCGGTATAGCCCACGGGCAGGTGGCTGGAGTTGGTGTAGTAGGGGGTACCGTTCTCGTTGGCGGTGATGATGTCGGGATAGTGCTTCTTGTCGTGCTTGGCGAAGCGGTAGGTGGTGGACTCGGCAGGGGTGGCCTCCAGGTTGTAGAGGTCGCCGTACATCTCCTGATAGTCGCTGAGGCGCTCACGCATGTGGTTCAGCACGTCCTTGGCGAACTGCTGGGTCTCGGGATGGGTCAGATCCTTCCGCAGCCAGTTGGCGTTCAGGCCCACCTCGTTCATGCCGATGAGACCGATGGTGGAGAAGTGGTTGTCAAAGGTGCCCAGATACCGCTTGGTATAGGGATACAATCCCGCGTTCAGCAGCTTGGTGATGACGGTGCGCTTGGTCTTCAGGGAGCGGGCGGCGATGTCCATCAGCTTGTCCAGCCGGGCATAGAAGTCGGCCTCGTTCTCCGCCAGATAGGCGATGCGGGGCAGGTTGATGGTGACCACGCCCACGGAGCCGGTGGACTCGCCGGAGCCGAAGAAGCCGCCGGACTTCTTCCGCAGCTCACGCAGGTCAAGGCGCAGGCGGCAGCACATGGAGCGCACATCGTTGGGCTCCATATCGGAGTTGATGTAGTTGGAGAAATAGGGGGTGCCGTACTTGGCGGTCATCTCGAACAGGAGCTTGTTGTTCTCGCTCTCGCTCCAGTCGAAGTCGCGGGTGATGGAATAGGTGGGGATGGGGTACTGGAAGCCGCGGCCATTGGCGTCGCCCTCGATCATGATCTCGATGAAGGCCTTGTTGACCATGTCCATTTCCTTCTGGCAGTCGCCATAGGTGAAGTCACGCTCACGGCCGCCCACGATGGCGGGCTGATCCACCAGATCGCGGGGCACCGTCCAGTCCAGGGTGATGTTGCTGAAGGGCGCCTGGGTGCCCCAGCGGGAGGGGGTATTGACACCGTAGACGAAGGACTGGATGCACTGCTTGACCTCCTTCTGGGTCAGATCGTCCACCTTGACGAAGGGGGCCAGGTAGGTATCGAAGGAGGAGAACGCCTGGGCGCCGGCCCACTCGTTCTGCATGATGCCCAGGAAGTTCACCATCTGGTTGCACAGGGTGCTGAGATGGCTGGCGGGAGAGGACGTGATCTTGCCCACCACGCCGCCCAGGCCCTCCTGGATCAGCTGCTTCAGGCTCCAGCCGGCGCAGTAGCCGGTCAGCATGCTCAGGTCGTGGAGATGCAGGTCGGCGTTGCGGTGGGCCTCGGCCACCTCGGGATCATAGATCTCGCTGAGCCAGTAGTTGGCGGTGATGGCGCCGGAGTTGGACAGGATCAGGCCGCCCACGGAGTAGGTGACGGTGGAGTTCTCCTTCACGCGCCAGTCGTTGATCTGCAGATAGTTGTCCACCAGATCCTTGTAGTTCAGTAGGGCGCTGCCCACGTTGCGGACCTTCTCACGCTGCTTGCGGTACAGGATATAGGCCTTGGCCACGTCGGCGTAGCCCGCCTCGGACAGCACCTTTTCCACGCAGTCCTGAATGTCCTCCACGGCCACCAGCTCGTCCTTGATCTTGGGCTCGAACTCGGCTGTGACACGCAGGGCCAGCATGTCCATGACGCTGGGGTGGTACTGCTTGCCCATGGCGTCAAAGGCCTTGGTAATGGCAGCGCTGATCTTGGCAATATCAAATTCGGCGATGGTTCCGTCTCGTTTTGTCACCCGGTACATGTGATGATCCTCCTTCTCTCGTATACAGCGCCCCGGCGGGGCGAAAAATAAAAATGGGATGCGGATTGTGGGACCGCATCTCTAAGTATACCACATATATAGGGGTTGTCAAGGCGAAATGTCTATATCTGGTGTATAAGTTTTTTTAATCGTCACAAGATATGGTGCCATTAGTTGACAAGAGCAGCCCTTGTGAATCAATGGCAGTATTCCAATAGGAATTTCACCCCTTGATATTCTCCCTGACAAACGCCAGAAACCGTCTCGCGGCGGGGGACATGGTCTCCGTCGGCGGGGTGGCGATGCCGATCTCCACATACTGGGGCGGATCCAGCGGCCGGAACACCACGTCGCCGGTCAGCGTCCCGGCGATCAGACCGTTTACCAGAGAGATGCCCAGCCCCGCCTCCACCATGGCCATGGCGGAGAAATTGTCCTCCACCCCGGCAAAGCGGTTGCCGGGATGGATATCGTTTTCCGCCAGAATACGGGAGTTGTCCGTCTCCCGGCCCGGGAAAATCTCGATATAGCTTTCCGTCTCCAGCAGATGGATGGGCACGGCCTCCGCCGCCGCCAGCGGATGGGCGGGGGACAGCATGACCATCATGGGATCCCGCCGCAGGGGCAGCCACTGGTGAGAGCCGTCCCGGCGGCTGATGACGCACAGGTCGGCCCGGTGCTCCCGCAGGGCCGCTGCCAGCGTGGTGCTGGTGCCCTCAATGGTCTGAAAGACGATGCCGGGATGGCGCTCCCGGAAGCGGGCCATCAGGTGGGCCATCTGGCGGGAGTAGAAGTGGTAGTTGGCGCCCACGGTGATGCTGCCCTGCTCCAGACCCCGCAGCGCCGCCGCCGTCTGGCGGCAGCACTCCGCCTGATAGGCCATCTGCCGCAGAGCGGGCAGCAGCGCCTCACATTCGCCGGTGGCGAGGACGCCGCCCCGGCTGCGGTGCAGCAGCGGAAAGCCCAGCTCCTCCTCCAGCGCCGCCACCATGCGGCTGATGCCGGAGGGGGTATAGCCCAGCTTTTCCGCCGCACGGGCCAGCGTCCCCTCCTCAAGCGCGCACAGCAGCGCCGCGCATTTTTCCGTATCCATGGCCGCCCTCCTTTGTTGCAGTTTCGTCAACAAAAGCGTGATATACTATCGCTTTACACAAGTATAAAGCCGTGCTATGATGAAGTCAACCTAAAGGTAACGAAAAACAAACCCCAAATTCAAAAAGGAGGACAAAACCATGAAAAAGAATATACGAAACAACGTCTGCGTGACCGTCGCCCTTGTGTGTCTGGCTCTGGTGGTGCTGTTCGCCTGGCTGGGCTGCGTGGGAAGCAGCACGGCGCTGCTGGTCCTGTCCATGGCGGCAGGCGCCGGGTTCGTGGTGGCCGTCAACTGTCTGACCAATGGCCGTCCCGACGGGACGGAGCTGAAGGTGGCCGCGGCCGCCGCCAAGTAACCAATTTTCTCTCCCCATCCAGCCGTCAGGGGCAAGGCCCGCGCCTTGCCCCTGCGGCGCGTTTCAGGCGGGAGAGCAACGGATAAACGGGAGGGATACCAAATGAGCAAGAGAGCTGCCGAATGGCTGCTGGCCGCTGTGATCTTTGCCAGAAGTACGTCGCTGCTGTTCGCCAAGGTAGGGCTGGAGAGCTTGTCGCCGCTGAATCTGCTGGCGGTGCGGTTCGGCCTGGCCTTCGTGGTGCTGTGCGTCATCTTCTGGAAGAAGCTGCGCACCGTGACGAAAACCGACCTGCTGCACGGCATGATCCTGGGCGCGGTCTTTTTCGCCGTCATGACCTGCGAGACCTTCGCCCTGACCAAAACCACCGCCTCCAACGTGTCGTTTCTGGTGAACACGGCCATTGTCATCGTGCCGCTGTTCGAGGCGGCGCTGCACCGGAAGGCCCCGGATCACCGGACGCTGCTGTGCGCGGCGGTGACGCTGGCTGGCGTAGGCTTCCTGGCGCTGAAGGGCGGCTTTGCCGGGTTCGGCCTGGGCGAGGCCCTGTGCCTGCTGGAGGCGTGTCTGTACGCCGGCGGCATCATCCTCACCGGAAAATTCTCCCAGGAGGGGGACACCATCCTGCTGGGCATGTTCCAGATCGGCTTTCTGGGCCTGTTCGCCGCCATCGCCTCGCCGCTGGCGGGAACGCCCCACCTGCCCCAGAACGCCACCGAGTGGGGCGTGATCCTGGCGCTGGCGCTGGTGTGCTCCTGCTTCGGCTTTACCTTCCAGCCGGTGGCCCAGCGGTACACCACCGCTGACCGGGCCGCCCAGATGTGCGCCATCAATCCCCTGGCCACCGCGGTCATGAGCGCCATTTTCCTGCAGGAGTGCATGGGCGTCCAGGGCGTCATCGGCGCGGCGCTGATCCTGCTGGGCATCGTGATGCACAATTACCATAAGTCGGATACCAAGGCCAGCGACGCCGCGGCGGAGAGCAGAGAGACCTCCAGAGCGGCATAGGCATCCGGCTTTTGCCAATATAAGACGCCGCGCAGCAGCCCCGCGGCGTTTCTTATGTGTTGGAGAACTGCGCCTTGTATTCCGCCGCTTCCTCCATGTACATTTGCGCGCTGGCCCGGTTGGTGGCGATCTCCTCCTCGGTGACGCTTCGGCGCACCTTGCCGGGCATGCCCACCACCAGCGACCCGTCGGGGATCACGGCGTTCTGGGGGATCAGCGCCCCGGCGCCGATGATACAGTTTTTGCCCACCACGGCGCCGTTGAGGATGATGGCGCCCATGCCCACCAGGGTGTTGTCCCCCACGGTGCAGCTGTGGACGATGGCGCTGTGGCCGATGGTGCAGCCGCTGCCCACATGCACCGGGATGCCCCGCTCGATATGCAGCACACAGTTGTCCTGGATGTTGGTGCCCTCGCCGATGACGATCTCATCCAGCTCAGAGCGGATCACCGCGCCAAAGAATACGCTGCTGCGGGCGCCGATGCGGACATTGCCCACCACCGTGGCGGTAGGGGCGACGAAAACGGATTCGTGAATTTCCGGTGTTTTCATAGGAAGCTCTCCTTATATAAATGATATCAGAACATGCCCAGCTGCTTGAACAGGGTGATCCAGACAAACAGCGTGAAGAAGGAGGCGGCAGTGGATACCACCACGGCGCTGCCTGCCAGCTGGCTGTCGCCGCCCAGCTGCTGGGCCATATTGAAGGAATTGACGGCGGTGGGCGCGGCAGTCATAGCCAGCACCGTGACGAACTCGATATCCCGCAGGCCCATCAGCATGGACAGCGTCAGAAGCGCGCCGGGGAACACCACCAGGCGCAGTCCCACACACACCAGCAGCTCTTTTTTGTACCGGGCGATCTCCCGCGTCTCGAAGGACGCGCCCAACAGCAGCAGGATCAGCGGCGTGGCGGCGCTGTTCATCTTTCCGGCAAAGGACACCAGCACCTCCGGCAGGGTGATGTGCAGCGCCTGCACCAGCAGACCCGCCACGGAGCCAAGGATCAGCGGGTTTTTCACCACCGCCAGCAGCACCTCGCCCGCTCTGGGTTTACCGCCCCGAAAGTACTCCAGCACCACCACCGACATCATGTTATAGATGGGCACCACGATGGCCACCATCAAGGCGGTGACGCCGAGGTTGCCCTCCGGCAGCAGCTCTGCGGCGATGGGCAGGCCCAGCAGCACAAAGTTGCTGCGGAAGGCCGCCTGGATCATGACGCCCCGGCGTTCCGGCATCTTTTCCGCCAGCAGCGTCACCGCAAAAGAGACGGCCACCATGCCCAGCGCGGCGCCCACCACAAACAGAGCATAGGGCAGACGCACCGCCTGGGAAAAATCGGAGGTATAGATATTATAGAACAGCATCACCGGCATGAAAGTGTAAAAGGTCACCTTATTAAACCGCCGCACCTCCTCCGGGCCGATCCAGCCCAGGTGTTTAACGGTATAGCCCACGGCGATGATGAGAAACAGCGGCACAATGGCGTGGAAGGCGATCGACAATGCCTGCAACAAGATACCTTCTTTCGACAGTTTTTGTATTGCCACGCCATCATATCACGTCAAAAGGCGAATTTCAACCGTCATAATGAGATAAAAAGGGGGCCCTGCCCCCTTTTTATCTCATTATGATACTTTGATGGTACCGTGATAGTCCACCGGCAGATCCCGCACCTGCCAGTGGTGCTCCAGGGGCACCACTGCCCGCTCCATCCGTGCGGCAAAGTCCGGGTCGCGGGTGATGCACAGGATGGTGGGGCCCGCGCCGCTGATGCACACGGCATGGCAGCCGTTCTGGTGGGCCAGCGCCTCGATCCTGTCGTACTCCGGGATCAGGCGGCGGCGGTAGGGCTGGTGCAGCCGGTCCTGCAGCGACGCGGCGATCAACGCCTCGTCGCCCTGCTCGATCGCCCGCAGCAGCACCGCCAGGAAGCCCGCGTTGCGCACGGCGTCGCTGTGGGCCACCATGGAGGGCAGTACCCGCCGGGCCTCGTGGGTGCTGAGAGGAAAGTCCGGCGACAGGGCCACGAACCGCAGCTCCGGGTGGGGCAGATACTCCACCGTGTACACCTGTCCCCCCAGCAGCATGGAGGCGGTCAGCCCGCCCAGCAGCGCCGGAGCCAGATTGTCGGGGTGGCCCTCGATCTCCGTGGTCAGGGACAGGAGCTGCCGCCGGTCAAAGGGTTTGCCCGCCATCACGTTGGCCGCCATGGCGCCGGCGGCGATCAGCGCCGCGGAGGAGCCCAGTCCCCGGCACACGGGGATGTCGGCCTGAATGTGGATGTGTACCGGCGGCACGTCGATGCGCCGCAGTTCGTGCCACACCTTGGCATAGGCCACATAGGCCAGATTTTCCTCCGTCTGATACTGCTCGTCGCAGCCGGAGAAGCCGAGATGCTCTGCCGGGGTGAAGGTCAAGGTATTGTAAAGGCCCAGGGCACAGCCCAGTACGTCAAAGCCCGCCGCCAGATTGGCGGTGGTGGCCGGGACGCGGATGGTCACTTGCTCCATACGGCTTCACCTGCTTTCTTCAGAACATAGGACAGCATGTCCTCGCGGTCGATCACGTCCCGGTGCAGCACCTCCCGCTGCCGCAGGCCCTGCAGATTGGCGGGAACAGGCACACCGGTCAGGTCATGGAGCTGCGCCATTACGTCAAATTCGTCGCCGTCGGATCCCTCGCCCAGTCCCTCCAGCACGGCGGCGGGAAACTTATAGGGGGAGGCGGTTGACAGCACCACCACGGGATTGTGGCCGGCGCAGGCGGCCTTGTAGTCTTGGGCCACCTGCCATGCCACCGTCGTGTGGGTGTCGGCCAGATAATGGTGCTCCTTCCACAGTCTGCCGATGGCCGCCTTGGTGGCGTCGTCGTCACAGCAGCCGCTCCAGAACACGCTCTGGATCTTCTCCAGCAGCGCGTCGGGCACCTGATAGACACCCTTTTCCTTCAGCTGCGCCATCAGCTCCGCCACCAGCGCCGCGTCGCCGCTCATGAGATATAGCAGCCGCTCCAGATTGCTGGACACCAGAATGTCCATGGAGGGGGACACCGTCTTATAGAAGGGGCGGTTTCGGTCATAGCGGCCGGTGCGCAGGAAGTCGGTCAGCACGTCGTTGGCGTTGCTGGCGCAGATAAGCCGTCCCACAGGAAGGCCCAGCTCACGGGCGAAATAACCCGCCAGGATGTCGCCGAAGTTGCCGGTGGGCACGGCGAAATCCACCTTGTCGCCCGCTTGGATGCGGCCCGTGCGGCACAGCTCGGCATAGGAGCGGAAGTAGTACACCACCTGGGGGGCCAGGCGGCCGATGTTGATGGAGTTGGCGGAGGACAGGCGCACGCCCTTGCCCGCCAGCAGATGCTCCTTTTCCACAGCGGCAAAAATGTCCTTCACGCCGGTCTGGGCGTCGTCAAAATTGCCCCGGACGGCACAGACGCAGACGTTGCGGCCCTGCTGGGTCTCCATCTGCCGCTGCTGCACGGCGCTGACGCCGCCGTAGGGGTAGAATACGATGATCTTCGTGCCCGGCACGTCCTGAAAGCCCGCCATGGCGGCCTTTCCCGTGTCGCCGCTGGTGGCGGTCAGGATCAGGATCTCGTCCTCTACGCCGCACTTTTCGCGGGCGGCGGTCATCAGCCGGGGCAGCATGCTGAGTGCCGCATCCTTGAAGGCGCTGGTGGGGCCGCGGAACAGCTCCAGCACCGCGTCGTCGCCCAGGGGGACGGTGGGGGTCAGGTCGGGCGTCTCAAATTTATCGGTATAGGCCGCCCGGACAAGGCCGTCCATCTCCTCTTTGGTAAAGGACGGCAGCAGCGCCGCCAGGATCTCCCGCGCCATGGACAGGGTGTCCAGCGGCAGAAGCGCCTGCCAGTCCAGCTCGATCTCCGACAGGGAGGGCATGGTATACAGTCCGCCGTCCGGGGCGAGGCCCTGCAGGACCGCCTGGGCCGCCGTGGCGTGCAGGTCGGGGTTTCGGGTGCTTTGGTATTCCATCATGGGGTAGACCTCCGGTTATTTTCACTGAAAAAATTTTTGAAAAAAGCAAAAATTTCGCCTTGCAATTTCATGATGGTTATGATATATTGTTTTCCATGAAAAGTCAAGTGTCTTTTATTCGAGGACAAATTGCTAGAAATTGTCTTTTTGTCCACAGGGGAAAATACTTTGCACCCGACGAAAGGACTGTTGTTATGTTAAAAGTAGCAAAATTCGGCGGCTCCTCCATGGCCGACGCCGTGCAGTTTGCCAAGGTCAAGGCCATTGTGGAGAGTGACGATGCCCGCCGCGTTATCGTGGTGTCCGCCCCCGGCAAACGGTACAAGGACGATCACAAGGTCACCGACCTTCTTTATCTGTGCAGCGCCCACCTGAAATACGGCGTCAGCTGCGAGAAGATCTTCGCCCTGATCCGGCAGCGGTATCAGGAGATCGCCGACGACTGCGGCCTGCACCTTGACCTGAACGGGGAGTTCGACGCCCTGTGGCAGCGGATGTCCTCCGGCGAAGCGGACGAGGAGTATCTGGCCTCCCGGGGCGAGTATTTCGCCGCCCGGCTGATGGCGGAGTATCTGGGCTATACCTTCCTGGACGCGGCGCTGTGGCTGCGGTTCAAGTTTGACGGCACTGTGGATCAGGATGCCAGCTATGAGGCGCTGCGGAAGGCAGCGGACGGCCAGCGGGTGGTGATCCCCGGCTTCTACGGCGCCATGCCCGATGGCCGGGTGGTGACCCTGACCCGGGGCGGCAGCGACATCACCGGCGCGCTGGCGGCGGCGGCCCTGGACGCGGATGTGTACGAGAACTGGACGGACGTGTCCGGCATCCTGATGGCCGATCCCCGCATCGTGGAAAACCCCGCACCCATCCGCCGCGTGACGTACAGCGAGCTGCGTGAGCTCAGCTATCTGGGCGCGCAGGTACTGCATGAGGGCACCGTGTTCCCCGTCCGGGAGAAGAACATCCCCCTGAACATCCGCAACACCAACGATCCCGCCCACGACGGCACCATGATCCTCAGCAGCATCGACGACGAGGAGCAGGACGACAGCTTTATTACCGGTATCGCCGGAAAGAAGGGCTTTTCCATCATCACCATCGCCAAAAGCGGCATGTCCTCCGAGCCCGGTTCCCTGCTGAAGCTGCTGTCCATCCTGGCCAAGCACCAGGTGAACGTGGAGTACGCCCCCTCCGGCATCGACACCGTGTCCCTGGTGGTGGAGGCCGCCAAGGCGGCCCCGTGCCTGTACAGCATGCTGGGCGAGATCCAGCAGGAGGTGCAGCCCGACGCCATCAAGGTGACGGAGCACATCGCCGTGGTGGCGGCGGTGGGCCGGAAGATGGCCTATCGCCTGGGCGTGTCCGGTAAGATCTTCAGCAAGCTGGGCGAGCACGGCGTCAACATCCGTATGATCACCCAGGGCCCCGAGGAGCTGAACATCATCGTGGGCGTAGAGGAAAAAGATTTTGAGCAGGCCATTCGTGTCCTGTACGACAGCTTTGTAAAGGAGGAAGTTGCGAAATGAAACAGTTCAAGGTAGGTATTCTGGGCGCCACCGGCGCGGTGGGCCGCGAGATGATGAAGATTCTGGAGGAGCGCAAGTTCCCCGTGGCGGAGCTGCGTCCCATCGCCAGCGCCCGCAGCGCGGGCACCAAGCTGCCCTTCAACGGCGGCGAGGTGGAGGTCGTGGCCGCCGCCGACAGCGCCTTTGAGGGCCTGGATCTGGTGCTGGGCGCGGCGGAGAACGATATCGCCAAGCAGTACGCGCTCTCCATCGTCAAGGCCGGCGCCGTGTTCGTGGACAACTCCAGCGCCTTCCGCCTGGATAAGGACGTGCCCCTGGTGATCCCCGAGATCAACCCGGAGGATGTGAAGTGGCACAAGGGCATCATCTCCAACCCCAACTGCACCACCATCGTGTCCCTGGTGGCCATCAACGCCCTGAACCAGCTCAGTCCCATCGAGAGCATCGTGGCCTCCAGCTATCAGGCGGTCAGCGGCGCGGGCGCCGGCGGCCCCATCGAGCTGATGGCTGAGGTGGATGCCCTCAGCAAGGGCGAGAGCTATCAGCCCAAGGTGTTCCAGTATCAGATCGCCTATAACGTCATCCCCCAGATCGGCGGCGAGGCCTTCGAGGGCTATACCTCCGAGGAGATGAAGATGCAGAACGAAGGCCGCAAGATCCTGCACCTGCCGGATCTGAAGGTGAGCTGCACCTGCGTCCGCGTCCCTGTGGTCCGCAGCCACAGCGTGTCCATCGTGGTGCGCACCAGGGAGAAGATCAGCGTGGCCGACGCAAAGGCCGCCATCGCCAAGGCGGCGGGCTGCCGTCTGGTGGACGATCTGGCCAATAAGCAGTACCCCATGCCGCTGGATACCTCCGACCAGGACATCGTGTTCGTGGGCCGCATCCGCGACGACCTTACCAGCGACAACGGCCTGAACCTCTGGTGCTGCGGCGACCAGGTCCGCAAGGGCGCCGCCACCAACACTGTCCAGATTGCCGAGCTGGCCATGGGCATCAAATTAAGGTGATCTTTTCATCAAAACAGCAAAAAAGAACCGTCCTCCCGGACGGTTCCTTTTTTGCTGTTTTGGGCTTACTTGACGCAGATGGTCTCGATCTCCACCAGAGCGCCCTTGGGCAGGGCACCGACTTCCACGGCGGAGCGGGCGGGATACTGGTCCTCGGTAAAGAACTCGGCGTACACGGCGTTCATGGCGGCGAAGTCACCCATGTTCTGCAGGAACACGGTGGTCTTGACCACGTTGTCCATGGTCAGGCCTGCCTCGGTCAGGATGGCCTTGATGTTGGTCAGCACCTGGCGGGTCTGCTCGGTGATGCCGCCGGGGACGAACTCGCCGGTGGCGGGATCAAAGGGCACCTGGCCGGAGGTGACGAGGAAATTGCCGCAGTCGATGGCCTGGGAGTAGGGGCCGATGGCGGCGGGGGCGTTGGTGGTGGAAATGATCTTCTTCATGGGAACATCCTCCTTATTTGTTACGGTATGTCCATGGTACACCACCGCCGGCAAAATGTCAACGAGTAACCAACGGGGCGGCCCTTCAATATACTGATGCAGGGAGAGACCTCTCTCCCGCAAGGCTTACGACAAAAAGGGAGGCGCATATGGGCAATATCATTACGATCCGCGATGCCGCCCTGACCTATCAGGCCCGCAACGGCGAGGTCGAGGCGCTGCGGGGCGTATCCTTCGACGTGGCGGAGGGGGAATTCGTCAGCATCGTGGGCCCCTCCGGCTGCGGAAAATCCACGCTGCTTGGGGTGCTGGCGGGGCTGGAGACCCTGGACGGCGGCACGGTGGAGCTGTACGGCCAGCCGGTGACCGGAGCCAGCGGGCGGATGGGCTTCATGCCCCAGCGGGATCAGCTTTTTGAATGGCGTTCTATCCGGGACAATGTGATGCTGGGCCTTCAGATCCGCCGGGATCACGATCCCGGCCATCACGCCCACGTCGACACGCTGCTGACCCGGTACGATGTTTCGGCCTTCGCCGCCAAGCGGCCCGATCAGCTCTCCGGCGGTATGCGCCAGCGGTGCGCCCTGATCCGCACCCTGGCCACGGGGCCGGATATCCTGCTGCTGGATGAACCCTTCTCCGCCCTGGACTATCAGACGCGGCTGGCGGTGTCCGGCGACATCTGGCGCATCATCCGCTCCGAGGGCAAGACCGCCCTGCTGGTGACCCACGATATCTCTGAGGCCGTCAGCATGTCGGACCGGGTGGTGGTGCTGTCCCAGCGGCCCGCCGCAGTAAAGGCCGTGTTCGACATGGGGGAGCTGCGGCAGCTGACGCCCATGCAGCGGCGGGAGAACCCCGCCTTCCCCCGGTATTTCGACGCCATATGGAAGGAGCTGGAGCTGCATGAATGAATCTGCCGTATCGCCCAAGCGAGCCCGGTATCTGCGGGACCTGCGGCGGCAGAACCGCCGGGTGCGGCTGTGGCAGTTGGCCATTCTGGCGGGCTTTTTCGCTTTCTGGGAGCTGAGCTGCCGCATCGGACTCAGCGACGGCTTTCTGGTCAGCAGTCCCAGCCGCATCGCCGCCACATTCCTCAGCCTGTGCCGCAGCGGCGACGTGCTGGTGCATGTGGGGGTATCCTGCTGGGAGACGGCGGTGGGCTTCCTGCTGGGCACCGCCGCAGGAACAGTGGTGGCGGTGGCCATGTGGTGGTGGCCCACCCTGAGCCGGATCCTGGATCCGTATCTGGTGGTGCTCAACGCCCTGCCGAAAACGGCGCTGGGCCCCATCTTCATCGTGTGGATGGGAGCCGGGACGGGCGCCATCATCGTCATGACCCTGGCCATTTCGCTGATCGTCACCATTCTGAACATGTACGAGGGCTTCCGCGCCACGGATGCCCAGAAGATCCGGCTGATGGACGCCATGGGTGCCAGCCGGTGGCAGCTTCTGTGGATGCTGGTGTTCCCCGCCAACTATGCCACGCTGCTGAACACCCTGAAGGTCAATGTGGGCCTGTCGTGGGTAGGCGTCATCATGGGGGAGTTTCTTGTCTCGCGGGCCGGTCTGGGCTACCTGATCGTCTATGGCTCACAGGTGTTCAACATGGATCTGGTGATGACCAGCGTGTTGCTGCTGCTGGTGGCCGCGGTGGTCATGTACCAGCTGGTGCTGCGGGTGGAAAAAATACTATATCGTTTGTTGGGGGTAAAAGCATGAAAAAGATCTTCGCACCGGTGCTGGCCGCCCTGACGCTGCTGCCGCTGCTATGCGGCTGCGGCGCGGGGACGGCGGAAGCGGAACTGACCACGGTCCGTCTCAACGAGGTGACCCACTCCGTATTCTACGCGCCCCAGTATGTGGCGCTGGAGCTGGGCTTCTTCCAGGAGGAAGGCCTTGCCATCGAGCTGACCAACGGCGGCGGCGCCGACAAGGTGATGACCGCCGTGGTGTCGGGGCAGAGCGACATCGGCCTGGCCGGGCCGGAGAGCTGCATCTACATTTACAACCAGGGCAAGGACGACTATCCCGTGGTGTTCGGCCAGCTGACGGCACGGGACGGCGCGTTCCTCATGGGCCGCACCGACGGGCCCTTCGACTGGGAGGATCTGCGGGGCAAGACCATCATCGGCGGCCGCAAGGGCGGCGTACCGGAGATGACGCTGGAGTACGTCCTGCGGCAGCACGGCCTGGAGCCCCAGGTGGACGTGACCGTGGATACCAGCGTGCAGTTCAACATGATGGCCGGAGCCTTCACCGGCGGCCAGGGGGACTATGTGACGCTGTTCGAGCCCGCCGCCACCCAGGTGGTCACCTCCGGTGAGGGGTATATCCTCTGCTCCATCGGCGCGGAGAGCGGCCAGATCCCCTATACGGCCTACTTCGCCTCACAGAGCTATATCCAGGCCCATGACGATGTGATCGCCGCCTTCTGCCGGGCCATTGCCAGGGCGCTGGACTGGGTGGATTCCCACACCGACCGTGAGGTGGCAGAGGCCATCATCGGCCAGTTCCCCGACACCAGCCTTGACACGCTGGAGGCCGTTACCTCCCGCCACCGGGAGATCGGCGCGTGGAACCTGCCGCTGACCATGGAGAAGGCGTCTCTGGAGCGGCTGGAGACCGTCATGACCCAGGCGGGAGAGCTGACGGAGGAGCAATGGGTAGACTTCGACAAGCTGGTGGATAACCACTGGGCGGAGGCGGCCCGGTAAACAGCCGGACACAGCAGAGGAGACGGCCGGATGGCCGCCTCCTCTGCTGTTTGTTGACATAATTTCCCGGGGCTGAAACATTTTTCCAGTCTGAAGCGTTATATCATATTCTGCTCTTCCTAAATGTGGTAGTTACCCGACAAAATCCCTCAATTTTTTGTGTTTTTTTCGTGTTTTTTATAGACAAGCCCGCCGCCGGATGCTATACTTGCTTTGAATATAATTATGTAAATCAGCGGAGAGGCGATACGCCTCCCCCTGTGTTTGTATGTCCGCGTATTCTGACGGAAAGTGAGGAAAACGGTATGAAGCTATTACGGAGAGGCACCGCACTGCTGCTGAGCTTTGCCATCGTGCTGGGTCTGGTGGGCAGCGGCTTTCTCATCCGCGCCATCGCCGAGACGGCGCTGGAGTGGTACAACGCCAAGTACGACAACCTGAGCCGCTACTATGAGATCGGCAACAGCAGCGACGGCCCCGGCTGTATCGCCACCACCCCCGGCGACCCCGGCGGCAAGTCCTATGGCCTGTACATGTTCGCCAGCAAGGCGGGCACCCCGGTGGAGTTTGCCCGCTGGTGCCAGAACAGCACCGACAGCAGCGTGTACCGGGATATCGGCAACCAGCTGATGTACGCCTACAGCAATCCCTCTCCCGGCTACGGCACCCGCTTTGACGCGAAGTGGCGTGAGATGTACCAGACCTACGGCGATACCTTCGGTGCGGCTCAGTATGACTATACCAAGGCCAAGTTCTACGACTCCCTGGTCAGCGCGGTAGAGAGCCGGGTGGCGGGCTTCAAGATCGACAACTACTCCGTGGCGCTGAAGAATGTATTCTGGAGCCGCGCGGTGCAGCACGGCGTCAGCGACGCCTGCTCGCTGATCCAGCGGGCCTTCACCAACCTGGGCGGCTTTGCCAACCAGCCGGAGGGGCAGCTGATCCAGGCCATCTATGACGAGTCCGGCCGCCTGGTGACAGCGGAGCAGCTTTACAGCGAGAATGGCCGCTCCGGCGACGCCATGTCCGGCGACGACGCCAACAAGTACGGCACCGCCGGCAAGATCCTGCGGTACTACTACGGCTGCTCCAGCGGCGTGCAGATGGGCGTATACACCCGCCTGCGTGTCCGTGAGCCGGCGGACGCCCTGGTGATGCGGATGAACAACAAGAGTGATTCCCTGGCCGAGGGCAGCTATCAGATTCTGCTGAACCGCGACAACCAGCATCTGGCCCTTGACGCCGCTGGTGGCAAGGCGGCGCTGAACGCCAAGAACGCGGAAAACGGCATCCAGACCTTCACCCTGACCCACTATGAGGGCGGGTTTTATACCCTGAGCGTTACCGTGAACGGCAGCACCCTTCGTCTGGCCGCCAGCCAGGGCACCGTGATTCTGGCCAAGCCTGATACCTCCGACAGCCAGAAATGGGTGACGGAGGACGGCGCCAGCGGCAGACTGCTGAAAAATGTGGGCACGGGGACATATCTCTCCTACCAGAACGATACGCTGGTGATGGCGGCTCCCACCGAGGAGGCGCCCGCCTCCGCCTGGTACCTGTCCCCCGTGACGGCCAGCGCGGCGGACTGGCGCGTGGAGGGCATCATCTATCCCACCAAGGACAACATCCTGGTGGCCAAGAACTCCTCTTTCCCCGTCCGGGGCGTCATCTCCTGCTCTGCCCCCATCACCTCCGTGAAGATGACCGTTACCACCAAGAGCGGCGCTGTGGCCATCAATGCCACCGCCTCGCCCAACGCCACCTCCTATGACCTGATGAAGCTGGACAACAGCGTGGCTTACAGTGCCCTGGCCGCCGGAGACTACGTCTTTACCCTGACGGCGGCGGCCGGCGGCAGCGCGGTGGAGTTGGCAAAGTCCGAGTTCACCGTCCGCCAGAACAGCGGCCAGACCCACGATGACGAGACCTATACCGTCACCTTTGATCCCAACGGCGGTACCCTGAACGGCAGCGCCACCAAGACCGTCAAGCTCAGCGACATCATCTACGGCAAGCTGCCCACCGCCAGCAAGGAGGGCTATTCCTTCATTGGCTGGTTCACCGAAAAGACCGGCGGCGAGCAGATCATGTCCGGCAACAAGATCGTTGCCTCCGACCTGACGCTGTACGCCCAGTACGCCGATGTGTACACCTACACCTTCCTGGATGCCGACGGCGACATCTATCTCCGCGGCACCGTGGCCGAGGGCGAGCTGATCCCCGCGCCCGCCACTCCGCCGATCAAAGCACCCGACAGCCAGTACAGCTATTCCTTCAAGGGCTGGGAGGGCTATACCGCCGGCGTCACCGTGATGCAGGCCAAGAATATGGTCTTTACGCCTCAGTATGACGCCGTACCTCTGGATGATGAGTATTACGCGATGGTTCTGGTGCCGGGCGTTGACGCTGGCGCTCTGCTGCAGCAGCTGGGCAGCGGCGCCGTCATGTACAATGGCAATACCAAGGTCACCAGCGGTAATATCGGCACCGGTATGACCCTGACCTACCAGGGCGTCACCTTCGTGATGGCCGTTCGTGGCGACATCAACGGCGACGGTATCGTGACCATCACCGACGTGGTGGCCATCCAGTCCCATGTGGTGGGCAAGAAAACGCTGGAGGATGTCTATGAGCTGGCCGCCGACATCAACCAGGACGGCAAGGTCAGCATTACTGACGTGGTCAAGGCCGCACGCGTGGTCGTGGGCAAGGATACCATCGGCTGATAGGAGTATAACGTCATGAAAAAAACGACTTTTTCCCTTTTGAAGCTGCTGCTGACGCTGGCGCTGGTGATCACGGCCCTGCTGCCCCAGCGGGCCGAGGCGGCGACCGCCTCTCTCAGCGGCAGCGGCACCGTACAGGCCGGCAGCACCGTCAAGCTGACCCTCAGCGTCTCCGGCAGCGGCATCATGGGCGTGGACGCCACGCTGGATTATGACAGCAGCGTGCTGGAATTCACCAACTATGACAACCAGCTCAGCGGCTGGACCATGGTCAACGACGGCATGAAATTCGTGCTGTACGGCGTGGATCCCATCTCCTCCTCCAGCGTGCTGTCCGTAACCTTCCGGGTCAAGAGCAATCTTGACGCAGGCACGGCACTGAGCGCCAGCTTCAAGAACATCACCGTCAGCGACGGCACGGCGGATACCTCGTTGAGCCCGGCCTCGTGGAGCGGCAAGGTGGACGCCCCCCTCAGCAGCAACTGCGACCTGGGTTCTCTCAGCTGCTCTAACGCCACACTGAGCCCGGCGTTTAATAAGAGCACCACCTACTATACCGCCAAGGTGCCCTATGCGGTGGAGTCTCTGAATCTCAATTACAAGGCGGCGGACGGCTCCGCCAAGGTCTCCGTCAGCGGCAATTCCCTGGTGGTGGGCAGCAACACCGTTACCGTCACCTGTACCGCCGCCACCGGCGCCAAAAAGACCTATACCATCTCCGTCACCCGTGAGCAGGATCCCAACTACAAGCCCAGCACAGACGCCACGCTGAAGGAGCTGACGCTGGATGTAGGCACCCTCAGCCCCACCTTCTCCGGCGCGGTGACAGACTATGTGGCCTACGTCCCCTATGAGACCAAAGCCGCCAAGCTGACCGGCGTGGCAAAGGACGAGAAGGCCCTGAAGGTCACCGAGGCCAGCGCCCAGCTCTTCCAGGAGGGGGACACCGTGATGACCGTTACCTGCACGGCAGAGGACGGCACCACCGCCAAGACCTATACCGTCCATGTGTACCGTATGCCCAAGTACGAGGGCATCATCCCCACCATGGAGATCATCGACCCCAATATCCCGCCTGAGCCGCCCACCTATTCCGTCCCCATGACGGTAACGCTGCCTCTGGTAGGCGAGATGGCCACCACTACCGCTCTGATCATCGGTGCGGCGCTGCTGGTGATCATCCTGCTGCTGGTAGGCTTCCTGCTGGGCCGTATCGGCCACAGCGGCGGCAATGACGACTATGATGACGGCGGCGATGACGATAACGAGCCGCCCCAGCCGCCCCGTCCCGGCCGCGGTGAAGCCCCGGGACGCCCTGTACAGCAGCCTGTCCGGCGCGCCGAGCCGGTGAAGGCCGTGCCCGCGCCCCAGCCGGCGCAGAGGGCATCCGCCCCTGCCGCGCCCGTCCGGAA